>CAZCBM010000009.1:17170-26336 GCA_964496805.1 uncultured Rhodospirillales bacterium | reverse complement strand
CCGCCTGCATCTGGGAAGAGGCTGGGCGCCGCTGTGCCTCACTCACCGCGCGGCCGGTCATCCGGTCGGTGGCGCTGAACGCATATTTTGCGGCTTGCTGCTCGCGGTTGGGCTGCGGGGTTTTGGGCCGGCCATCGTCCTTTTTGTCGAACAGGTTGGCAGCTTCCCCGGCGCCGCCCACCTTCTTCCAGGTCGGGCCCTGGGTCAGTTGCGGCTTGCTGGCCGCGCCACTGACCTTGGCGGCGTCCGCTTCCATGCTTTTGAGGTCGGAATCCGCCACGCGCTTGCGCACCAAGCGCATGGATTTGAAGGCACCCCCGCTGATCTTGCGGACCTTGCCTTCCTCCCCCACGGCGATGCGGCGCAAGTCCAGCCGAGCGATCCGCCCCGCCATGAACTTTCGCAGGCCCTGGGGATTGGCCGGAAGGATCACGCGCACGGGCGTGAGCTTTGGACCGCGCCCCATGAGGATGATCCAGGCATCTGATTCGCCCAGTCGCGCTTCTGCCTGGTGCCACTTTACGGCGTTGAAAGCCGCATACATGTCCCCCTGCACCCCGATGAACGGGGTGCCATCACTGGCCCCCATGGCCAGCGATCGCACCGCCGAGCGATCGATCTCCACCTGCAGGGCATCGCGTCCTGATTTCAGCCGCAACTGGCGGATCTGAGCGCGCTTTCCGGCCGTTTCGATGGCTAGCCAATGCAGAAAGTGATCTGTGGGTGACAGGATATCCTTTTGCCGATAAGCCTGCGTGCGGTTGAAGCGATACGTCGTCATCGCAGTCGTCCGGGCAAAGAGGGGAATGGGTCCGGCAGAGGCGGGGCGATGACCATCCCTGACGGCCAGCCTTCCCTAACGGACAATGAATAAGCGAGCCGGACAGTGACAGTCAGCGACAGCGGTGGCAAGGGCCGTGGCGCCCCAAAGGATGGCCAAAGTGGAACAGACCCCCGCTGGTGGGGCACGGTCACTGCCTCTTTGCTCCAGGGCCTTGCCCAACCCCTAAAGATTTCTGAAACCGAGACTGTACCCCACGCCCAGGCCGCACGGCCGGACCAACTGCTGCCCGTCTTGATGCTGGAGGCGGCCAGCGTGTGGGAGAACATCTCGGGTGAGCAGATTGTGGCCGGTTTGGCCCCGGACCCGTTCGCACGGTTGGGGGTGCGGGCGACGGACGGCTTGCGGCCCGTGCCGTTGACGGGCGACCCGGAGCCCCTGCCACCGGTGCCTGCCACCGTGGTGCTGGCTTGCCTCACAGAGGCTGCGGAGAGTGCCAGCGATGGACAGGCCATCCGCCTGGACCACCTGATGCAGCGGTGGGAGCCCAAACTGGCAGAGGTTCGCCAACGGCCGGCCCCCTGATCCGCCCGCGGCCTTTCCCGCGGACTGTCGCCTGATCCCAATAGCCCCTGTGGACCCATGCTGAAACAACCGGCAACGGGCGGTGACCGTGCCCCGCGGGAAATCAGGGTCTTTGGGCATGGCAACGGCACATCTGACGGTGCCACTTGGTCTCTGGGCCCGAATGGGTTATTTACCATGGGGAATGTGGGTTCATTCCCTTGGATAGGTGAGCCGTCGAGATTGGGCGGCGTGCACCTTGAACTCTGATGTCGGGAACGCCTGTCATGGCTCAAAACAGGTCCGCCCATAGCCGTACGCCCGTGGCGCAGGATCCAATGGCTCCGTTGTCGGTTCCCGATGCTGAGGAATTGGCGCAGGATCTGGAACAGCGATGCGTTGATGCTGGCGTCAAGATGACTGACCAGCGGCGAAAGATTTTGCGCGTCCTTTGCAGCGCGTCCGATCATCCGTCCGTTGAAGACCTGCACCACCGCGTTCGGGAGGTGGATGCCAGCATTTCCATGGCCACCGTCTATCGCACCATGAAAGTCCTGGATGAGTTGGGCCTGGTGCAGCGGCATGATTTCGGGGACAATTTTGATCGCTTTGAGGTCAATGAGGTTCATCACCATCATTTGGTGGATCTGGACAGCGGCGAGATCATTGAGTTCCAGAATCAGGAGATCGAGGATCTCAAGGCCCGCATCGCAGAAGAATTGGGCTATGATTTGGTGCAGTGCCGCCTGGAACTCTTTGGGCGCAAGCGGCCGCGGGCCTGAGGGCTTGCCGGCACTTGGTAGCCCTTCCTCCTTACCGATGGGTCTTGGCGGGATCGCCAAGGTCCTTTGAGCCCATGCGCAAGCCGGTTGAGGGCTCAGGTTATTGTGGTGGTGATGTGCTGCCAGTGAGGCCCTGCCGCGGCATTGATACGCTGAGCCGTGATGCGGCACGGGCTTGACGAAAAGCCCCTACGCTGCAATGCCTTGAGCCCAATTTGCAAAGGGGTGTCGCTGACGCGCCACGCTCCTTCGCCCCCTGTTTCCGACTTTGCTCCGTTCCTGATCGTGAGGCCCCATGCCCCGAGCACTGCGTTCTCTTTTGCCTGTCGCCCTGCTGTTCGCCGCTGCCTTTACCCTCACCCCAGGGGCGGGGATGTTGGCCGGGGCCACCGGTGCCCAGGCGCAGGCGTCTTCTCCGCGCGGCGGTTGGGCGCTGACCCAACGGCGCAATCCCGATAACAAACTGATTGAGTTCTGCGGGATTGAGGCGATTTATGATAATGAGTTCAACCTGATCCTGGCCCGCACGCCTGACAACAAGATGAGCCTTGCTGTGGGCTTGCCAGAGGAGCGGGAGAGTTTCCGCCGTGAGCCCGGTGAGCCTTTGCCCACCGGCCTGCTGAACCTGGAGATCACCCGCAGCGGCCCCTCAATCATCCGCAACGAGGTGGCCTTCGCCGCCACACGGCCCGACCTGCTGACCATTCCCATGGGGGAGGACCAAGAGTTCTACACGTGGTTTGGTCGGGGCAATCAGTTGATCGTTCGCGGCAGCAACACGACGCTGACCTTCAACCTGAGCGGGACGCTGAATGCGCAGAACGACATCCGGTCTTGCATGTGCGCCAACAAGCCCAATGAGCCGGAGGGGCTGCGGGCGTTGCGGGTACTGCTGGAGACAGCCGGTCTGCGGAACTTCGACTTTGTGGCCGTCCCCCAGGGGTCGCCCTTGGACATCTATGCTGACGTGATCTGGTTTTATGGCGATCGCACGGACGACTGTAAGTTGGAGGCCAACCAGGATGTCGTTGGAGGGATGTTCGAGCGGGAGATCGTCGAGGGCAATCCCCAAACCTTTGATGGCCAGGTCCGGGCCTATCTGGACACGGCCAAGCAGGGGTGCGAGGCCGATGTGACCATCCAGGGGGGGCAAACCCTTGAAGGTGGGACCTATATGGATGAGCAGGTGGGCCAAACCCGCGAACAGGGTGGGGTCAAAATGACCCTGGCGGATACCAGTTGCCGCAACTCGGATGGCGAATTGAACCACGCCGCCATGGTTATGGCCAGTGACGGACGGGTCTTCACCGTCTTCTTCCACCTGGGACCCGACTCCAACAAAGAGGTTCTGCGCCGCCGCCGCGACCGCATTGCGCAGTTGTTGCTGCGCCTGCGTCCCACGGCTCAGCCTCAGTGAGGTCTATTTGGCCGAAAGCCCGATCCTAGGGTATAGGGGGGCTGCATCGAATGGCGAAGGGAGGGGGCAAGGCCGCTGGGCTTTGCCCCCTTTTTGCTTTGGGCTTTGGGCTCTTTCTTTCGCCCGTCTTTCCCTGGGCTATTGGACCTGTGGGCCTCGCCCCTCGGCTCCCCCCCGTCGGGGGTAAACTGTCTGAAGCCAAGAGGAGAGGAGCCAATGGGGGGTAGGGCCGGAAAGAAGAGCCGGAGCGGCCGTGGGTCACAGGATCCACATGCGGCCCTGGAAACCAGGTGGGCGCCACGATACCGGGCCCACGAGCCCGACAGAGGCGGCTCCCGTGCATGCGTTCATCGGCCCCTGGGATCAAATGGACCTCACGCACCGCCCAGCCACCCATGAACCTAAGTGGCCCGGGGGGCCCTGGCAAGGGCGGCCACACCCTTACGCGTGATGCTTGGCTGCTGGATCGCCCCTCCTTTGGCCCCGCACCCCTAGAGCCCGTCTCGGTGAGATAGAGTCCACTCCAGCCCCGCGCCCCAACCTGGCGTACCTTTGGCCGGCCACCCATTGGTACGATACTGGCGTGGGTGGCCGGGTGGGGGCGCGGGGTGGTCAAGGTAGGTGTTACAGGCTCTAAAGCAGGGGCGCCGATCCCAAATCGGTGTCCACGTCTATCGGTGTCCACGTCTATCGGTGTCCACTGCCGTGCGGCCATCAGAAGCGGCGCAGCAGGCGCTGGATATAATCCAACTCGATCTCAGGACGCTGGAACTCACCGGCCCGGCGGCGCAACTCCTCCAGGATTTCCCGCGCGCGCTGGCGCTCAGCTTCATCGGGGACATCCACATTCTCGGTGGACATCTCCCCCTGATCGCTGGGCGGGGCGTCGCGGCCGAAGGGATCCTGATTGGCGCGATCCCGCCGTTCACTGCCATTGCCGAAGGGGCGATCTTCGCGGTCACCGCGGCCCCCCTGGCGGTCGCGGCCGGGATCGCGAGGCATCAGCATGAAGCGCTGACCGCCGCGACCACCGCCGCCGGGCTGGCCGGCCATCTGTTGGCCGCCGCCCTGTTGCTGCTGTTGCTGCTGCTGTTGCTGACGCAGTTTTTCGATGGCTTCCCGGATTTTCTGCTCCGCCAGCAACTGGTCGTCCAGGCTGGCGGTGGGGTCCTGATCGACCAGCGCGGCTTCTGCCCGACGCATGGCGCTGTCGGCCTCCGCCAACTCCTGCGGCAACTCCTGGAAGAAGCCCAGGCTGACGCCGCCGCCCACGCGCTCGGATCCGTCAATCAGGCCGGCGCGCAGGCCCTCCTGCCCTTCCGTGCCGCCCTCGGTGTCCAGGCGCGGCAGTCCACTGACCGTGGGGCCGGTTGGCGGTGCCTCTTGGGTGTCGTCCGCAGCGTGGTCAGTGTCCTGGGCGGGGTCTGGTTGGCGGTCTTGCTGGTCTTCCTGGCTCTGGTCGCGCTGGCGGCGCAGGGCCTCCTGCACGCGGTCATAGTCCTCCATGCGCTGTGCCAGTTCCTCCTGAATGGCCTGGGCAACCTCTGGATCCAAGGGGTTCAGCCCCTGGCTCATGGCCTCCCCCCGGAGTTGACGGCGCGTCATCTCCTCCCGGCGGTCCCGGCGCATGGCGTCCCGGTCCGCTTGCAGTTGCCGCTCCATCTCTTCCAGGGTCCGGCGGATGTCCTGCGGTGGCTGGCGAGGGGGGAATGGATCCAGGCGCGTCGGCATGCGCGGGATGTCCGGCATGGGGATCGGCTGTAGCTGCTGATCCTGGCTCTGTTGGAAGGTCCGGTCATAGAGCGCTTGTTGGTTGTCGGCCAAGTCCTCCAAATCGTCGATCAGGCTGCGCCCCTGCTGCATCTGCTGCGCCTGGCGGAGCATTTCCTGCATCTCCTCCGGCGTCATGGGGCGCATCTGCTCCATCATGCGACGCATTTCTTCCAGGCGCTGCTGGGCCTGTTCGCGGTCGCCCTGCTCCATTTGTTCCCGGAAGTCGTCCAGCATGCTTTCCATGTCCTGGATGTCCATGTTCTCCAGGTCGAACTGGGACATGTCCGGCATCTCAGGCATCTCCTGGTCGGCCCACATCTCTTCCATCTGGCGGGCCATCTCCTCCATCAACTCGGCCATGGCGTCTTCGAGTTCCTGCATCAGGCGCTCGACTTCCTCGTCCGGTGTTTCCGGGTCCTCCAGGGCACGTTGCAGGCGCCGTTCGGCGGCGGCCAAACGCTCGCGGGCTGAACCCAGACGTCCATCCTCCAGCCGAATGGCGGTCTTCCACAGCAATTCCTGAATGGCCAGAATGTCCGGGAAGGCGTTCTGGTTTTGCAGGCGATAGCCGGCGAACCGCAGCGCCAGATAGACAGTGGTATCCTCGTTGTAGTCCTGGGTGGCGTTGGAGATGTCCAGCAGCAGTTGCCCCACCTCCAGGCGCGTGCTGACCGGGTGGGTGGTCAGACGCTGGCGCTGGCTGATGATGAAATTGGCCACGGGATGGTCGAAGGGGCGCAGCGGCAGGTCCACGGTCTCGGCATGGGTCTCTGCCGTCTGGCCTGCGCCGTCTTCGGTGGACAGCAAAACTGTCACCGGCAGACCGGCCCAGGGGTGGTCGATCAGGTCAGGTGTATGCACGCCCTCGGCCAAGCGCTGCCGGGCGCCGGGGGCCACCGGCAACTCAATCACCAGGGGCGGATGATCCTGCGGGCGCTCAATGGTTTCTGCGGCCAGGGTCATGGTGCTGCTCACCCGCGCCAGCCCATAATCATCCTCGGCTTTCCAGCCATAACCGATCCGATCCTCGCCCTCCCGCTTGGCTGGGGCGTCAGTGAACGCGATGGTGGGGGCTGCGTCCGCCCGCGTGGTGAACAGGAATTGCCCCAGGTCATCGCTCCCTTGCGCGAGAGATACGTCGAGATCCTGGCTCAGACCCAGATTGAGTTCCCAGTTGACGGCGTCCACCTGGGCGAAGGGAATGACGGTGCTCTCGCCAGTATCCTGGCGGATCACCGTGGCTGTTGGGGCCTCCGTTCCACCACTGATGCGCCCGCGCAGGGTGGAGCCCGTGGGGACCGGGATGGTGGTGGTGGTGGGGGCGGGCGGCTGGATCGGTTGCCCAGTGGCGTTGGCGCGCTCCTGGGCCGCGGCCAGCGCGTCCGCCTCTGCCTGTTCCTTCACGGCCAGCGGGAAGATGTCGCTCTCGCCGGTATAATCGGGCGGGGTCACCCACAGCTGGAAGGCGACGTCAACTGCGACTTCCGTGGCACTGAAGGTCGGAAAAAGCGCCTCCCGCAGCCGGTCCTGCCAACTGGCGGCACCATAGACAAGGCCCACCACCAGCAACAGTCCCAGGGCGTAGCGCAGGGCGAACGGGTCCTTGCGGTCCACGTCCGACAGGGGCCGCTCCACCTTCAGCCGGGCCACCTGTTGGGCCACGCGCTGCTGATGGCGGCGGAACAGGGCAGCGGCCAGCGGGTCACGGATGTCTTCGGGCACCGCATCTTGGAGCGTCTGCAATGGCCGATGGGTGAGCGCACTGTCCCGCTCCAGTCGGCGCATCACAGCCTCACCCCGGGGCAGGCGTACGGTGAGGACAAAATGGTATAGCGCCCACAAGCTGGCGGCGGCCAACGCCACCAATACCGCCAGATGCGCCCATCCGCCCAATAGTGGCAGCACCCCCAGCAAGGCCAGAGCGACAAAGCCCACGCCCACCATGGCCAGCGGCATCAGGGCCGGCCAAACACCTTCCCAGGCCAGGGCCAGCCAGGCAAACACCCACTTGCTGCCCAGCGGCGGCGCCCCCTCCCGACTGGGGATACCATTGGCTTCCAAGGACAACCCCCGCACAGCCGCCACCAGGACGAACACGAGGCTGCCCGCCAAAGCGACAGCGTGCACAAGCGGGGGCGCATGCAGGCCGGCACCCAGCAGCAGGGCGCCCATGGCCAGCAGGATTTGCACGGACAGGATCACGCCAATGCCCCAGGCTGCGGTTTTCAGCAACCGGACAGGGGTGGCGGTGGTCGTGGCGGGCACAGTCATCTTTCCCCCAGGGAACGTCTCAGATCAATGAGGCAGACCCAGGGTGCCGGTCAGGCAGGTTGGGTCCACGGGCCGCGGCCCGAGCGCTCGCGGTCAAGCAGGTCGGCGGTGGTCAGCGGTGGTCGGATCAACCGAACCCTGCCGCCCTCCACCATCACCTCCGCTGTGATGGACCGGCTGTTGTAGGCCGAGGCCATCACAGAACCATAGGCGCCCGCCGAAAGTATGGCGAGAAGATCACCATCCCGCAATTCCGGCAGCGCCCGCGCCCGGGCGAAATAGTCACCCGTTTCACAAATGGGGCCAACAATGTCCTGGTCCAGGGTGTTCACCTCAGCGGCGGCCTGCACCACCGGGACGATCTCGTGATACGCCTCGTACAAAGTGGGGCGGATCAGGTCATTCATCGCCCCGTCGACAATGGCGAAGCGTCGCTCCCGCCCCTGTTTGAGGTGGACCACCCGGGTCAGCAGCAAGCCGCAGGGTCCCACGAGGCTGCGTCCGGGTTCCAACGTCAGCCTCAAGCCAGGCAGATGGCCAACGGTGGCGCGGATGATGGCGGCGTAGGCGTCCAGGTCCGGTTCTGTGTCGTCCATGCGGTAGGCGATACCCAGGCCGCCCCCCAGGTCCAACTCATCGATGCCAAACCCTTCTGCCCGCGCCAAGTCCACCAGTTCAGCCAGCACCGCAAAGGCGCTGCGGTAGGGGTTGAGGTCAGTGAGCTGGCTGCCGATGTGCACCGCGAAACCGCAGGGCTCCACCCCAGGCAGCGCGCGGGCCTGGCGCAGCACGTCCAGCGCCTGGTCAGCGTCGATGCCGAACTTTGTTTCTTTGCCCCCGGTGGCGATCTTCGCGTGGGTCAGGGGGTCAACGTCGGGATTAATGCGCAGCACCACCCGCGCCGTCTGCCCCTGGGCGGTGGCCACCCGGCTCAGCAGGGCCAACTCGCTGGGGCTTTCCACATTGATCTGTCCGACGCCGGCCGTCAGGGCCAGCGCCAGTTCCTCCTCGGTCTTGCCCACGCCAGCAAACACGATCTCGCTGGCGGGAATACCGGCGGCCAGGGCGCGCTGCATCTCGCCGGCGCTGACGATATCGGCCCCCAGCCCGCAATCGCGCACCACCTCCAGAAGAGACAAGGTGGCGTTGGCCTTGACGGCGTAGCACAGGCGCGCGTTCAGACCGGCCAGGGCCTGCTGATAGCGGCGGGCGCGCTGGCGCAGGATGTCGGCGTCATAGACATAGAGCGGGGTGCCGAACTGCTCCGCAATCCAGCGAAGGGGGACGCCCCCCACGGCCAACTCCCCCGCCTGCACCTCAACGCCAGGGGCCACGGGGGCAAGGCTGGTGAGATCCTGGGCAGAAACGGCAACGGCGGTCATGGGCAATTACGGCACTTTCGGATAGGCGCGGGGATAGGCGGCGGGGTCGGCATCGGCTGGCGGGTCCAGCCGTTCAGGCCGCACACCGCAAGCACTGACGATCAGCATCATGCTGACCACCAGAAACCAGCGCAACAGGCTCATAGGAAACGCTCCCGGGCCGCCTGGCATTGGGCCAGGACATTGGTTGTGGCGG
>CAZCBM010000009.1:0-17160 GCA_964496805.1 uncultured Rhodospirillales bacterium | reverse complement strand
GCACCCTCATCCCCATCCGCTCCTCTGTTTCACGTCAAGAACCGCTCGCGGGCGGCCTTGCACTGCGCCAGCACATTGGTGGTGGCGGTGCCGCCATAGCTGGTGCGGCTTTCCACCGAGGCACGCAGACCCAGCACCTGATAGACATCGGCGGTAATGCGGGGGTCCACTTTATGCAGTTGTACGAGGCTCAACTGCTCCAGGTCCACCCCCACCTCTTCGGCCAGGTGGACGATGCGTCCTGTGATGTGGTGCGCCTCGCGGAAGGGCACACCCAGGGTCCGCACCAGCCAGTCTGCCAGATCAGTGGCAGTGGGATAGCCGGGCTTGGCGGCGGCCTCCATGCGCGCGGGATAGACCTCCATTCGGCTGAGCATGCCGGTGGCGGCCTCCAGGCACAGGGCTAAGGTGTCCTGGGTATCGAACACCGGCTCCTTGTCCTCCTGAAGGTCCTTGCTATAGGCCAGCGGCAGCCCTTTCATGGTGGTCAGCAGGCTCTGCAAGTGACCAAAAACCCGCCCGGTCTTGCCCCGGATCAACTCGGCCGCGTCAGGGTTGCGCTTTTGCGGCATGATGGAACTGCCGGTGGACAGCTCGTCGGGCAGTCGGATGAAGGCGAACTGGCCGCAGACCCACAACACCAACTCCTCCGCCATGCGGGACAGGTGCATGGCCAGGATCGACGCACAGGCCAGGTACTCCAACGCAAAATCCCGGTCGCTGACGGCATCCAGGCTATTGGCTGTGGGGCGATCGAAGCCCAGGGCGGCCGCTGTCTGGTCGCGATCGATGGGGTAGGGCGTCCCGGCCAAGGCGGCCGATCCCAGGGGGCATTCGTTCAGCCGCCTGCGGGCGTCGGCCAGGCGGCTGCGGTCCCGGCCGAACATCTCAACATAGGCCAGGAAATGATGGCCCAGGGTGACAGGCTGCGCCATTTGCAGGTGGGTGTAGCCGGGACAGAGGGTGCCGGCATGGACTTCCGCCTGCTCGATCAGGGCTTGCTGGAGGCGTTTGACCCCCGCATCCACCTCGTCAAACGCTTGGCGAACCCACAGTTTGAAGTCGGTGGCCACCTGGTCATTGCGGGAACGGGCGGTGTGCAAGCGCCCGGCCACCGGGCCCACCAGCTCATGCAGGCGGGCCTCCACGTTCATGTGGATATCTTCATGTACGCGCGAGAAGGTGAGGGTGCCGGACTGGATTTCTGCATCCACCTTTGCCAGACCCTCCAGAATGACGTTGCCGTCCTCGGCGGAGAGGATGCCGCAGGTGATGAGCATCTGGCAGTGGGCGATGGAGCCGTCTATGTCCTGGCGCGCCAAGCGCTTGTCAAAATCGATGGAGGCGTTGATCGCCTCCATTATTTTGGCTGGTCCCTCCGCGAAGCGCCCGCCCCACAGCGGTCGCTCCTCCACGCTGGCGCGGTCAGGCTCGAAAGGGTGAGGCAGATCGCCCTCAACAGGGCGCGGGTCTGTGGGGGGAAAGTCGTCGGGCGCGGAGGACACGATGCTCGTCAAACAGTTCGGGCTGGTCAGGACTATTGGGAGGATGGGCGATGATGCACCAAGATCAGAGGCGTAGCGCAGGCCGTGCGCGCTGGAAAGGGGCCGCAACCCTGCTGAGTGCCTTGGCGGTGTGGTTTTCCGTTGGACTGGCGGCCAAGGCGCAGGAGATCCAGGCGGGGGCGGTGAGTACCCTAGAGGGGGACGTGGCGCCCGCCCTGGCGGAGGGGGAATGGCCCCGCCTGAGCGGGGATTTCGCCCTGCTGCATCGCTTGGGATGCCCGGTGCCGGCGGCACAGGCTGCCTTTGCCAGCCCAGACGGTGTGACATGGCGGCTGAGTGACTTCCGCGGGCAGGTGATTGTGCTGAACTTCTGGGCCACCTGGTGTCCGCCCTGCGTGGCTGAGATGCCGTCCCTGGATCGGTTGCAGGCTGCACGGGACGGTGATGTCAAAGTGATTGCCCTATCGCGGGAGGAAAACGGCATGACCCTGGTCCCGCGGTTCTTTGCACGCCATCTGCTGACGAACTTGGTGGCCTATATGGACCCGGGGGCGCAAATGTCGGACGCGTTTCGCCCCCATGCGCTGCCCACCACCATGATCCTGGATCGCCAAGGCGACTTGGTGGCGGTGCTGGAAGGCCCGGCGGAATGGGACAGTCCCCAAGCGCTGGCACTGCTGGATCATATTGCGGCAGGCCACCACCGGGCGCCGGCACCGCCGCCGGCTGAAGGCGAGACCGTCGTTGACACTTTGGGAGGCTGCTTCTGATGCTCAGACTTTGGTGGTGTGGTGTGGTTCTGGCCCTGCTGGTATCGGGCTCCCCGGTGCTCGCCCAGGGGCTGGTGCTGCAAGGGGAGATGCAGGACTTTGAAGTGCAGCATCCGCCGGTCCCTGCGGTGGCGGCCACTTTTGATGATCGTGCCGGCGGCCGGGTGGCGCTGAGCGATCTGCGGGGCAAGGTGGTGCTGCTGAATGTCTGGGCCACTTGGTGTCCACCCTGTGTGGCGGAAATGCCCTCGTTGGATGCCCTGGCTGCGGAGAAGGCTGGCGAGGATTTTGTTGTGCTGGCGGTGAGCCTGGACTTCAAGCCGGAGATGATCGGGCCGTTTCTGGACCGGACCGATTTGCCCAACCTCGTCATTGTTCATGACGATGAAAAGCACATGACCCGCGACTTCGGCGTCCGCCCTTTGCCCACCACCTTGCTGCTGGACCGGCAGGGTCGGGAGATCGCGCGTTATATGGGGGACGCCCATTGGGACAGCCCCGAGGCGAAGGACTTGGTGGACAGCGCGCTGGGCCTGGAGTGACCCATCACGGGTCATCGCCTTGGGCCCGGAAAGCGCGTAGAGCGTAGGATCCCGTAGGGGCAACGCCACAACGGGGATCGTCCAAGCGACCCCCTTTAGAGCCTATCCCACCTACCTTGACCACCCCGCGCCCCCACCCGGCCACCCACGCCAGTATCGTACCAATGGGTGGCCGGGTGGGGGCGCGGGGCTGGTGTGGACTCTATCTCACCGAAACGGGCTCTAGGCTCACGCGTAGGTGTCGATGAACAGATAATTGCTGCTGGTCAGCAGAGTATTATCGAAATCCTCCAGCACGATGCTGTTGCTTGTGCCGGCAATGGTAATCAGCGTGTCTGAAATGCCGTCGAGGCCATCCACCTGCTGCGCTACCGATAGGTCGCTTTGACTGAAGCCAGAGCCGCGGAAGTCCAGGATATCTTGTTGCTGGAAGTTCAGGATCTGGTCCTGACCGAAGTCTGCGCTATCGAACACGAAGACATCGCCAACGGGGCCGCCAGAGGACGTGGCCGTGACAACACCGCTGCGGCCAAAGCCGGTGACATCAGCGGCCCCGTCGCCGGTGATGTCGCCCACCAGTCGCGGTGTCGCCGCCTGGCTGCTGTAGCCGGTGACGGAGTATTGGAACTGATTGGTGAGATAGGGCTCCGGCGTGCCAAAGCCGCCGCTGCCATCGTTGAGGCTGGTCAGCACGCCGCTGAAGCCAAAGCCCACGATATCCTGATCGCCATCGGCATCAATGTCGGCAAAAAAGCGCGGCAATTGATCCTGGGAGGTCCAGCCCCCCCGCACACTGTAGCTGGTGGCCAATGGGCGGACGGTCATGGTGATGGCGCCGGAGCCATCGTTCAGTCCCGCATAGACGCCATTGGTGCCAAAGGCGACGATGTCGATGTCTCCGTCACCATCAAGGTCAGCCAGGCTGCGGGGCGTGATGTTCTGGCTGGAGAAGCCGCTGTTGCCGTCGAAGCTGGTGGAAATCCGCTGGATGGTGGTGATCGTGCCGGTGCCATTGTTCAGCCCGACAAACACCCCCGTTGACCCGAAGCCCACAATGTCGACGTCTCCATCGCCATCCATGTCGGCCAACAGACGCGGCGTTGCGTCCTGACTGGTCCAGCCCTGCCGCTGAGAAAAGACATGGGTCATCAGGCTGGCAGTCCCGAAGGTGCCATCCCCCTGACCCAGCGCCAGATAGGTTCCGGCAATCCCGAAACCCACCAGATCGACGATGCCGTCGCCATTCATGTCGGCCAGTTGGCGGGGAAAGTCATTCTGGCTGGTCCAGCCGGAGTTTCGATCGAAGGAGTTTGTGGCCCGGCCGCCGGCCCGGAAGGTCCCATCCCCATTGCTCAGGGCGAGAAACACCCCGGTTTCCCCAAAGGCCACGATGTCGTCGCGACCATCGCTGTTCACGTCGGCCAGCAGGCGCGGGTAAAGGTCATTGCTGGTCCACCCGGTGGCGGGGGTGAAATCCCGTATGCCAAACCCGTTCAGGTCAAGGGACAAGTCCGTCAGGCTGTCCCCTTGGCCGTCCAGGACATCATTGCCCGTGTCACCCTTCAGGGCATCCCGTCCGGTGGTGCCCAACAGGCTATCATTGCCGGCTCCGGCATTGATGCGCCCCTGCGGCGCGGGCGCCGCCAGGCCGTTATCCTGGCCGTCGCCATCAAAACTGCGCTGACCGGAGAGATGGAACGCGTTGAACGTTTCGGTGTCTCCGCCACTGCCGGGGACGGAATAGGGGATAAACCCATCGCCCAGCGCATAGGCCTGTTCCGCCAGGGCGAGGGCCGTCTCCGCATCGTCGAAGTCGGTTCCCGCGTTCTCGTACATCAATGCGAAGAGGTTGGCATCGCCAAAGCCGCTCTGGTCCTTCAGGTCGCCCACAAGGTTGCGCTGGATGTTGATGAGTGTCTGGCTGGTGCGTGCGGTGAAGTCCTGGCCTTCCACCAGCGCCCCGTCGATGGAGGCCCGGAAAGCCGTGATCAGCGCCTCATCCACCGGCGGGTTGCTGACGGTCCCCCCCGGAAAACGGTAGTCGTTGATCAAAAACGGGGCGTGACCCAGCATCAACTGGAAACTGTCGCCCAGGGCAGCCTTGATGCGCGTGACGATGTCCATGGTGACGCCGGCCAAGATGCGGATGGCCTCAGCATCGCTATAGACGTTCCTTGTCTCGCTGTGAAAGGCAGCCAGGTACCCTGGTTGATCGTAAAAGTTCACCACATCCAGGAAGGCGCCATCCATCCCGGCCTCATCCCGCAGGTCCCGCGCCCAATCGATCAGCGCGTTCACCAGTATCGTGTTGCCCTGATAGTTCCCGGCCCCTTGCGGTTCCCAACTCCGAAAAAACAACTCATCCAGGGGGCTGGAGGTGTTTTCGGAAATCGACGGAAGCACGAGGCCATTCAAGGGGTTATCGTGATAGTACTCCCGGCCGCGCTGCATCGACCCAACCGACAGATAGCCCAGGATGGCCTGGTCCTTGCCGCCCTTGATGTTGGCGATCTCGCCGGCGGAATATTGGATGTCATCCCCGGTCCCATTGAGGTCCAGCGCCCGTTCAAGGATCAGGACATCGACATCTGAAGCACCCAGATCTTGAATGTAATTGGTGCCGGGGTTGGTGTCCTGCTGATAGCGAATGGCAAAGCTGCGTGCGTCTTGCAGTCGCATGGAATTGGCCTCGGCGCCTGGAGATAGGGTGCGTCCACCTTATAGGGCCCTGGCCTATCGTCGGGCAATGAACAACTCCCCCAGGCACAACCAGCGAGAGGGGGCGATCCGACGGCGAGGGGACGGGTCAACCAGAGGCGCGACTGTCCGTCCCGGCGCCTGTCCCGCCCACGATCCAGTCCACAGCAGCGGCCGCATGGAGCGCTGTGGTGTCAAAAAGGGGCAGGGGGCTGTCCTGGGGGCCGATCAGCAGGGTGATCTCCGTGCAGCCAAGGATGACGGCGTCAGCCCCTTGCTCACGGGCAGCCCGGCTGATGACCGCCTGATAGGACAGTCGGGACGAGGCGCTGACGTCGCCCCGGCAAAGCTCATCATAGATGACGCGATGCACCTGCGCGCGGTCATCCGCCGGGGGGATCAGCGGGGTCAGGTCGAACAACTGCCGAAGGCGGCCAGTGTAGAAGTCCCTTTCCATCGTAAAGGCCGTGCCTAGCAGCAACGGGCGCTTGTACCCCGCGCGCACCAGAGCGTTGGCGGTGGGATCGACAATGTGGAGCAGCGGCACCCCACCGGCTGAGCACAGGGCGTCAGCCACCAAATGCATGGTGTTTGTGGCCAGCAACAGCCCCTCGGCCCCTGCGTCTGCGAGGCGCTTGGCCCGCTGGCTCAGCGCGTTGGCCAATCCGTCCCAGTCGCCTGCCTGCTGCTGGTCCGCCACGGGCGCGAAATCCAGGCTGTCGATAAGCAGGGGGGCAGAGTGCAGTCCGCCCAGCCGCTGCCGCACGCCCTGGTTCAGGGCACGATAATAGAGCGCGGTGCTCTCCCAACTCATGCCGCCCAAAATGCCAAGGGTGCGCATTAGCCGTCCCCCAACAACAGCGGCGGGGGCGGTGGCGGTGGGTCCGTCAGGCCCAACGCCCGGTAAGGCGCCGCCGCAGCCTCGTCAAAGCAGCAGAAGATCACCCGCTCGACGGTTTGCACAGGGCTGGCGATCTCTGCGCGCACCGTCTCCACAGCGATCGGGGCGGCCTCGTGCGAGGGATAGCCATAAACGCCGGTGGAAATGGCAGCGAAGGCGAGGGTGCGCACCTTGTTGGCCCGGGCCAGGGCCAGGGATCGGGCATAGCAACTGGCCAGCAATACCGGCTCTTGGCCCCCATGCTGGCCATAGACCGGTCCAACCGCGTGAATGATGTGCCGGGCCGGCACGTCGAAACCGGGAGAGATGACCGCATCGCCCGTCTCCACGGGAGCCAACGGGGCCAGAAAGGCTTTCAACCCCGGGCCAGCGGCGCGATGGATGGCGCCATCGACGCCGCATCCCCCGGCAAGGGCGCCGTTGGCGGCGTTGACGATGGCATCCACCGCCAGGGTGGTGATGTCGGCCACCTGCACAAACAGTTCTGCTGCCATGGTGTTGTATCTCTCGTCGTCTTCTGGTTCCCGAACCCTAAGGATGGGGGCGGTAAGGGAGCCGATGCCCTCGGCCGAGGGTCAGCCCCTGGGGCCGAACAGGATAATCGCGGCCCCCACCAGGCACAGAGCCCCCCCGATCAGGTCCCAACGGTCCGGCACGACCCGTTCCACCGCCCACAGCCAAACCAGACTGGCCGCAATGTAGACCCCACCATAGGCGGCAAAGGCCCGTCCAGCCAAGTCCGCACTGGAGAGGGTAAGCAGCCAGGCGAACAGGCCCAGCGCCACAGCCCCCGGTAGCAACCACCATGGGCCAGCGCCCTGCCGGAGCACGGCCCAGACGGCGAAACAGCCAGCGATCTCCGCAGCCGCGGCCAACAAATATACAGGGAAAGTGGCCATGTCCGGCACCTTTTGCCCACCAAAGAAGACTGGATCAAAATAGCGGTTAAACAGCATTTTATGCAAGTTTCTTAAAATCTTGTTTGAAATCTTAACGGGGGTGGGGTTCCCTGACTCCGACACTGGCGCTGTGTGGGTCGGCAAGAACATCCTCTTGCAATCGGTAAACCACCTCAGCGCGAGTTTAAGGCGTTGGTTACGGGGTCCACGTAGACCGACCCTGTGAAGGATGTGTCCACGCCCCCCATGGGCCCAGGTCACCGGCGGTTTATCCGCCCTGTGATCTGGACCGATGGGGAGAGGTGGAGGCCCGGGTCGGGTCGGTAGGTGCGACCCCTTGAATGACACGAAGGAAAGGACAGGGCCGTGCGGTTCAATCTCGGGACATATGTCATCGGCCTCTTGTGGGCGCTGGTGCTGGTGGTGATGATCTTCCTGGCCGCCCAGGGGGTCAGCCTGCAGGCGCAGTTCATCACAGCGGGCCTGGTCATTGCGGCGATCCTGGTGCTGAAGTTCTTCCGGCCCACGGGCCTGCCCCGCAGCCTGGTGATCATGTTGGGCGCGTTCCTGGTGTTGCGCTATATCATCTGGCGGGTGGACAACACGCTGCCGATGTGGCCTGGCCTGGAGTTGAGCCGGGACATGGGCGAGTACATCACTGGCCTGTTGCTGTTCCTGGCAGAGGTCTACGCGATCTTTATGCTGTTCATATCCACCTTCGTGGTCATCGACCCGATGCGCCGCGAGCGTGTGCTGCTTCCCGAAGATGAGCAGTACCTGCCGGTGGTGGATGTCTATGTCCCGTCCCTAAACGAGGACGAGGACCTGCTGCGGGTGACGCTGTCAGCCTGCCGCAACCTGCACTACCCAGGCCACAAGCTGAATGTCTATCTGCTGGACGACGGCGGCACAGTGCAGAAGCGGGAGAGCAATGACCCCTCGGTCGCCCATGCCGCCCAGTTGCGCCACGAGAGCCTGCAAATCCTCTGCGAGCAGGTGGGCGTCCATTATCTCACCCGTGAACGCAATGAGATGGCCAAAGCGGGCAACCTGAACGCTGCCTTCCAGCGCACCACTGGGGACCTGATCGTCGTCTTTGATGCTGACCACGTGCCCAGCCAGGACTTCTTGCAGAAGACGGTTGGCTACTTCCTGGAAGACCCGGACCTGTTCCTGGTTCAGACGCCGCACTTCTTCACCAACCCTGATCCGGTGGAGCGCAATCTTGGCACGTTCCGGCGGGTGCCGGGCGAGTCGGAGATGTTCTACGGCTACATCCAGCGTGGTCTGGACAAGTGGAATGCCAGTTTCTTCTGCGGGTCGGCGGCGGTTCTCAAGCGCGAGGCGTTGCAGGAAGTGGGCGGTTTCAGTGGCAAGACGGTCACCGAGGACGCCGAGACCGCCCTGCAATTGCACGCCAATGGCTGGAAGAGCGTCTATGTCGATGAGCCGCTGATTGCGGGCTTGCAGCCGGAGAGCTTTGTCGAATTCATCAAGCAGCGTCGCCGCTGGTCCCAGGGCATGATGCAGATCTTTATCCGGGATAACCCGATCCTCAAGCCGGGTCTCAGCGTCTCCCAGAAGATCAGCTATACCTCCAGCACCATGTTCTGGTTCTTCCCCTTTGCGCGGATGATTTTCCTGATCGCCCCCCTGTTCTATCTGTTCTTTGGGTGGGAGATTTACTACGCGTCAGCCATGCAGTTCTTGGCCTATACCGTGCCCTACATGATCGTGGTGATCATGCTCAGCCACTATATCTACGGCAAAGTGCGCTATCCTTTCTTCAGTGAGCTCTACGAATACGTACAGTCACTGTTCACCTTCAAGAGCCTGGGGCAGGCGATCTTCAGCCGCAAATCCAAGTTCAACGTCACTGACAAGGGACAGACCCTGGAGGAGGATCACCTCAGCCCGCTGTGGGTTCCCTTCGCCATCGTGGTTGTATTGCTGTTGGCCGGTCTGGTGGCCTCCATCATGCGCTGGTTCTATGATGTGGACAATCGCGACATCCTGCTGGTGGTCACGGTCTGGAACCTGATGAACCTGATGATCGCGCTGGCCGGCTTCGGCGTGGTGTTTGAAAGCGCCCAGCGCCGCCGCCAGCCGCGGGTGGATGTCCGCATCCGCTGTGCCTTCGGGGTGGGCGGGGTGCTGCTGGACGGCGTCATCACCGACACCTCCGTTGGCGGTGCCTCGGTCCATATTCCCGCCAGCCATGCCAATGCCGCCGACTGGTCCAATCCCGATACCGTGCTGCAGGTGCCCTTCCACGAAGAACACCGCACGGCCGTTATCCGCGTGGGCCTGCGCAGTGTTCGCTCCACCGCCAGCTCCGTGGTGTTGGGCATCCAGTTTGAGCCGCAGGACAACCAAGCCATGCAGGATGTGGTGAAGCTGGTCTACGGCAATTCCGCCACCTGGTCGGATCAACTGGCCGCCCGCTCCATTGCGCCTGGGGTGCTGCGGGGCATCGGCCAGTTTATCGGCCTCGCCTTCCGCTCCGCTGGCCGCGCCCTGCGATACTTCTTCGGCGGTGGCCGGGATGGCGACGCCCAGGCGCGCACGGGCCGGGCCGGGCGACCGGCGGCCAGCTATGGCCCCACCGGGCCTCAGCGCCGGGGTACTGCCTACAATCAGCCGGTCTCCGGCTCCATCGACTATCGTCAGAATTGAGGGCCCAAGCCATGATGACCCCGATCACACGGATTGCCCGTCTGCGCCCGCTGCTGACCAACTGCGCCCTCGTTGTGGGCCTTGGTCTGGCCCCGCTGTCCACGGCTTGGGCTCAGGCGGACAACAACCGGCTGCCCCTGACCGAACTGGAGGCGCAGCCGCTGCCCGAAGATCAACCGATCAGTGGCAACCCCACCATCCTGGTGCCGGAGGCTCAGCCCCTGGTGGCTGCAACGCCAACACCATCGCGCAACAGCGGCGTGGTGGCCTTCGATGAGTTGCTGACCGAAGATCAGGTGGCCGCCGAGGGGCAGCGAGACCCCGACGCCGCTGCAACTCCCGAGCAGGCTTATCGGGAGATCGACGACCAGTTCTCCAGCTTTGTGGATCGTGTTGAGCCGGGTGAGCGTCCCCTGACGCCGGCGGAAGCGCGTACCGGCCTGCTGCCCCTGCGTTTCCGGCAGACCAACGTGGATACCCAGGCGCCCACGCGCATCCATCTGGTGGACCCGGCTGCCGGCGGCGCGGAGATGTTCTTCCGCGGGGAATACTTCCGTCGCGACTACACCGTTTTCATCCCGGATGAGTTGGTGGGGCGCGATCCGACCCTGGTGATCGGCTATGTCAGTGACATCGACGTCTGGGAGCAGGAATCCGTCCTGACCTTCCGGGTCAACGGCACCCCCATCGCCGGGGAGTTCCCCCTGGATGCCTATGCGGAGATCAGCCGGGTCGAGATCCCCCTGTCACAGGTGGGGGTCAGCCTGCGCTCCGGCGAGAACACCATCAGTGTCCTGGTGCGCCATTTTGATCGCCTCAAATGTACCCTGCAGGCCGCCAATGACAGCTGGACGACGCTGTTCCCGGACCTGACGTTCTTGGAGTACACCAATCCGCCTTCCGTGCAGGCTGAACTCAGCGATGACTTCCTGCGCTGGACCTTCGCCAACAATTTCGAAGGCCTGACCCCCGTCAGCATCATGACGGCCGAGCCCTTCAGTGGCTCCGGTGGGGAGGCCGAGGAGCAGTTGCTGACCGCCGCCATGTTCGCCGCGCAGGCCTATGGTCAGTATTCCGGGCCGATGGTGCCGGAGGTGGTCTATCTGCCAGCCCCTCGGGGCACCGGCACCGGCGCTGTGCCGGGGTTGGATCTGGCTGCCATGCCGGGACCTCGGGGCTTCTTGATCGGCACCCGGAGCCAACTGGCCGGGATCATCGGCAGCGACATGGCCGGGCGGATCGATGGTCCGTTCCTGGATGTGGTGAGCATGCCCCATCCCAAGGCCACCGCCGGTCAGGGCACCCTTGTGGTCATTTCCGGCACGGACGCTGAGGATGTTGCGGCTGCCGCTGAATACCTGGCGGCTGATGAGCTCAACCTTCAGTCGTTTGTTGGCTCTGCCCGGTCCGTCCGTGACCGCTTGCGGGAAGATCGGGATGCCCGCGCGGAGCGGGACCTGGAGAGCGTCCAAACCAAGGATGGTCCGCCCTGGTCCCGCCATGTCTATATTCCGGCCGAGGGTCCCCAGGCGGAGGAAGGCGTAAGGGTTCAACTGAGCGAACTGGGCCTGATTGACACCTTCTATGACTATCAGTTGCAGGCTGACGCCGCAGGCCGCCTGACGCCCAAGGCCAACGAGGGCTTCTATGATGGTGTGCGGATGATCCGCACGCTGGAGGTGGACCTGCCGCCGGATTATTTCGTCACCGATGACAGCACCGTGGAGGTCCTGCTGCGCTATCAGCACGACGACAGTCTGATCGAGGGCTCTATCCTCAATATCTTCCTGAACGACAATATCGATGCGTCGGTGGGTATTCCGCTGACTCCGCGGGAGGCCACCGGCACGGTGGTGGAACGTCGGGTGCGGCTGCCGATGAGTGACCTGCGGGCTGGCCGCAACGCCATTGGCATTGAGGTCAACATGCCCATCGACCGGGAAGATATTGGCACCGGCGAATCGCTGCAGCGGGGCAGCACCGATATCGTCCTGCCAGGCGAATATGGCCCCTGTGCGGACCAGCGCCGCCCGGCGGACCAGCGCATCGACCGGGGCGACCGCCGGTTCAAGCTGCATGGCGACAGCGAGATGGTGTTCGGCAGCTACCCCCGCCTGGCGGAACTGCCCAACCTGGGTATCCTCAGCACCACGGGCTATCCGTTCTACTTCGCCGGCGATACCAGCACCTCCAGCGTGTACTTCGCCCTGCCGTCCGGCAGTCAGGGCGTGGCGGATACCCTGTCCGCAGGCTTCACCCTGATTGCCAAGCTGGGACAGGTGGTGCGCACCAAACTGCCCCTCTATGGGACGTTTGACCCGCCGCGCGGGGAGAACAACCACGTGCTGATCATCGGTGCGGTGGAGGAGTTGGAGGGCAGCCTGGGTAACGCCCCGCTGACCAGCGATGCCATCCGCAGCCGTTGGGCGGATGTCGGGGTGGATAACACCACCGACTTCCTGGTGGCGGCGGATGTGGACGAGGATGAGCCTGTGTTCAAGGGCGTGACCTTCGAGAACTACGCCCCGCAGGACCTGAACCGGATCCGCCTGGAACAGTTGCGCCGCGCCTATCGCCTGGAGCGGGAAAAGCAAGCCGACCTCTATGGCTTGGCCCGGCAGGATGTGGCGTTGACGGAGGATCCTTTGGGCTGGGTTGACCGGGCCCAGGGCAATGTCCAGCGCTACTTTGGGATTGAAACCCGCAATGGCACCGAATTGGCCAACATCATCGGCCGCTACTGCGCGGTGGACGCCTCCTCCACCAACCACTCAGCGCCCGAGGAATTGAAAGAAAGCTGCGAGCCCGATCGCACGGCCCTGCTGCTGCAATTCCAGGCCGATGAGCGCAACCCCACCCGTTCCACCCTGGTGTTCACAGCCGTTGATGCGGCCCACCTGAACACGGCTGCCCAGCGCCTGGTGACGCCGCTGTTCTGGGAGAGCATGCGTGGGGAGTTCATGGCCTTCGGTGCCAACAGTGTCTCCATCCGGACCGCGCGACCGCAGGAGACCTTCTTCATCCTGACCGACGACATGAGCATGACCAACCTGCGCCTGATCACCGCCAACATTCTCAGCCGGTCGACCCTGGCTTGGGCGTTGCTGGTGGCGGGACTGGTGGGCGTGGCGGCCTTGCTGAACTGGGCGCTGGTCCGCCGGGTTGGGCAGAACGCCCGGGTTGGTTGAGGTCGATCCTCGATCAAACGACATCCTCCGGCCCGGATCACGCAAAGATCGTCCGGGCCGGATCCCCACACTGAGGAGAGATGGGGCAGCAAGATGGTGGTGAGATCATCCCTGATTGGCGGCGCGGTGCTGTTGGCTGTGCTCTTGGCGACAAAGGTTTTCATGACCCTTGGATCAGAGAGGACTGCGCCTTTGGTCGAACGGCTGGCTTGGCCGGCTTTCAAGGAGCGGTTCATTAGCCCAGAGGGCCGTGTGCTGGACACAGCCAACGCCAACATCAGCCACAGTGAAGGCCAGGGCTACGCGATGGTGCTGGCCGTAGCGGCGGATGACCGGGAGACCTTTGAGCGTCTGTATGCCTGGACCGACTCGACCCTCCAGATCCGCGGGGATGGGTTCCACGCCTGGAAATATGTCCCTGAGGGCGAGGTTCAGATCCCGGATATCAACGCAGCCACGGACGGGGAAATCCTGATTGCCTGGGCCTTGGCCCGGGCTGGCCGAACCTGGAACAATCCAGAATGGACGGAAGCGGCCCGTGATCTGGCCCGGGCCATCCGCAGAGATCTGATCGTCACGCTGGGTCGCCACACGGTGTTGCTGTCCGCTCCGGAGGGTTTCGATCCACCAACCTCAGCCGGGAGCCAACGCGCGCGCGTGACAATCAATCCCTCCTATTGGGTGTTCCCAGCCTTCAAGGAACTGGCGGCGCTGGACCCCAGCCCTGTCTGGGAGGACCTGGAGCAAACCGGCTTGGAGATCATTCAATCCCATCGATTCGGCATGACGGGGCTTGTTCCGGACTGGGTTGTCCTCAATGCCGATTCCAGCCTGAGCCTTGCCGATGATACCGAGTCGCTGCCCTACGCCTATGGCTACAACGCCATCCGGGTGCCGCTTTATCTGATCTGGGCCGGCTATCGAGACACCCGGACCCTGGCCCCCTATGTGTTGATCTACAGCCCGGATCGGGACGCGGATCGCCCCCCCCTGGTTGTGAACCTGATCCAGGGTCAAGTGACCCGCCGCATGGACCAAAGCGGCTACCGTGCCATCCCGGATTTGGTGGGGTGTAACACGGGCGACTCGGTACTCTCCCGCTGGCCTGGGCCGTCTGGCGACCCCGACGCTGACTATTATCCGGCGGTCCTGCGGCGCTTGGCGATCCTGGCGGCCCATGAGCAGGGTATTGCCTGCACCACCCCCCGGCTAGCCCCCGTGGTGGAGAGCGCCAGCGGCAACTATTGACCAGCGGACGGCGCCGTCCGCCTGTGCCCCGTCAAACCCTTCTTCACCTCCCTTTCCCTGCAAGTACCGGGCCAGAAACGACCGGTTAACCCCTGATCGGTAGCGTTGCGTCTCAAGGACCGGTGGGTGACCGCCGGGGCCGGGGTGTTGGACCCGCCGTCCAGTGCCTCGGCCGATGTCGCATCCAGAAGGGAAGGGATTGGCCATGGCTGCCGTGAAGGCATGGGCCCGTGGGCTTGTCATCGTTGCTACCTTGTCCTGTGCCACGGCAATTCCTGCCTGGGCCCAGCGCACCGGCGCCGCCCCCGTTGAGGGGCTGGAGGGGGAGGCGCGCGTCCTGCCGCCGCCGCAGGAGGACACCACGGACACGGCCATTGCCGAGCCGAACAAGGACCGCCTGTTCGGGCAGTACGGCTCAGACCCCTATAACTACCAGGAGGCAACCGGCGAGCCGAAGACTGAGCCGGACCTGCCGGAGCCCATCAACTTCCGCTCTGATTTGCTGAAGGTGGTGGATCCTGATCTGACGGCGCTGCGCTTCTATGCCCTGATCGAAGATGAGGATCGCTTCGAGGAGGAGAAAGAGCGGATCATCAAAATCCTGGAGGAGCGGGGCGACCCCCGATCCCTGGCGATCAAGGCCATCCTGGAGGGCAGCGACTGGGTCTATCCCACCGCCGTCAAGCGCGAGGAATGCATGGTCGCCGGTGGGCCAGAGTGCGCCCAATTCGGGCTTGGCGATGCCGGTGGCGGGGAGCAGGCCCCGGACGAGCGGCGCGCTTGGGACTTGGCCAAGGCTGGTGACCTGGATGCCGCCCGCGCCGAGGTCCAACGGCTGCAAGAGCAATATCCCGACTATGTGCCCAATCCCGACCTGGTGGCCGAAATCAATCGCCGTGCCACCAGTGGCGTGTTGCAGGCCGCCGTCCAGCGCAACGACTTCCAAGAGGTTGTGCGCATTGCCAACGACGAGCAGTTCCGCTCCCTCTTTGGTTGCGCCAACATCAACAACGAGTGGGTCTATGCAGATGCCCTGCGCCGCATCAATCGGCGCGAGGAAGCTTTCCAGCTCTATAAGACCCTGGTGCAGACCTGTAACAATCAGCAGGAACGCATCGCCACCATTCAAAAGGCCAACGATGCCGGGGCCGACAAGGACTTCATTCGGGAACTGATCGCCATCGAGGCCCGTCGCGCCCAAGGGGCGCAACAGCAACAGCGGGTGGCAGCCTTGCGCCGGCAGTTGTTGGGCGGCGGGCAGGGCAGTGGACAGCCTGGCCCCACCATCAGCCGTGAGGGCCGGATCAGCCGGGATTTGGGGCGCGGTCGGGCCGTCAGCAACGATGACTTCCGGTACTATACCCAGCGCGCCAACCGGGTGAAGGACACCAATGCGGCCAAGACCCTGGGTTTCTATTTCTACAATCGCCGGGACTATGAGAATGCAGAGACGTGGTTCGTCCGGGCCATGGATTGGCGTGCCGACGCCAAGGCCGCTGAGGGCCTGCTGCTGACCCAACGGGCGCTGGGCCGCCCTCTGCTGGCGGAGCGCATCGGTGCGCGGTGGATGAGTGCCGGCAACGTCGCCAAAGCCTATGACGATCTGGCAGTGAGCCTGTTCACCGCCGACAGCCGCAAACGCCTGCCCGATGAGGTGCTGGGTCGCTTGCTGGTGCGGGCGGAGAACAGTGCCGCCAACCCCCGGGTGCCGTTGGGCGCGGGCTGGTATTTCTTCAACCGACTGCAGGCCAGCGAGCGCCAAGATACCCAGGCGGCCGCCAATGCCGAGCGCTGGTTCCAGTTCACCTTGGGTCTGGACGACGCGGAGGACGACGTTATCCAGTCCGCCGCCGAGGGGCTGGCCCTGATGTACCTCTCCATCGGGAACCGTGACCGTTTCCAGCAGGTCGCCACCTTCTATGGCGGCCGCTTCCCGGAACTGGGGAAGCTGCTGGCGGAGGCCTTGGCCACCGATCCGGGCCGCGCCAGCGAGGCCTTCTCCGCCGGAGAGTATGGGGCGTGCTTGCGGGAGCTGGCTCTGGTGGAAGCCAACCGCCAGTTGGATGCTGGGCTGCATCTGCTGAAGGGGTGGTGCCTGCTGGGGCTGAAGCGCCCGGTGGAAGCGGCCTTCAACTTTGAGCGGGCCCGCGACAGTGCCAACCCGCAGAACACCGATATCATCCAGGACGCCACCTATGGCGTGGCGCTGGCCGGCCTGCAACGGGGCATGATCGACGACAGCCTGACCCTGGCGGAGCAGGCTGGCCTCAGCCCCGAGCGCCTTGATGAGTTGCGGGCCGAAGGTCTGGCCCAGCGCGCTGTGATGGCCTTCAACGCCAAGCGCTATGAGGAAACGCTGCGGCTGCTGGAGGTTCGGGCGAAGTATGCCCGCTCCCGCCGGGACTTGCTGATCCTGCGAGCCTGGTCGCTCTACCACCTGGGCTATCCCGACGAGGCGCACACCCTGTTCGCCGTGTTGGATGAGCAGTTGACCACGCCTGAGACCCGCGAGGGCATCCGGGTGGTGGGACTGCGCATCAACCCGCCCTTCTATGATTGATCCCATTCGGGGTGCGGCTCCCTCGCCGCCGCCCCTGCCATGCAGGCAGCCGAGAGGTCCTGATCCGATGCAAAGCCGCCCGACCCCCTCTTCCTTGAGCCTTGATCCGAAGCCGTCCTGGCATCCGTTGCGGCGTCTGGCCCAAATGGGGGCCCTGGTCGCCGGGCTGAGCCT
>CAZCBM010000008.1:0-27841 GCA_964496805.1 uncultured Rhodospirillales bacterium | reverse complement strand
GTCATCACCCGCGGAGAGGATTGAGCCATGGCCTCTGTTCCCCCCCCTAACGGCCAGCGCGCCAATGCCCGTGTGGCTGCCGGTGTCTTCGCCATCGTCGCGTTCATGGTGGGTCTGAGCTTTGCCGCCGTCCCGCTGTACGATCTGTTCTGCCGGGTCACAGGCTATGGCGGAACGACTCAACGCAGCGAGGCCGCCCCGGACGCCGGGCGCGTGTCTGACCGCGAAATCCGCGTTCGCTTCAATGCAGACACCGCCCCCGGTCTGGAGTGGGATTTCCGGCCCCGCACCCGCAGTGTGACGGTGAAAGTCGGCCAGGAAGGGCTGATTTTCTACACGGCAGCTAACGCCGGCGCATCGGCCACAGAGGGCACGGCGCTTTATAACGTTACGCCGCAAAAGGTGGGGGCCTACTTTGCCAAGGTGCAGTGCTTCTGCTTTGAGGAGCAGGTGCTGGCCTCTGGCGAGAGTATGGAAATGCCGGTCCAGTTTTATGTGGATCCAGCGTTGCTGGATGATCCTGATATGGACGATGTCCACACCATCACCTTGTCATACACGTTCTTTCCGGGCAAAGGTCCGGAAGGTTGATCCACACCCCGTCTTGGTAAGCCCTGCGTCAACGCAGAACTCCCCCGTCCAGAGGAACGCCCCATGGCCAAAGTAGAATACGAACTCGAAGGTGGCCCGCCCCAGCCCTACCACCTCGTCAATCCCAGCCCGTGGCCGTTGCTCAGCAGCTTCTCCATCGGGATCATGGCCCTGGGTGGCGTGTTCTGGATGAACAACACCGAGGAGGCCTATTTCCCCAGCCTGTTCGTGTTGGGGATGGCCTTGGTTATCTTCTGCATGATCGTTTGGTGGCGCGACGTCATCCGCGAGCATGTGATCGAGAGGGCCCACTCTGCCATCGCCAATATCGGGTTTCGGTTTGGCATGGCCCTGTTCATCGCCTCGGAGGTGATGTTCTTCGTCGCGTTCTTCTGGGCGTTCTTCAACGCTTCGCTGTTCCCTGTGGCGGGTTTTGAGGCGGGCACGTACCCCCTGACCATCGATCCTGGCGTCTGGCCGCCGGAGGGTATTGAGACGGTCAGCCCGTGGAGCCTGCCTCTGCTCATGACCTTCATCCTGCTGCTGTCCGGCCAGACGGTGACCATTGCCCATGCGGCCATGGTGCGTGGCGATCGCAAGGGTGTGAACCTGTTTCTGGGGCTAACCGTGGGCCTGGGTGTGCTGTTCACGGCCGTGCAGATCTATGAGTACACCCATGTGAACTTTGGCCTGTCCTCTGGCGCCTTCGGGTCGACCTTCATGATGGCCACGGGCTTCCACGGCTTCCACGTCATCGTCGGGACGATTTTCCTGGCCGTGTGCTGGTGGCGGAACAACAAAGGTCACTTCACACCGGACGACCATTTCGGGTTCGAAGCGGCGGCATGGTACTGGCACTTTGTTGATGTGGTGTGGTTGTTCCTGTTTGCCGCTGTCTACGTCTGGGGCTCCATTCCCAATACCTGATCCATGAGTTCCTTTTTCCACGGTTTTGAGCGCCCGAGCCTGTTGGCTTGGGCGCTCGGCGTTTCGGTCCTGGCCATCCTGTTGGCCCTGGGCACCTGGCAACTGCAACGCCTTGGCTGGAAAGCCGACCTGCTTGAGCAGATCGCGCGCCAACAGTCCGAGCCGCCCTCCCCGCTGCCCTCCCCGCTCAGCCCGCAGGAGGCCGCCGACTGGGTGTTCCGTCCCGTTAAGGTAAGCGGCGCGGTCGCGGCGCCACGGACCCTGGCGCTGGGGCCGCGGACCCTGGGTGGCCGCGTTGGGGTTCACTTGGTCACCGCGGTTCGTCAGGAAGGCCAAGTGGTGTTCGTCAACCTGGGGTGGGCGCCCCCTGATGCCACCTGGGAGCCGCCGGAGGGTCCCTTGACCCTCACAGGGACAGCCTTCCTTCCAGAGACCGGTGGCAGTTTCACCCCCGATAACCAGCCAGAGCGCGATCAATGGTTCACCCTTGCTCCGGGCGAAATGGCCAAGGCGCTGGGGCTGGAGGATCCGTCCCCGATCTGGATCTCGGCTGACGCTGGCACGTTGCCCAACGTCCGGCCTGGGGCATTCCCGGTGGGCGGTCAGGGGCGGATCGACCTGCCGAATAATCATTTGAACTATGCGCTGACCTGGTATTCACTGGCGCTTGTGTTTGTGATCATGTTTGCCTTGCGCCATCGCCGGGGCGCCTCAACGGCGCACCCAGCCGCATCGGATGGCCAGGCGGGGGAGCCCTGAATGACCGCAGTGTCGGCGTATCAAGCCCTGGAGGACCGCTTCAGGCGGCTGAGCTTGCTGGATGAAGCCGAAGCCATCCTGGGGTGGGACCGCAACACCATGATGCCCGCAAAGGCCGGTGAGGGACGCGCCGAGGTGATGGCCGAGTTGGGCGCCATCCAGCATCGATTGCTGACTGACGGGGCAACGGCCGACCTTTTGGCAGAGGCCGAAAGCAGCACCACCGCCCTGGACCCCTGGCAACGGGCGAACCTGACGGAGATGCGCCGCGCCCATGTTCACGCCACGGCCCTGCCGGAGGATTTGGTCACCGCCATCACCCGGGCCACGGCGCGCAGTGAAATGGCCTGGCGAGAGGCCCGGCGCAGTGCGCAGGTGGATAGCTTTCTGCCCTTGCAGGAAGAGGTGCTGCGCCTCACCCGCGAGGCCGCGACCCTGAAGGGCGAAGCGTTGGGCCTGGCCCCTTACGACGCGCTTTTGGACCAGTTTGACCCCGGGCTACGCTGGACCCATATCGAGCCGCTGTTTACCGACCTTGAGGCGTTTTTGCTGGAGGCCGTGCCCCAGGCGCTGGAGCGGCAACAGAGCCGTCCGCTGCCTGCACTGCCCGAGGGGCCTTTCCCGGTGGCGGATCAGGAACGCTTGGCCCATGCGGTGTTGACGGCCCTGGGCTTCGACTTCCAGGCCGGCCGGCTGGACACTTCCGCGCACCCCTTCTGCGGTGGCAATGTGGACGACGCCCGGATCACCACACGCTATGACGAGCAGGACCCCCGCTCTGCCCTGATGGGGGTGATTCACGAAACCGGTCATGCCCAGTATGAGCGCGGCCTGCCGACCCAATGGCGCTATCAGCCCGTGGGGGGCGCCCGGGGCATGACCCTGCACGAAAGCCAATCCCTCCTGTTTGAGATGCAAGCGGCCCGCAGCCGCGCCTTCGCTGGATGGCTGGCACCAAAGATGGCTTCGCTGCTGGGGGGGGATTGGGACGCGCAGGCGCTGTATGCCCACAACACGCGGGTGCAACCCAGCTACATCCGGGTGGATGCCGACGAAGTCACCTACCCGGCCCACATCCTGTTGCGCACGAAACTGGAGCGCGGCCTGATCTCTGGCGACGTGTCCGTCCAGGACCTGCCAGGGGCGTGGAACGAAGAGCTTCATCGCCTGTTGGGCCTGCGAGCCCCCCCGCCCGCCATGGGCTTCCTGCAGGATATCCACTGGCCAGACGGCGCCTTTGGGTACTTTCCAACCTACACCTTGGGGGCGCTGGCAGCGGCACAGTTCTTTAAGGCTGCCGAGGCACAAACACAGGGGGCTGTCACTGAAGGGCTGGCACGGGGTGATGTCACGCCGCTGCTGGACTGGGTGCGGACCCATGTCCACGCCCTGGCCAGTAGCCAGGACACGAACGGTATCCTGACGGCTGCCACAGGCGCATCGCTGGGGACCGAGGCATTCAAGGCCCACATCCGCGCCCGCTATCTGGGCGAGGGGGAACAAGATGACTGAAGGCGCGCTGCGCTATATCTCAACCCGAGGCGATGCCGCGCCTCGGGGGTTCATTGACACGGTCATGACGGGCCTGGCCGAGGATGGCGGGCTGTTTGTGCCGGACCATTGGCCCCGACTGACACCGGAGGCCTGGGCCGATCTGGCCGATAAGCCCTATGGGGCCATCGCTCACGCCGTCCTCAGCCCCTTCGTGGATGGGGCCATCGACAGTCAGACCCTGGCGCGAATGATCGATGACGCCTATGCCGATTTCCGGCACCCGGCGATCACGCCGCTGGTGCAGTTGGATGACCGCCTGTGGCTGATGGAATTATTCCATGGCCCAACCCTGGCGTTTAAGGACGTTGCCCTGCAATTGTTGGGGCGCCTGTTCGATCATGTCCTGAGCCAGCAACAGCGGCGGATCAGCGTCATCGGTGCCACGTCCGGCGATACCGGGTCGGCGGCCATGGCGGCCTGCGCCGGCCTGGAAGCGGTGGACTGCTTCATCCTGTTCCCCCATGGGCGTGTCAGCGAGGTGCAATGCCGTCAGATGACCACCATGGGTCAAGCCAACATCCATGCCCTGGCCATCGACGGCACGTTCGACGATTGTCAGGACATCGTGAAGGCGTTGTTCGGCGACAGCGCCTTCCGGGCCGAAGCTGGGTTGACGGCAGTCAACAGCATCAACTGGGCGCGCATTATGGCCCAGACGGTCTATTACGCGGTCACCGCCCTGCGGCTGGGGGCCCCTGCCCGACCTGTGCGCTTCTGTGTCCCCACGGGCAACTTCGGCAATATATTCGCAGCCTATGGGGCGCGGGCCATGGGCCTGCCCATCCAACACCTGATCGTGGCCAGCAACCGCAACGACATCCTGCCACGCTTCTTCGAGAGCGCCCGCATGGAGATGGAGACGGTGAGCCCCAGCCTCAGCCCCTCCATGGACATCCAGATCTCCAGCAATTTCGAGCGGTATCTTTTTGACCTGCTGGGTCGGGATGCTGCGGCAACGCGCTCCGCCCTGCTGGGCTTCCGACAGTCCGGCAGTTTTGGTGTCACGGCCGATCAACTGGCCCAGGCACGCGCGCTGTTCAGCGCGTGGCGCTGCGATGATGATCAGACCCTGGAGACCATTCGATCCGAGTATGCCGCCACTGGCCAGATCCTGGACCCTCACACGGCTGTGGGCGTCTACGCCGCCCGCCAGGCCCTGCGGGAAGACCCACAGGCCGCTGGCCCCTTGGTTTCCCTGGCCTGTGCCCACCCCGCCAAGTTCCCCGATGCCGTGGAGCAAGCCATCGGGCAACGCCCCGGCTTGCCGCCTCATTTGGCGGACCTGTTTGATCGGCCGGAGCAGATGCACCGGTTGCCGGCTGACACCGGGGCGATCATGAGGTACATCCGCGACCATGGCCGCGCGGCCGGCGCCGACACGACCCGTGGGGAGGTCGCCTGATGCTCGTTTCTTCCGTTCAGCGTCGCTCGCTGTCCCCGGACCCGGGGAGTGAGTCCCGCGTCCGTGTGACTGTTTTGGACGGTGGCCTGACCGTCGCCACGGACCCCATGCCGGGGGTTCACTCCACTGCCCTGGGCCTGTGGATCGACGCCGGGGCCCGCCACGAGCAAGCCGATGAGAATGGCGTTGCCCATTTCCTGGAGCACATGCTGTTCAAGGGAACCCGCCGCCGCAGCGCCCAGCAGATTGCCGAGCAGGTGGAAGACATCGGCGGCAGCATCAACGCCCATACTGCGCGCGAACACACCGCCATCTACCTGCGGGTCCTGGGGGAGAATGTTCCGCTGGCCGTGGACATCTTGGCAGACGTGCTGCAACACAGCACCTTGGACGAGAAGGAGTTCCGGCACGAGCGCCAGGTGATCCTCCAGGAAATCGGTCAGGTGCGGGACACCCCCGACGACCTGATCTTCGACCTCTTGCAGTCCTGCGCCTTCCCGGATCAACCGCTTGGCCGTCCGATCCTGGGGGAGGAGGCGACGCTGGAGGCGATGACGCCCCGCACGCTGCGCAGCTTCATCAACACCAATTTTGATCCCAGCCAGATCGTGCTGTCGGCATCCGGTGCAGTGAACCATGATGACCTTGTGCGCTTGGCGGTTCAGCACTTCGCCGCGCCGGAGCGGCCCTCTCTGCCCCGCCCCATGGTGCAGCCCGGGCGCTATCAGGCGCAGATCGACCTGCAATCCATGGACCTGGAACAGGCCCATGTGGCGCTGGCCTTCCCGTCCCTTTCCTACACCAACGCCGATGTCTATGCGGTGACCGTACTGTCCACCCTGCTGGGGGGCGGCATGTCCTCGCGCCTATTCCAGGAGGTGCGGGAGGTTCGTGGCCTAGCCTATTCGATTTTCAGCTTCTGCGCCGCCTATCGGGACACGGGCCTGTTCGGCATCTATGCCGGCACCAGCCCTGATGAGATCCCAACCCTGATGGATGTCGTTCGCGAACAGGTGGCCTCGGCTGTCACCCAAGCCAGCGAGGCGGAAATCCGCCGTGCCAAGGCTCAGGTCAGCGCCGGTCTTTTGATGGCGCAGGAGAGCACCAGCGCCCGATCGGAGCAATTGGCCAACAACCTGCTGATGTATGGTCGCCCCGTCTCCGTGGCAGAGACGTTGGAGGCCATCGAAGCGGTGGATGCCAGGACCCTTGCCCGCGTGGGACAGCTCATTTTCGGTGCACAACCCAGCATCACAGTGCTCAGCCCGCGCTTGCCCGAGATCGACGCTTCGGTCATCCTGCCGTCCTGATCCTTCTCCGACCCGGGCTCCTCCGTTCAGGGCCTTTGCGCACGATGATCGACGCTCCCAGAACACACCCTTCAGCCGCCGTGGATGCCATTCGCATCGCGTTGCAGGAAGACGGGGACCTGATCCGGCTTCTTGTCCGTGCCCGGATGCGGGACCTGTGGCATGCGCTACTGTTCGGGGGCGGCGTCGGCCAATACGCCACCCGCATCGAAACCGCTCGCCTGGTGCTGCGGAGCTATCGCCCCAGCGACTATCGCGATTGGGCCACCCTGCGGCGTCTTTCCCGCGCCCACCTGCAGCCCTGGGAGCCGCTTTGGCCCAGCGATGACCTGCAGCCGTCTGGCTATCGACGTCGCATCCGCCGGGATGCCATGGATTGGCATGCTGGCCGATCCTATGGGTTCCTGATTTTCTTGCGGCAGGATCATCGCATGGTGGGCGGTGTCGGCCTTTCCAATGTCCGCCGCGGCGTTAGCCAATCTGGCACCGTCGGCTATTGGATGGGCGAACCCTTCACCCGCAATGGACTGATGACCGAGGCGCTGGGCGGCCTGAAGCGCTATGCCTTCGATGTCCTGGCGCTGCACCGTCTGGAGGCGGTTTGCCTTCCCCATAATGCCGGCAGCCGCCGGGTGCTGGAGGGTAATGGCTTCCAGCACGAGGGGTTGGTCCGCAGCTATCTCAAGATCAACGGCCGCTGGCAGGACCACAACCTGTATAGCTGCATCCGGGACAATGGCCGCTGAAGCACGGTCTAAAGAGCGTTGCGCCAAGGCGGAGCCGGCACCAACCCCACGCCTCCACCCGGCCACCCATTGGTACGATACTGGCGTGGGTGGCCGGGCGGGGGCGTCGGGCGGTCAAGCTCAGGCTGTTCCCATCTCCGGGCTCAGCAATGCCGGGCTGATCCCCAAGAGGGAGAGCGAGCGCTCGTAGCGCTTGTCCAAGGCAGTCTCAAACAGCAGCCGCTGATCATAATCCATGTGCAGCCAAGCGTTCTGCTGGATCTCCTGATCCAACTGCCCCGGTGCCCACCCCGCACAGCCCAGGGCGAAATGCCATCGCTGAGGGCCACCGCCGGTGATGATGGCTCGCAGAATGTCCGGCGTCGCCGTCAACGCCAAGTCCTGATCCAGAACCATGCTCTCGCTCATCAGGACATCGCTTGAGTGCAACACAAAGCCCCGATTGGGCTCGACGGGTCCGCCCACATGGATGTGGATTTGCTCGGAGGCATCGGCTGGCGCAATGCCCAGCTGCTCCAGAAAATTCTCATAATCAATGCCGTCGAAGTCGCGATTGACCACCAAACCCATGGCGCCTTCCGGCGTGTGGGAACAGACATAGACGATGGTCCGCTCAAAGAAGCCGTCGGTCATCCCCGGCATTGCGATCAAAAACTTGCCCGTGAGGCTCATGCCCACTCCCTTGACGCTCTGGGTGTCGTTTGGGCCAGCGGGGACCGGCGTCGGGCGCCAGCCCCTTCTCTACCTGCCCACCATAGCACGCCGGCGCGCTCACCCATTGCTGATTTTGTGTATGGTCTGTGTCAAAGCATAGTCACGGACCACATGACCTGTCATAAGCCCCTGATGCCCTGCGTCGCCCTGGCGCAGATCGTAGCGGATCGATACCCATGACCTTTCCCCACCGTCTGCTGGGCCTTTTGGCCGGCATTGCGTTGCTCCTGCCCTTCCCTCTCCAGGCGCGGGTGACGCCGGTTCAGGAAACGCCGGAAATGACGCTGCAACTTCTTTCGGCCGTGGAGGGCACCGGCGTTCAGGAGGCATTTCGCCTTGGACTGCATGTCCGACTGAACGATCCGTGGAAGAGCTATTGGCGCTCCCCGGGCGATGCTGGTCTGCCGCCGGAGGTGGACTTGAGCGCCAGCGAGAACGTGGCGTCGGTGACGCTGGACTTCCCCACCCCGGATCGCATGGAGGTGCTGGGGTTCCAGACCTTCGGCTACAAGCAGGAAGTGATCTATCCGCTGACAGTCCGCCCGGAAGTCACCGGGGCACCGGTGGTCCTGAAGGGGACCCTCTCCCTGATGGTGTGCAGTGACACCCTGTGCGTTCCGGGGCAGTTTCCCATCGATCTCACCATCCCCCAGGGCATGGCAACCGCCACGGAGCATGCGCGCGCCATCGATATTTGGCGATCCCGCGTTCCGATTCCGGCGCAAGCGGCTGGCTTCACGGTGCAGAGCTTGACGGTGTCGCAGGATGCCTCAGCCTCGGTCCTAACCGCTGTCATCGAGAGCCGTGAGCCCCTGGAGGCGCCAGATATCTACTTTGAAAGCAAGCCGCTGCTGTCCACCAACCCGCCAGAGGTTGATCTGAGCGAGGATGCCCGCACGGCAACGCTGCGCTTTGTCATCAACGATCCGCCGGAGGATCTGCTGACCCTGGGCGGCATGGAAATGCGCTTGACCCTTGTGGACCGACCTGAGGGAGGCACCATCCGCGCCGGTGACGTCACGGTCCCCCTCGGGCTCAATACCTTGGGCACAGCACCCGACGGCTCCGGGGTGCCCTCCCTGGCGTTCATCCTGCTGGCGGCCTTGTTGGGTGGGCTTATCCTGAACGTCATGCCATGCGTGTTGCCGGTCTTGTCCATGAAGCTGATGAGCGCCGTCAAATATGCAGGCGCCACCAAACAGGGGGATAGTGCTGATGCCGCCCGTACGCTGGCGAAGATCCGCATCGGCTTCCTTGCGTCGGCTGCAGGCATCGTCAGTTGCTTCCTGCTGATCGCATTGGTGCTGATCGCGCTGAAGCTGGCGGGGCATTCCATCGGCTGGGGCATTCAGTTCCAAGAGCCGTTGTTCTTGGTGTTTTTGATGCTGGTGGTGGTGGCCTTTGCCTTCAACATGCTGGGCTTGTTTGAGATCATCCTGCCGTCCAGCATGAACCAGAAGCTCTATGCCGTCGGGGGCGAAGGCACGGCGGGCCACTTCCTCACCGGCATGGTGGCGACCTTGCTGGCAACCCCGTGTTCAGCGCCTTTCCTGGGCACTGCCGTGGGCTATGCCCTGGCGCAGGGTCCCCTAACCATCCTCCTGATCTTCCTGTTTTTGGGGGTGGGCTTGGCGATCCCGTATCTGTTGGTGGCCGCGCGCCCGGTGATGGCCACGAAGTTGCCCCGGCCCGGCAAGTGGATGGCTCAGGTCAAGGGCTTCTTCGGGCTTGTTCTGGTGGCCACTGCCCTGTGGCTGGCCTGGATCCTGTCTGATCAGATCGGGGTGGCGCTGGCCGTGATTGTGCTGATCATCGCTTTGGGTATGGGCGCGCTGCTATCCACCGCTCTTGGCTCCGCCCGGTGGAAGAAGTCCCCTGCCCGCCTGGCACTGATCCCCGCTGCCATTGTGCTGGCGCTGGCGCTGCCCGCCACGGCCAGACCACCGGAGCCTGTGGCCCTGGAACTGGGCTGGACACGGTTCGATGAAGCGGCAATCCCGTCTTTGATCGGCGAGGGCCGGACGGTGTTCGTGGATGTCACGGCCAGCTGGTGCCTTACCTGCAAAGTAAACAAGGCGTTCATTGTGGACTCAGAGGCGATCACACAGGCCTTTGACAGCCAGAATGTCGTCCTGATGCAGGCGGACTGGACCAATCCCGATCAGACCATTCTGGACTATCTGCAAAAGCATGGGCGCTATGGCATCCCGTTCAACATGGTGTACGGCCCCAACGCCACCCGAGGGCTCCCTCTGCCGGAGCTTCTGACGGAAACAGCCGTGCTGGAAGCCCTTGATAAAGCCAATGGGGTCGATAGGTAAGGGAGGGCGCGGCCGAGCCCCTCCGCCGCCTTCCCTCTTTCTCGCCCCCCAGGAGTTCAGGCCGATGCCGATCGCCGTTGGAGACACGTTTCCCGAAGTCACAGTAAAGCGCCTGGGCGAAGCCGGGGTGGAGGAGGTCAACACCAAGGACCTGTTGGCCGGCAAGACAACGGTGCTGTTTGCCGTCCCTGGCGCCTTCACCCCAACCTGCAGCGCACGCCACCTGCCCGGCTTCATTGACAAGGCCGGTGAGTTCAGCGCCAAAGGCGTGGACCAGATCGTGTGCATGTCGGTCAACGATCCCTTCGTCATGAAGGTCTGGGGCGAGCAGGCCAATGCCGGCGATGCCGTGGTCATGCTGCCGGACGGCAATGGTGAGGTGGCCCGTGCGTTGGGCCTCACGATGGACGGCACCGCTGCCGGTCTGGGCGAGCGATCCCAGCGCTTTGGCATGGTGGTGAAGGACGGGGTGGTCACTGCCCTGGCCGTTGAGGAGCCCATGCAGTTTGAGGTCTCCAGCGCCGAAGCGATGCTCCAGCACGTTTGATGGGCTAGAGCCCGTCCCACCAACCTCCACCACGCCACTCTGCCACCCACGCCGGGACCGCAGAGATGGGCGGCCGGGTGGGGGCGTGCGGTTGGTGGCTCTATGCCGGGCGCAACAGGCAGGAGCGGGGCGGGCGGCGCACCACCGCTCGTCCGACACTGCCCTGCACCGGATCAGGCCTCGCGGCCGCTGCCCTGACATGGCCACAGCCGGGGCGCCCGCTGCCCCGGCATGATCCGCTTTTTGCCTCAGCCACGGCACGACAGAACCCCAATAGGCCCGTACACCCTAAGTCGGTTCTGCCCCCACCCTTTGAGCGCGCGAGAGTGATCCCACCATGGCCTACAGCATCGACGTCCCCTTCATCTCCCAATGGACCGGGTTTTCCGGCCAGCGCATCGACGACTGGCTCGGTTGCTGGTACGCCTCCGCCTGTATGGTGGCTTATGCCTATGAGCCAGGCCCGCGATTGGGCGTGCCCTCCGCCTATGGCACGCAGACGGCCCCTGGTGGTGGAACCTGGACCGGCCACGCAGCCCTTATGTTCGCTCAGTTCAAGAAACTGGCCAAAAACGAAGGGTTGGTGGAAGTGAGCGATGCCGCCAGCAAGAAGTTCACGGTGGCAGAGATCGAAGCCTTGCTGCAGAGCGGTGGGCCGATCCTGTTTTGCTACAATAAGACCAGGGCCGGGCAGACCTACGGGCATGCCGGCTGCATCTATGGTGCCGACGCCGCCAAGGATGAAATCCTGTTCCACGACCCCGAAGACAAGCCCAGCACCAAGATCAACAATGCCTATCTGGAGGCGCGGCGCCTGCGCTTTGCCTTCAGCATGCTCCATCGCAACAGCCCAGTCGCCAGCTCAAGCTGAGGGTCTGGGTCGGGAGACTGATCGCGGCTTGGGCTTACCTTTTCGACAACCGCCCACCTACAGCAGCGGACACCGATTTGGAGTCGGTGCCTCTGCCGTAGTTTCGTGGTGGTCGCTCGGATGATCCCTTTCGTGGCGTTGTGCCTTCTTCGTGGCGTTGCGCCTTCAGGGCCTTCTGCTCCAGCCCAAGCCAGCCCCTTCGACAGCGCGCGGCTCAGTTCCAGCAGACGAGACTGAGTTCGCGCGTTTCCCGGCGCTGATTAGCGTCGGTGATGTGCGCCTCTACACTCCACCAGCCGCCAGTGTCCTGGCCCGTGGCAGACGAAGACCGGCATAGCGCCGTGAAATCTGCCTGGTGAGCGGATTGAGTCACGGTGGTGACCTCCTGCCGTCCCTGGAAATTCACCGAAATCCGCAGCGGAAATACAGCACCCCGACCCGCGCGCACATGCAGGATGACGGGGTCGCGGGCAGACTGCCCCCAATCGAAAAACATCTGATGGATCAGCGGACCGGAGCCCCCCTGCCCCGGGGCCGGTTGGCTGGCCCCTTGGGTGACGGCGCGGTGTCGTGCAGTAACCCGAGGCACCATCGGCCGGACTGGTGCTGCTGGTGGTGGTGGGCTCACCAATGCATCAATCCAGGCTTGCCCCTGGGCGGATCGAAAACAAAGCGACCAGCCCACCAAGTTGAAGGCATGCTTACGCGCCTGAAGGAACGTCGCATCGCGGCTGTCCTGGGTATTATAGAAGTCCCGAATTTCCGCTTCGGTGGTCAGCAGCTTGTCGCTGTTATAGGCGGCCATCACCGCGAAATCCGCTCCAGCCAGGGACAGTACCTGCGCCGTAGGGGTCGGGTCGCGCACATCCACCAGGGTTTCTGGCAGCGGGGTGTGCACGCGGCCCTGACGGTCGAAGAAAAACCGCGCAAAGGGACGCTGCTCCCGCGCCCCCTGGGACAGGGACGCTTCCAGATACTGCACCTCCCGCGCCAGCATCGTGGCGGCGAACTGGGGGTCGCGGAGTTTGTTCAGCAGAGTGCGCTCAAGCCCGTCGCTCATGCTGCCCGTCCTGAGGAAGGTAGCCAGATCAGGATGGCGCAGATCACCCGGGCGCAGCAGGTTGTGGGATTTGAAGGGCACGATGGACATCTGCGCCAGTCCGAAGGAGGACCCCACCGTCGCGTACTCCTGCAACTGATCGGACCAAGCATAATCTGCCTGCTCGTTGGCCAGAACGATCAGCGGGCGCACCGGGTCCAAGTGATGCTCCTTCGCTGCTTGCGCCACGAGCCTGAGCGCCGGGGTGCCAACCCGCTTCTCCATCCAGGCCAACCGCTCCGGGCAAGTCAGGAACGCCACGTCATCGGCCGACGACTGGGGCCGCGCCCCCGGCAAGTTCACGTAGCCTCCGATCCAGGTGGCGCCGAGGGTGGCAAGCCCGACCAAGCTCCAGATGACGATGCGCAGCACGACCATGACCTCCTGGCGGTGGATCCCATCCAACCGTCAGTAAAACGCAGAAGGGCCGCAGCGGCAATGGCGGTTAGGAGAGCGGGGTCCGTTTGGCTCACGGAAGAAAGGGGGGCGGCGGGTTCAGGGTCAGTGCCCGGGGCACCGGCACGGTTTATCCGAAGGCCCAGTGAACACCGGTGAGCACCGCAAACCCCAGGATCAGCGCCCAGAAAACCTGTAGACCCACCTGGGGGTCCAGCAGGCTCTTGGGTCCCCGCCCGGCCGAAGGTCCCTCCACACGGGCATCCTGGGCCAAGGGCTCCACAGCCGCATGGGGGGGGGTGGCCATCTCCATCTTGGTGGCCAGGAACCAGAGGATCAGCACCCCCGCCGTCCAACTCAGCATCTGCCAGGCCCACAGGGAGGGCACAGATAGCACCCACGCCGCCAGCCCGGCCTCCGGGGCGCCGAACGCGCTATTGCCCATCACGATGCCCGGCCCCATGGCCAGAAACACCCATGCCAACATCAGTCCCCAAGCAACGCCGCGCAGCGACCGGCGTCGGCGGGGCAGGCCCGCTGCGCGGCGCAGGAAGTCATGATACCCGTGGCGGTGGGCCTTGTCCGGCTCGCGGTGCATGGTGACCAGGCTCACCAGAACGCACAGAGCCACATTGATCAACAAACCCCAGCCTGCGGAATGCAGGGTCCAAGGCCACCGGCCCCAAGGCAGCTCTAGGCCAGCAAAGCTCGCCAGCGTCAACCCAAAGGTCTCCGTCAGAATGACACCCGCCAGGCCGAAACCCAGCCCCACCAGCACACCCGGCCGTGTCAGCCACCGGAACCAGCATAGGCCCACCAGGGCAGGCAGCAGCTGAGCGCCAAAAGCCAACGCCAGCCCTCCCAATTGCACCGCACTCAGGGGAAGGAACGTGGCCATGATCAGCGCTGCCAGCATCACCGCGAAGACAAACAGCCGCCCAAACATGACCTGGCGCTGATCGCTGGCCTTCGGCGCGATAAAGTGGGTGTAGCCGTCACGGGCCAGCATCGTGGCACTGGTGCCCACAAACAGGGCCACCATGCCGTGGATCGCCGCCAGCAGGCTGACCCCGATCAGGCCAACGAACCAGGGCGCCCGTTCCGCCAACACAACGACATACCGCAAGACCAGAGGCACGCCTGACTCATCGGCCAGGGCCGTGCCCACAGCCTGGGCAGTCAGCGCTGGTTCAGCCCCCAGGACGAGACCGCCCAACCCCTGGGCCATGCCAAACACCAACAGCACCGCCCCCATGAAGCCGGCGGTGATCCACACCTGTTGAAACGTAAAGGGGCGGGCGTCCCGGGCACTGAAACCCAACATGGTGAAGGCCGGACCGGCCTGGATGCCCATCAAGGCAAACCCGAAACTCAACACCATCGCCGCGGTCCACAGCGTCCCCCCCGGATCCATGCTCCCCAACCCATGGGTAAACTGGATGACACCCGAAACCTCCATCAGGGGGTGGAACGCCTCCGAGCCCCCCAATCCCAGGGCTGCCACCTCCGCCTGCCCCACCGCTGCCAGAGCCTCGTTCAGGCCGCCAAAGCCGCCGGTGAGCGCCAGCGCAACCACCCCTGTGGTGATCGCTCCGGCAGCCATCAACAGGGCTTGCAACGTGCCGACATAGGCAACCGCCCGCATCCCCCCCAACACCACATACAAAAAGACCGCGATACTTAAGGCCCATTGCGCCAGAATGGGGTCGATCGCCCCGCCGGTCAAAACTGCAACGATGGTGCCACTGGCGGCCAGCTGCAATGCCACAAAGGGAATGGCAAAGATCAGCCCAATAGCCAGTACAAACAGCCGCAGCACATCGCTCTGATAGTAGGCCGCGAACATCTCGCCGGCGGAAACGAATCCAAACCGGCGCCCCAGCATCCATTGTCGCTTGAGAAACAGGACGCCGCTCAGGGCGACCATCACCGCCCCCACCGCAAAGAAGCCAGACGGCAACCCATGGCTTAGGATCAGGTCCGGCATGCCCAGCAGCGCATATCCGCTGAACGCGGCCACCGGCACCAGCAGGACAACGGAAAATGCCGGGAGGCGTCGACCCGCCAGAAAGTAATCTAAGGCCGTCCGCGCATGGCGCGCGCCAACGATGCCCCAGAACAGGCCAAAGGCCCAGTAGGCAGCGATGAACGCCAGAAACCAGAGGGATGCTGCGGACACGGGGGCTGAGGCCTCCCAATTGGCGGGGAAAGATTAGTCGTGGCGTTCGTGAACAAGATAATAGGCACGGCGTATGCCGAACCTAGTAATCATATAGATGACGATGGCCGCCAATAGCATGCCAAATCCTCCAGCCCCAATGATCCGATCCTGGGCGGAAAAATCAGCCGTAAAGACCCAGCTCAGAAGATAGACAAGGGCAGACCCACCCAGCAGGATCAATGCAAGGACTACTTCACCGCTGGTGAACTCAGCATCGAAATAGTGATTGACCAGTATACTGGAGATAAAGGCCAGGACAATCAGGCCGAAACCAGCCAGACCCAACACTATGCTGTCTTCGGTTAACCCTGACAGGATCAGCGCGATGCCAAACAGCCCCAACACCGCCCAGAGGCTGATCAGGGCCAAGCGCCGCTCCTGCTCCGGCAAAGGCAGCGAGGATCGTGACGAACCGGCCCGAACAGGTCGGCCGAAGCGGCGCTTTCGGCGGGGCTCAAGGCCGGGAGTGGCGGATCCGGACAGGCTCATGGCTTAGGACCGCTCCCCCACCGGAGAGGGGCTAGCCCCCTTGCCCCGGGCATCGGCGTCCAAGAGCGTCCCCAACTGGGTCATCGCTCGGGGGTTGAGCCCGATCTCCTGCAGCAGACTGTCAACCAGCGGTGCCTGAGCGCGGTAGCGCATGGCTGAACTGACGATCTGATCAGCTAAGCTGCCACCGCCACCGGCACCGCCGAGGGCGGATCCACCACCTGACCCGTCATCACCGTTGAGCGCCTGCACCCCCCAGTCCGGCCCACGAGCGCTGTGCGGCGCGCCACCGGAAAGTCCAGGTAACCCATCTACATGCAGCAGCTTGATGCTTTCGATCTGCTCCATGGGTTTGACGCTCTCCCGGATGATCCCCTCCAGATGGTCCACAAGCTTCATGTGCAGGGTCCACTTGCGGCTCTCGTCACTCAGGGCGTTTTCGGCCTCATGGAGGGCGCGGCGTCCATCAGCCTCGGTATCATTGCGCAGTCGCTGGGCTTTGGTCTCGTATTCAGCGGCACCGGAGCGCAATTCTGCGGCTTCCTTCTGGGCGGCTGCCACCACCGTGAGTTGGATGGCTTCCCGCTCGGCCTTTTGCCGGGCGTCGACCAATTCCACCATCTTGCGGCGCTCGGCCATCTCCATTTCCCGCACAGAATTGACCTTCTCTGCGGCTGCAACGGTGCGCGCACGGGAATCCTCCGCCTGCGCCTTGGCCTCGTTCTCCTCCTTGTGCTTCAGGATCAGCGCGATGGCTTTTTCCATCTCGTCGATCTCGATGGTCCGGCGACGCTGGACCTCTTGGCGCTCCACCTCCAGTTCCTGGGCGATGCGCTCGACAGCAACCGTGCGGGTCTGGGCGATGCGGGCGCGTTCGACCTCCTCCTTGGCCTTGATCTCCGCTTCCTCGGTCTCCCGCTCGCGCTGGATGCGCTCCAGGGCGATTTCCATCTTCTGGACGGACCGACGGGTGGCGACCTCCCGTTCCTGCTCCAGGCGGGCAAACTCAAGATCCCGGTCGATCTCAAGCGCGCGCTGCTGGGCTTCCAGGTTCTTGTTCCGGATGGACACCATTGTGTCCTGCTCCGTGTCATTCCGCTTTTTGCGCTGCTTTTCGATCTGCTCGGTCAGGGTGGTCAGGCCGTCGGCATCGAAGGTGTTGGCGGGGTTGAACAACTTGATGTCGGTCTGATCCAGGAAGGTCAGCGACGCATTCTCCAGCTCCAAACCATTGGCCACCAGCGCATCATGCACCTCGGCCCCCACCTTTTTTATGTAATCGCCCCGATGCTCATGCATCTCCTTCAGGCTCATCTGGGCTGCCACCACGGACATGGCGTTGGTGAACCGCCCTTCCACCAGTTCCTTCAGGCTCTCCGGATCCATGGTCCGGCTTCCCAGTGTCCGGGCTGCGATGCTCACCGCCTGCTCGGAGGGGATAACCCGAACGTAGAACTCGGTCCCAACCTCCACCCGCATATGGTCTTTGGTGATCAAGGAGCGCTCCCGCACCCGCTTCACCTCCAACCGCAGGGTGTTCATCGACACCTCTGTCACCTGGTGAACAATAGGCAGCACCAGGGCGCCTCCGCCCATCACCACCTTCTCCCCGCCATAGCCGGTACGGACAAAGGAGATGTCCTTGCTGGACCGGCGGTAGAGCCAGTGCAGCAAATAGACAACCACGGCAATGATGATCGCCAACAGAATGATGATGGCAATGATATCAGCGCCCGTCATGGCACAACACTCCCAGGGTGAGGATCAGGGACAAGCAATCGCGGGTCATCGGCGGACTTCCCCGGCGCGAATAGCTGTATTCAGGATCACGAGAGCGAACAGGACCTTGTTGATCAGATCGCCCAGATTATAGGTGACGTTTAGTGCCTCGGTGGAAATGCCGCCAGCAAAGCTGTCGATGAAGTACACCAGAGGGAACAAAGCCCATCCAATGGTTACCACCAGTCGCACCCAGAAATATCCGAACTGGAAGGCGTCATCACCGCTTCGGACACTGGCTTCATGCATTCGGCCAAAATAGAATTCACCCAAAATGTAGAGCCAGCCAACGATGCCAATCAGGAACCCAAGGGTTGGGTTGATTAAGCCAGCGTCACCCAGATATCGTGCCAAGACCATCAGCACTGATACGATCAACAACCGCCAAAACACATCAATGGTGGGTTTGCCCACGGCCCGCACAAAGAAATAGACGGCAACCACCTGAAGCGGTGTGGTCAGTTGCCAGTCGATATAGCGGTAGATGATCGGTGTGTCGTTGAAGTACGCCCAGACCACCGAGGCGTGTAGGTAGTGTAGGAAGGCGACCAACATGGTCACCGCCGTCACCGCAACGGGCACCTTGAATGGCCCTTTGGCCCAGGCCACCCCCATGAACATCAAGATGCTGGTGGCCAGCAGGGTGATGGTCAGCAGGAAGAAGCTGCCGCCAGCAAGGTCCGTCGCGCTCAACAATCCGGGGATGGGATCCATAACCGGGGGCTCTCCTCAGATCTGGGTGCGGATATGGGGCGCGCGCCCATAGAGCGCGACGATGGGGAGGATCAGCAGGCCCAGAATGAACTGCTGCCATTCGAAATCGAGATTGATGCCAAACAGGAAACTGCGTAGCACCACCAGCACCAACACGCCGATGACGGTGAAGCCGTAGCCGCCTATGCCGCCCAGCAGCGACGTCCCGCCGATGACCACAGCGGCGAGGCTATAGAACAGATACTCCTCACCGACGCCGATGAAGCCGCCGCCGCTCCAGCCCAGCAACAGACACCCGGTGAGCGCGGAGGAAAAGCCGCTGACGCAGTAGGCGCCTACCCAATAGCGGCGCTCCCGGATCAACATCCGCTCAGAGGCCTTACGGGCGCCTCCCAGGGCATAAAGCTGCCGGCCATAGACAGTGTTGCGCATGGCCCAGATCAGGAACAGCGAGACCAGTCCCCAAATGACGATGGCCGGTGGCAGATCGATGCCAAATATACGCCCGTTGAGGGCTGCGATATTGCTAAGCCACCCCGGCACCACGCCGAAGACGTTGCCAGCATAGGCCGTCCCGATACTGGTGAGGATTTGTGTCAGGCCAGAGATCATGAAGCCCGTGCCCAACGTAAGGATCAGCGCCTGCCCCTGCAGGCGGTAGCTGAGATAGCCGTTCATGATCCCGAACAAGCCACCAACCACCAGAATAAAGATCACCGCCAACCAGGACGGCACCCCCAACCCCAACAGATACAACAGGCCAACATTGGCTGAGCCAATAACAAACGGAATGGACAGGTCCAAACCACCCAGCAGCGCCACCAGCGTTTGACCAATGCAGGCCATGCCCAGGAAACTGGCGAACAACAGCATGTTCTTGATGTTGAACCACATCACGAAGCCTTCGATGGTCAGCGCACCGACCACGAACAACCCGACCAAAACCGATAGGCCGATGAACACGCTGCGATTGTCCACCACAAATCGGCTCACGACCATGGTGAGGATCAACAATCCCGCCAGGATCAACAGGGCGACGATGTTGAAGACATTGAGGAAGCCTTCCACTGTGCCAGCAGCGATCAGGAACGCAATCACCAGGATCGCCAAGCCCAGCAGGCTCCACCGGGCACGCCAGAGGAACCCACGGACCAGTCTACGGGGGCTTTGGGGTTCGGCTAGTTCTTTTGTGTGCTCCTGCGCTGTTACCCGCCGGGAGAACACGTGGCTCCACACCCACAGCCCCACCGCCAGGGTCGCGACGGCATAGAAGAAGGTCTCCTGAACCGGGATGCCCTCCACCAAGCCCAGGATGAAGCCCAACAGGGCGATCGCGACAGCCACCACGACGCCCAACCATTTGGCAAACGGCGACAGTCGGGTGACCATCTCGGCTGACGAGGGCGCCGCCTGCGCTTCTTTGGCACTGGGTGTGGGCACAACAGTCATGGCTGGCCCCCTGGCGTTGGGGGGCCATCGGCGGGGGTGAGGGTCTCACCCGGCAACAAGGCACCCGCCTCAGCGGCATCGGCTTGAGGGGCGCCGGCCTCAGACGCCGCGGCAGCCATATAGATCCCCAGCAACAACACGCCGGTGGCAACAATATAGACCAGGGGAGACAAGCCCCGATCCCGCACCTGCATAACGAACAACCGCAGGGCCGCCACCGCCACCAGGAGCAGCAGCGCCCCATAGGCAAGATCCAGGTACAGCGACCCTTGCTCATCCGCCGCCGCTGCCGCAGCCACGCCCGCCGCCTCGAAGGGCATCACAGACGCCGGATCGATGGTGGCTGGCATCGGCGTTTCCAGGGCCGCGCGAGCATCGCCATAGATCAGCCCGGTCCCCTCATAGTCATAGGTGGCGTGGAGAATAACGGCCAGCGCCACCACCGATCCCAGAATGAAGAACAGGAACGGGCTGATGAACCGCGTCACGCCATGGATCCAGGGCAGCAGCAGGGTCAGCAGCAAGCTCACCACCAGGATCACGCCATAGGCGAGATCGGTCACAAAGCTCTGCACGGCGCCGAAGTTGAAACTGCTGAGCACATACTGGATCAGATAGATGTTCACAGCCCCCAGCAGCGAGCCGATGGCGCCACCGCGCCCCCCTGCCAGGCTGGTTCCTCCCAGGACCATGGCAGTGATGGCCAACAGGCTGAAGGTTCTGCCCTGGGTGGGATCACCTGAACTGATCAGGGCGGTGAAGGTAATGGCCGCAAGCCCCGTATAGATCCCGGCCACAACGTGAGCGCCAATGCGCACGGCCACCGTAGGCACCCCGGCCGTGTAGGCCGCCCGTTCATCTGATCCCATCAACCGCAGGTGATTGAAGAAAGCGGTTCGTGTCAGCAGCAACCACCCTGCCGTGGCGATCAACACCACCCAGAGCGGTGGGCTGAGGATGGTCTCCCCCGAGCCCCAGGGCTGCAACCATTCCGGGACCACGCCACCGGGGCGCTGGAGGATTACCAAATTGATCCCACTCAAGGCCAAAAAGCCCGACAGCGCCACGATGATGGGTTGGATGCGGACGTAGATGATCACCAGGGCGAACAGCACCTGATAGGCAACGCCCACCGCCAGCGCATAGAGGAAGAACTCCACGGGGGAGACCACCACTTCAGCCGCATATAGCTGGACCAGCGTGACATTGATGAAGCCGATCATGGGCCCCACGGCCAGGTCCACCGTGCCTCGGCCCGCCATGGCATTCGCCGTCAGCGAGTAGGCCGCCAAAATGAACGTGGCGGCCACGATCACCGCACTGCCGATACCCGCAGGCGAGATCAACTGCGGGCTGCGGATGACGGCGGTGACCACCAAAACGAACAGCAACAGCATGGGCACCAGCAAATAGCTGCTGGTGGACGGCGACCGCCCGCTGTTGTCCAGCAACGGCTCGTCCAGCCCATCGGCCCGGCCCCCAAGGGGCTTAGCAGCTGTGGGTGCCAATGCCATGATGTCAGTCAAACTCGACGATTTTGATGTCAGAGACCGGGGAAGCCGTTCGCGCGCGCTGACGCTCCCGCTCCTCTTCCTTGTCCATGTCCACCACCTTGATCGGGCCGATTGTTTCGCGGATCTGCTCTTCCTGGGCCACCTGATCGAAGTCGATGATTTTCATCTCGTGGGGACGCGGGGGAATAGGGTCCCGCTGGGCTGAAGGCTGCCTGACCGATGGCGGCACTGACTCCTCCTCCACGTGGGTCACATGGGCCGTGCCAAACTCCCGGATCTTGATCTCGCCCACATCCTCGCGGGAGATGCCGCGGTCCTTATCGGGGTCGAACTCCACAATTTTCATCTTGTCCGCCGTGGCGTTGGCTTGGTGAGGGGTCGTGCTGCGTAGACCACCGGTCTGGCCAAACATGGCCGCCAGAATGCGGTCGGGATCGATGCTGCTTTCATCAAAACTGTCGAAGACCGATCCGTTGCGGAACACCAGCACGCGGGTCGCAAAGTCCACAAACTCTTCGATTTCACTGGAAAGATAGATCACAGGCCGCCCACTGGCCGCGTAGCTCCGCAAATGACGGTACAATTCGGTCTTGGCGCCCACATCGATCCCGCGGGCGGGATCATTCAGCAGCAGGATGCTGGGGTTCAGCGCGAAGGCCCGTCCGATCAGCACCTTCTGCTGGTTGCCGCCAGACAGCGACGTGATCTTGTCGAAGCGCTCACCCATGCGGATGGACAGCTTCTCGCGCTCCCACTCAAAGGTTCCGGAAAGCCCCGCCCAATCAATCACCGCCAACTTGCCCACCCGACGGGTCGCCCGGTAGAGCGGCATCATCATGTTCTCGAAGATCGAGAGATTGGGCAGGATGCCCTCCTTCTTGCGATCACCAGAAACATAGATGACCTTGTTGGCCCGCGCTGTTTCAAGATCTTTCAGGGCAATGGTGCCGTGGTCACCGCCCGCGATCTCCGCCACGCCCTCCACCGGTCGGTGAATGCCGGCAAGCGCCTGGATGAACTCAGAATGGCCTTGCCCGTCCAGCCCCGCCAGCCCGATGATCTCCCCAGGTCGGACGGTCAGATCCACCGGGTCCGCAGCCTCGGTGACCTTAAGGGCACGGGTCCGCATGACCCAGTGACCGCCCTCCACCGCGACGCTGGCGCCGCCGCCTGTGGTGGCAAGATGGGCTTGCGGCTTGCCGGTCATCAACTCCAGAAGGTTCTTTTCCGTAATCTCATGCTTGTCCAGGACGCCCACGTCCTTACCGTCCCGCAGGACGGTGGCGCGGTCGGAGATACGGATCAACTCGGCAATACGATGGGTCACGATCAGGACGGCCGTGCCAGCATCCCTCAGTTCCCGCATTTTTATGAACAGCCGCTCGGTGCTGTCAAAATCCAGGGCGGCGGAGCTTTCGTCCAAGATGAGCACCTTGGGTCGCACCAGCAGCGCCCGGGCAATGGTGATCCATTGCTTCATGCTGAGCGGGAGGTCGCCAACAAGGGTCTCCGGATGGACCGGCTCGCCGGTGAGATCTTCCATGATCTGCGCCGCGCGGCGGGTCTTTTCCGTCGCAGGTAAGGCTCGGGAGAAAAGGCCATCAGCACCGACAAACAGGTTGTCCACAACGCTGCAGGTGTCCGCGACCAGCACCTCCTGGAACACCGTCGCAATGCCGTGGGCCTTTGCGTCAGCGGGACTGGAGGGCGTGTGCCCCATGATGCTGACTTGCCCAGAGTCGATGGGCAGAACCCCAGACATCACCTTGGCCAAGGTGCTCTTGCCACAGCCGTTGCCGCCGACAATGGCATGAATTTCACCCAGACGGGCATTGAACGTCACGCCGCCCAGGGCGCGCGTGGGGCCAAAGGTCTTAACGACATTGACCACCGAAACGCCGCCCGCCACCGGCGCCGCGGGCGAAGCGGGGGAGGCCGGGGATACGGCCTCCACCTCAATGGGGTAGGTCTCTGCGACAGCCATGGGAACGGATCCCTTCAACCGGGTGCCAGGACAGAGGACCGGATCATTCTGCGGTGTGCATCTCGGCCGTGTAGGCCATCGGATCAGCCGGACGCAGGAAGAACTGATCCAGATAGGCGGGATCGCTGCCCCAGTTCTCCGGCCCGACGTTCAACCAGTCGGGGGAGTTGAAGTCGCAGTTTTCGTCCAGGATCTCGGTCAGTTGGTCGAAATTGACGCTCACCGGGTCGACCATAACGGACTGCACCTTCGGACCCTGGCCCTGGAGCGTGCGCATCATGATGTTCCAGATCAGCTCAAAGTCGTCGCCCGGAGGCCAAAGCTGGATCGCCTCGGAGATGTAATCGGGGTTCTGCCGCCAGTAGCAAAGCGCTCCCAATTCCCCGCCGATGGCCACCGGTACCATGGGGCGACCAGACTGAAGCAGCGCGCGCAGCACACCCAACTCAGCGGCGGACTGGACGACGATGCCATCGGCACCACGGGGGTTCGTGGCCAGCCAGCGCTGAACCTCCCCTTGGGCCACCTGATCCGTCCACATCCCGGCCAGGCTGCCGACGATGTCGATGCCTTCCGCTTCTTCGAGGGCAGTTTTGATGCCACGGTCCTGACTGTCGGAGCCCGAGGTGCCCGGAATGCCTTCAACCACCAGCACACGGCCCTCGCCGCCCAGCTCATCAACCATCCACTTCCCCAGCTCATAGCCGCCGAGTTGATAGTTGACGGAGCTGTTCACCGCATACTCTGACGTCAGGTAGCCGGTGAAGCTGAACACGGGCACACCCCGATCATGGGCATACTTGACCGTCTGGTTGAGCGCCGTGGGGTTTGAGCAGCAGACGATGATGGCATCCACCCCCTGATCCACCAGCTGACGCATTTGCTGGATCTGGACCGAATCATTCAGGTTGGACTGAGTGATGACCACCTCATCGATGAGGCCGGCCGCCTGCCACTTCGGAATGATGTCCTCTTGCAGGCGCTTCATGACGGCAGCGCGCCAGGTGTTGCCGGCGTAGGAGCTGGCATAGCCAATGGTCCAGGGCGGCGGGTTCGGGGCTTTCCAGTCGCGGTAAGCACTGGGGCCGACAGGCTGCTGCGGATCCAACATGTTTTCATTGTAGAGACGGTCAACCAGGGCCGGATCCAACTCGTCCATTCCCTGGGCCTGCGCCAGCGAAACGCTGGCAACGAGAGCCGCCACTGCCCCGGTGAGGGCCCGTGAGATCATGCGCATGATTTCCTCCCGCATGTTTTTTGTTGTCCTACGACGGTAGAGGCCCAAAAATGCCTGTGTCAAGCATTCGCATCGGGTGAACGCGAAATAATCATGTTGCGTCGCGGCATCGTTTGCGATGCGGCATTTGCGCTAAACACTCGTTCTCAGCCCTTTCGGCTGCTCTTTTATGGAATGTGCAGTTGCGAAAAACGGCTTGATTGATTGTCAGACAATAAAAATTTGGCTGATATTGACAAGCGGGATCAAGGGCCATACTGTCACGGCACTGCGGCGTCCAACGCCCGACTACGTTGTAATGGTGGCGGTATCCGTCAAGCCAACTCTTGTCACTTGTTGATCTGCTGCGCTCAGGATCGAGCCTCCATTTGGCTCATACGCTTTCTGCAGTAACGGCTTTTGGGGATCGGAGACCATGAATGGTGGCGGAACGGCGTTCAATTGTTTCCACGTGTCTGGCAGTGGATCTCTCGCGCCAGAGCTTTTTTGAACCAATGAGGGTCGGCTATGGCCGTAGACGTCAAGAGCTGGGCAAACAAGTTCAAGAGCCTGACAGACAATGATGCCACCATCGGCGCAATGGCAAGGTATTACACCTGCACCTTCCTGTGGGATATGCAGGACGTTAAGGTGTTGGTTGAAATGCATGACGGCAAAGTCAAGCGTATTGACACCAGCCCTCGCCCGTTGGACGCCTATGACTTTGCCCTCCGCGCCAGCGCACAGACGTGGCGGGAATTCGGCCAACCGGTACCTAGGCCCCATTTCCACGGTATCTGGTCTGCCAGCTTCCGGGAGGATTTGAAGCTTGAAGGCAACCTGTTGGTGCTAATGCAAAATCTCCGAAACTTCACTGTGCAATTCGAGTTGCTCCGTAAGTGCGGCGTGCCGGTTTGAGCCGCCGCCAGCACCTTTCCGGCCCGTTGTTCTTCCTCTGACAGGATCCGTTCCCCATGGCGCGTCATTCCCCCGTTACAGGCCGGTATGTCACCATTGATGTGGATGGTTATGAGTACAAGGTCTTCTATCTCCACAATGGCCGCGGTCAGCCGTTGATCTGCCAGCACACGGCAGGGTGTCACAACCATCAGTGGCGTGACTTGCTGGAGGATGAAGAAATTTGTCGTGACTACAACGTCATCGCCTATGATCTGGCGCGTCACGGCAAGTCCGACCCGCCGTTGAATACCGAGTGGTGGAAAGAGGAATACAAACTCACCTCCGACCACTATGTGAACTTTATCGTCACGTTGTGTGACGCCTTAGATCTACGTGACCCGATCTTCATGGGGTCCAGTTTTGGCGGCAACGTTGCCCTGCAATTGGCGTTGCGCCGGCCGGATCGCTTCAAGGCCGTCATTCCCGTGGAAGCGGCAGACCACGCACCGGGATTCTTCCTGGATTGGTGGCGCCACCCCCACGCCAACGCCGCACAGGTGTGTGCCAGTGGCACCTGGGACCTGATGGCGCCGCAATCGCCTGAGCGCGACCGCTGGCTCACGTGGCATTACTACACCCAAGGATCTGAGGTATTTAAAGGCGATCTCTATTTCTATTCGGTCGATCACAACATGAAGGAAGATGTGAAGCTGATCGACACCAAGAGGTGCCCGGTGATCATGATGACCGGTACCTATGACTATCTGACGCCGCCCGAAGCCACCGAACAGACCGCCCGCAAAATTCGCGGTGGGATCTATATCGAGATGACGGATATTGGGCATTTCCCGATGAGCGAGAATTATCCGCTGTTCCGCGTCTATCTGAAAGAAGCGCTCCGCATCATCCGCGAAAAGACAGGGAGCTGACGCGGCATGGAGGAGAGCTGGCGTCGCGGCCCCCCCCTGCCGGAGGCTGTCCGCATTGTCGAGTATGACGACCGCGGCCAGGCCAATCGGCAGGCCGTTTCGCCCCGCGATCTGGCGCCAGCGTCCAGCCCAGAACCGCTTAAGATGCCTGCACGGGCGCGAAAGCCCTCCGACATTCAGCTCCATTTCTTCCAGACCGGCACCCTGCGAACGAAGCTGAAGTACATCAAGATGAACCAGGGCGATGGGGAGGACTATGAGATCCCGGTGCCGTGGTTCCTGATCAAGCATCCCGCCGGCACGGTGGTCATTGACGGTGGCAACGCCATTGAAGCCGCCATCGATAAGCGCGCCCATTGGGGCGCCGTGGTGGATGCCTATGACCCGATTATGGACGTCTCGGAGAACTGTGTCGATCAAGCCCGATCCGTAGGGGTGGAGCCAGAGGATGTGCGGTTCGTGCTGCAATCCCACCTCCATTTGGACCATACAGGCGCACTGGGGCACTTTCCACGCGCGCAAACATTTGTCCAACGCATTGAACACCAATACGCTTTCGCGCCCGACTGGTTCGCATCCCCGGCCTACATCCGTAAGGACTTCGACCGCCCGGAGTTGGACTGGTATTTCCTTGGGGGAGAGGAGACGGATGACTTCGACCTTTTTGGCGATGGCACCATCCGCATGATCTTCACCCCGGGCCACGCACCGGGGCATCAGTCGTTCCTGGTGACGCTGCCCAACACCGGACCGATGCTGTTGTGCATTGATGCCGCCTACACCATCGATCATTGGAACGAGCGGGCCTTGCCGGGGCTTGTCACCAGCAGCAGCGATGCCGCGCGCTCGGTCAAAAAGCTTCACCGAGTGGCCGACCGGACCAACGCCCAGATCGTGACAGGCCACGACCCAGATGCTTGGCCCAGTTTCACGCAATCTCCCAGCGGCTTCTACGACTGACGGGAGCGCGGTCCCCACCCCTCATCAGGGGGCAACCACGGGATCGGGGTGCGCGGTGAGGGCACTCAGGACCCTGGGCGGAAGTCGCGCTGCTGCGGCTGTTTGAAGGGCCGCCAGGAAGCGATCCCCGTCCAACGGGGATCCCTCCACCGCCGCGCCGGACGCAGCCTCCGCGAGCCACGGCAAGTGCAGCACCCCAGCGAACGCGGGGCTCCCTTCCTCCACCCTCAGTGAACAGGCCATATCTTGCGGTGCAAGCCCCAGGCGAGCGATCAGACGGCGGGCCTCCGTCAAGATCACGCGCCCTGTGTGAGCGGCCAGCGCCTGATCCAGGTCAACAGGGGGGCCAGTCCACACACCATCGGCCGTGACGCCCATCCACACCAGACCGTCGGGGCTCTGCTTGCCTGAGGTGCGGTCCGCCGTTTGAGCGGTCTTTGATGTGGCCG
>CAZCBM010000007.1:15309-28897 GCA_964496805.1 uncultured Rhodospirillales bacterium | reverse complement strand
AGCCGGCAGCGCGGCGGGCGGGCGGCCCGCTCACCGGCGCGATTTACATTTCCTGCTTGGGCCGTGGCCCCAACATGGTGGCCGATGGGCGCACGGAGCCGGGAATTGTGCGGGGCCTTTTGGGTGGGGATGTCCCGCTGGTGGGGTTCTATGCCAATGGCGAGATCTCGAACGACCGGCTCTATGGCTACACCGGCGTGCTGACGGTCTTCACCGGCGGGTGAACAGGATAAACGGCGGACCGGGATTGTTGGCCGCGGGGTCGATCCAGTCGCCCCCGGCGGGGATTTTACGGTGAAGGGCGAATCTTTGCCCGCACGCCGCTGTCACCGCCTGCCGACTGATCGGCCGCCAACTCAACACCAAGGCAGCGCTGGCGGGCAAGGGCTCCGCCACGTCACAGCCGGCCCCGTGAAGCAGTTGGACGGGTTGGTCGGGCGGGAGGCTCAGTGCCATTGACGCCGGAACCCCGCGGCCGAACCCGGCATCGATCAGGATCAGGGCGACCCTCTGGCCGGTCACGCCCTCGCCGGTTACCGTGTCGCTGATGGCCTGCCACCGCTCCGGCCGGGTCAGTCCCCCGGCTTCCATGCTCCACCCCAGACCCAGTTGCACTGCCGCAAGGCCCCCCAACAGGGTCAGGGCCAAGCCTTTATGGGGCGTGCTCTGGTGGCGTCCGGACGACAGTCGGAGCATGGCTGCAACCAGCACCAGTCCCAGCAGTGGGGCGGCAATCACCAAGTATCTTGGCGCCAGCAACAGCTTGCCACTGATCAGCCCCAGGGCCACCGGCGCCATCAGGGCTGCCAGGATGGTCAGCCAGATCAGCCCCCAGCCCGCCTTCGGGCGCAGCCAACCCTTGATCAGGGTTGCATAGGCCAGGACCAGCAACGCGACGGACAGCAGCCCGCCGAGGATCAGGTTCACCAAGGCCCCGCTGCCCGCCAAAGGGCGCGGCAGGCCCAGGGTGAGGGCCTGTATCTGCAGGCTGAGGCCCAAGGCCACATCCACCAGCGCCAGCGGATTGCCACCCTGATCCGGTCGGTTTCCCAATTGGCCGCTGACATACCAGAGCCAGCCCAGTCCCAGGGGCAGCGCCAGGGCAAAGGGCAGCCACCAGCGCAAGCGGTGTCGTCCGTGCCCCTGGACCGCACTCCACAGCAGCACGACCGGCACCACCAGGGTGGCCAGATGCACCGCCCAGGGGGCGAGGCCCGCGCCCAGGCCCAGCGCCATCTGCGGCCCCAGCGGCAGATCGCCTTTGCGCGCCGCCTCCCGCAGGGCAAGGGCTCCCCAGACCGCCACCAGCACCAGCAGCGTCGCGAGCCCGTAACCGCGGGCCAAGGCCCCCAGGATCATCAACACGGGCGAGCAGGCCAGCGCCAGCAACGCCAGCGGCGCCCGCTCCCGACCCAGCAGCATCCGTGCAATCCCCACGAGCGGCAGGCCACAGGCCAGCGCCATCAGAAGCGACGGCAGGCGAAGGGCCAACAGGCTGTCGCCGGCCACGCCAACCCACCCTGCCAGCAGGATGAAGTACAGGGGCGGGTGAACATCGCTGGTGCGGAGGTCCCTCAGCAGACTGAGCGGGTCGGCCACGCCTTGCCCCAGGGCAGCGCGCAAAGCGCCTGCGGTGCTGATCCCCTCCGGCCAGGCGGGGGAGGGGACACCGCGAACCACCATCAGGCTGATGGCTTCGTCATATTCAACGGAGCGGGTCAGCGCCGCCCAGATGAGCCTGCCCACCATGACGCCCAAGGCCAGCAGGCCAACGCCCTTCACCCAGCCTGTCATCCCAACCCCCTGAAGCCGTGGCCTGTGCCGCCAAGGCCTGCCGCCGTGGCTTTCTGCGGAGGGCCTCCCCGGAAGCCCTCAGCATTGGTGCTCGGCAGTGAACCTCCGCGGTGCGCCCGCGCGGTTAATCTCCTTGGTGGTCTCAGCGAAGCGCGGCGCAAGCAGCCTGAATGCGCTCGATGGCCTTCTCCAGCGCATCCTGACTGGTGGCGTAGGAGATGCGGAAGTGCCAGGGCACCCCAAAGGCCGAGCCCTGAACAACGGCAACCAAATGATCTTCCAGCAGGTAGGCCACAAAGTCCCCGTCCGTCTCCAGCACCTTGCCAGACGGCGTGGTCTTGCCCTGGACGCCAGCGCAGTTGGGGAAGACGTAGAAGGCCCCTTCCGGCGTGTCGCAGGTCAGCCCCTCGGCGGCATTCAGTCCGGCGACCACAAGATCGCGGCGGGTCTTAAACGCCTGCCGCCAGTCATCCAAGAACCCATGATCCCCGTTCAGGGCAGCCGTGGCCGCCGCCTGGCTGATGGAGCAGGGGTTGGAGGTGGACTGGCTTTGGATCTTAGCCATGGCCTTGATCAGGTCGGCGGGTCCACCGCAATAGCCGATGCGCCAACCGGTCATGCTGTAGGCCTTGGAGACACCGTTGACCGTCAGGGTGCGCTCATAGAGGTCCGGGGCCACCTGGGCGAAGGTGCGGTAGCTGAAGCCGTCATAGACCAGATGCTCATACATATCATCGGTCATCACCATCACCTGGGGATGATCGCGCAGCACCGCCGCAAGGCCCGCCAAGTCAGCCTCGGTCAAGGCCACGCCGCTGGGATTGTTGGGGCTGTTCAGGATGACCCATTTGGTCTTGGGCGTGATCGCGGCAGCAATATCCTCCGGCGCGGGCTTCAAGGACCCCTGGCGCGGGTTGACGATCACAGGCGTGCCTTCAGCCAGCAGCACCATGTCGGGGTAGCTGACCCAGAACGGGGCGGGAATGATCACCTCATCTCCCGGGTTCAGCGTGGCCATCAGGGCGTTGTACAGGACCTGCTTGCCGCCGGTGCCAACGCTGATCTGTGCCGGTGTGTAGTCCAGGGCATTGTCGCGCTTGAACTTGGCGGCGATCGCGGCTTTCAGCTCCGGCGTGCCGTCCACGGCCGTATACTTGGTCTGCCCCGCGTCCATGGCCGCCTTTGCAGCGTCCTTGATGGGGTCCGGCGTGTCGAAGTCCGGTTCCCCGGCCCCCAGGCCGATGACGTCCTTGCCGGCGGCTTTCAACTCCCGCGCCATGTTGGTGACGGCCATGGTGGGGGAGGGCTTGATGCGCCCCAGACGGGCAGCGATCTCGGTCATGGCGGAGGGTCTCCAGATGCGTGGGGGGCCCGGCAGTCGGGCGGCGTCACCGCCATCCCTAGCGCCAGCGTGGCTGGCGTCGCAAGGGGGATGGCGGGCAGCCGTTGCGAGTTGGCTGCGGCCTGTGTTCCCAGGGTCCTTGGCAGTACCGGGGACTGTGACTAGGGTCCGCCCCCATCATGAACCTGAGATCTCTGCTTTCGTATTGCTTGTTTTGTCTGGCCCTGGTGCTGACTGGGTGTGCCAGCACCGCTGACCTGCGCCGAGACCTGGAGCCGGTGCCGGAGGCCTTCCTGACGGCGGCAAAGATCCCCACCTTGGGCCGGGTGCGGTATTTCGCAGATCGGGCGCCGGATGATGCCGAAGCGGTGCTGAACAAGCAGGCGGATCAATGGAAGGACCGCGTGCGGTCGGCCGACGGCAGCCTTACCCTGAACTATCTGGCGCTGAGCGGTGGCGGCAGCGACGGCGCCTTTGGCGCAGGCCTGCTGATGGGCTGGTCCAAGGAGGGCGACAGGCCGGATTTCGACATCGTCACCGGGATATCCGCAGGGGCCTTGGTCAGCATGTTTGCCTTTGCGGGCCCGGACTGGGACGAAGCGTTGGAGACGGCGGTCATGGGGCTGAGTTCCCGCCGCGTGTTCATCCCCACGCCCTTGGCCGGTCTGACCGGAGGCCCAGCCTTGGGGGACAGCAGCCCCCTGCGGGAGCGCATCGCGGAGGCATTGACGCCGGCGCTGTTTGCCGCCATTGCCCGGCGCCATCGCCAGGGCGCGCGCCTCTTCGTGCGGACCACCAATCTGGATGCGCAGCGACCCGTGATGTGGGACATTGGCGAAATGGCCGTCGCTGGGACGCCGCAGGCGTTGGACTTGGCGCGGGATGTGATCCTGGCCTCCGCTGCCGTGCCAGGGGCCTTGCCGCCGGTCCCCATTGAAGTGGAAGTGGACGGCCGCCGTTTTCAGGAACTCCACGCCGACGGTGGGGTCACCAGCCAAGTGGATTTTCTGCCCACCGACGTCGCGCTGGATGTGTTCCGGCGTCGGGTGCCGGAAGGGGTGAGCATGAACCTCTATGTGATCCGCAACGGCAAGTTGGTTCCTGAGTATGAGCCGGTGCAGCGTTCTCTCTTCCCCGTGGTGGCCCGGTCGCTCTCCACCCTGATCAAAAATCATAGCCGCGCCGATATTGTTCGGCTGCATGAGTTCTCCCGAGCCAACAACATCAACTTCCATTTGGCGGCGATCCCGGCCGGCTTCGTGCGAAAAGAGCCGGAGCCGTTTGATCGTGACTATATTCGGGCGTTGTTTTTGTTGGGTCAATTGGAAGCGCGGGACGGGTACCCTTGGTATCGACAGCCACCGTTGCCGGAGGAAATCGGCCTCACGGCCTTTGACGTGGACCTGCCGCCGGAGACGGTTCAGGAAGCCGAGGCTCCAGCGTTGCTGCCAACAGCGGCCCTGGAGCGCACCCGGTAGCCCACCTTGGGGCGCAGCGGCATCGGCTGAGCGGTACCCCGGGTGCGACCCTGATGATTTGAGCGTTGGTTGTGTTCTCCGCGCCCGCCCTCCGCTACCGCCGCATAGTCTGCTGGTGGTCGCTCGGATGATCCCCTCCGTGGCGTTGCCGCTTCGGGGTCGTACTCTCTAGCCTTGGGCGTGGCTGGCTTCTGTTTCCTGTTGCTCCAGGACCCTGTCCCTTTGCAGCAGCGCCTCCAGCAATTGGGGATGAAGCCCAATCCCATCCGTCTTGGCCCGTGACAGCCGCACATCCTTCAGGCGAGCACCGAAGAAGTCCGCGCCGTCCAGCAGGGCATGGCGCAGGTCGGCCCGGGCCATCTTGGCACGACGGAAGATCGCGCCGGTGCAGTCGGCCCCCAGCAGCCGGGTGCGGCTGATCTGCAGGGCAGACAACTGAGCCCCGGTCAGGTCCGCCTGGGAGAAGTCGGCGCCTTTCAATCGCGCGCCGCGGAAGTCCGCCCCGCGCAGGTTGGCGCGTCGAAAGTCGGCCCCTTCCAGATTGGCGGCTTGAAACCCGGTTTCGTGCAAGTCCAGTCCGAAAAACAGACCCTCCGGCGCGTACAGGCTTGCCAGTGCCAAGGTGCTGAGCCCGCTCAACTGGTGAAAGTCGCGCTCTGGTCGGTCGAAGGTCGCTCCCTTTCGGCCACCGCTGGTAACAAACAGCGCGTGCATCTGGAGTGCCTGCGCCAAGCTCTGGCGTCGCTCCTCCGCCACCTCGTCGTCCGGGTCCCCGGACAGGACAACGCTTTGCCCGCGATAGGCGGATGGCTCGATGCGTGCGCCGGTCAAGACGGCCTTGTCGAATTGGGTACCGGCTGTGTTGGCCTCGCTGAGGTCCGCTTGGTCCAGGATCGCACGGCTAAACCGAGCGGAACTGAGGTTGGCGCGGACCAGATTGGCGCGGTTGAGGATGGCGCCGGTGAAGTCGGTCCGCACCGCGATCATGGCGCCGACCTTGGCCTCCTCCATGTTGGCCCCAACGAAGCTGGTGGCGCTGGCGTCGGCTGCAAGCACCTGGAACTCCCGCACCTCCAGGTCGCGGCCGAATTTCTTCTCGGCAATGGCGCCCTCGCGCAGGTTGGCGCGGGACAGGTCGGCGCGGGACAGATCGGCGCCCCGGACATTGGCGCCCCGCATGTCCGCGCGGCTCAGACGAGCTTCGCGGAAGTCTGCCTCCATCAGATCGGCACAGAAGAAGCTCGCACCCTCCAGGTTGCAGCCGCAAAAGATGGCCTCGCGCAACCATGAGCCAGTGAAGTCAATGCCGGGGAAGTCCAGTCCCCGAAAGTCCAGCCCGCACAGGTCCATCTCGATAAAGCTGGCCCGCCGGCCCCCCAATTGGCCGCGCTCAAACCGCTTGTGGGCGGCATGGAGCTTCTCCAGTTGATCCTGAGTCAGGCGAATGCGTTGCGTGCAGGACGGGTCAGTCACGGGCGGATGTTCCCACGGGCGGATGTTCCCACTGTCGGTTGGATCCACGGTCGGTCGGGCAAGCGGACTGCGGTGGCAACGAACGAAGAACAAGGCCAACGCCGCGCTTGAGCATTAACCCTGGCAGGCTACGGTTAAGAGTTGGTTGATTTCATATCCCGCTATGTTTTCCGTGAGGGAGCCAAAGTTCGATCTTTGCGGGAGCTTTTCAGTGCTGAGACCATTGAGGTTCTTGAGGTTGTTTGCTCTAACAAGGGTGTTAGTGAAACAGCGAGGCTCAGGCATGATTGCCAGCCTATCCCAAAGTGCTAATGGGAAATATATTCGGATTGTTGTGGCGGGTAGGTTTTCCCTGGAGGACCTGCTGACGGTGGCCAGCGACCTGGAGGCGCGGGGGGACCCGGCGTTGGCCGCACTTCCTCGCCTCTGGGATATCCGTGAAGCCTCTCTCTCAGATTTCGACATCCAAGCAATCATTCAGTTTACTAGTGAGCGGCGGTCAAATCCAGTATTGTCGAAATCAAATAATTTATTTATTTTGCACAGCCCTGGTATTCACGCAATAATAGCAAAGCTAACGGTTTCTGTTTATACCAAAAATCATGACTCTTCATTTAAAATGTCGATTGGGGTCGACGAAGATGAGGCCGTTGCGTGGCTCGAAAGCCGGTATGATCAAATGCAAAAAGATGATTGAGGCATTCATCGAGGCGGTTTCGCGGTTCTCTCGTAGTTGGTTCCCACTCTGCATCGGGATCGGCTTCCTGGGTGGTCACGAATTCCGCAGTGAAAAAGGTAGTCTTTACGCACTATGATGATGCTTTTTGGCGTTAAGTATGCTACTTTATGATGATTGGATTATAGAAATGTACACGCCGATCCATACGCTGTCCCTTCATATTGGGTTTCATCATTGCGATGCCGCCGGAATTGTCTTTTACCCGCGGTACTATGAGATGTTGAATATGGCCGTTGAGAGCTGGTTTGCATCAATGGACTATGACTTCAGATCGATGCATTTGGAGCATCGGGCGGGGATTCCAACCAAAGCCATGCAGACCGAGTTTGTTGCGCCGTCCATTCTGGGTGATCCGCTGGACATTCATCTGTTTGCAGGGACGCTTGGCCGGACCAGCTTGCCTGTCCGGTTTGAGATGGTTTGCGGTGACGAGATGCGGGTGAAGGGCCAGTTCACCCTGGTCCATGTTGACATGGTGGACCGTCGGCCCAGTCCCTGGCCCGCACAAATCCTCACGGCCCTTGCCGCCCATTCCCCTGTTGATGACGCCCCGGCGGCGGATCCCCCTTGCTGAGAGCCCTACCCGTATGAAGGCCCTGATCGTCCACGCTCATCCTGAGCCGAAATCCTTTGTGGCGGCCCTGCGGGACACCGCCAAAACGGTCCTGACAGAGCGGGGCTATGACGTGTCATTGTCGGATCTCTACGCCGATGAGTTCAATCCCGTGACCGGGCCGGACGACTTCCAGCAGCGCGAGGATGCCGATTATCTCAACATCGCCCTGGAGCAGCGTCATGGGCACAAAACCGGGACGCTGGCGCCTGACATTCAGCGCGAACTTGCCAAGGTCATGGCGGCGGATTTGGTGGTGCTGACCTTCCCCATCTATTGGTTTTCGGTGCCGGCGATCTTGAAGGGGTGGTTTGACCGCGTGTTGATTTCCGGGCCCGTCTATGGTGGGCGCCGCTTCTATGCCCGCGGCGGTCTGGCTGGCAAGCGCGCCGTGATGGGGGTGAGCTTGGGGGGACGGGAGCACATGTTTGGCCCGGACGGCATTCACGGCCCGCTGGATCGCATCTTCATGCCGCTCATCCAAGGGACACTGGGCTATAGCGGCATAAGTGTGCTGCCGCCCTTCTATGCCTTCCATGTGCCCTATGTGGACGACGATGCTCGCCGGGACATGCTTGCCGCTTGGCGCAACCATTTGTCTACGTTGGAGGAGCGTGCCCCCCTGGCCATGCCGGACTTGGGCCTGTTTGACCCGCAGATGCACCCCCTTGCCCGGCCGCAAGGGGCGTGACACCCGCGTCCCCCATCACCCTTGTCGCACCGGCGGCGGTGCTGGAAAAGCCAGCCGCAGGGAACGGGACGTTACGCGTCGGTGGCCAGCGGGGTCAGATCCGACCACATCTGGATGGGGCCAAAATCCTGGTACTCATCGGGCAAGCCCATGCGGTTGACCCACGCGACATGAAACCCGAAGGAGGCGGCCCCAGCGGCGTCCCAGCGGTTTGACGAGTGGAACTGGACCTCTTCTGGCGCCACCTGGAAACTCTCGCACACCAGACCATAGGTCGTGGCATCGGTCTTGAACGTCCCGACAGCCTCCACCGACAGCACCTCATCCAGGAGGGCTTCCAGGCCGGCAGCGTTCACCGCATCCTCCAACATTTTCGGTGAGCCATTGGACAGGATACCGGTCCGATGCCCGGCGGCCTTGAGGCCCTGCAAGGCGGTGGCCACCTCGGGATAGGCGCTCAGGGTACGATAGCCCTCCAGCAGCGGACCGCGCAGGTTGGCTGGGACGGCGTGGACAGCCATGGCATAGTCCAACGCCTCCTCCGTCAGCAGCCAGAAGTCCCGATAGCGGCCGGAGATGGCGCGCACCCAGGTGTATTCCAGCTGTTTGATGCGCCAGGTGGCCGCAATGGCCGGCACGGAGTCGCCCAGCGCCTCGCCCTGGGCCGCAACAGAACTGGACACGTCGAACAGCGTGCCATAGGCGTCGAAGATGAACACGGTGGGGCCAGGCTGAGACATGAAAGGGCTCCTTGAATGCGCCGTCGGCTTCCGGGGGGGGCTGCCGATGGCGACGCGGGGTCTGGAATGACAGAACGCAGCAGAAGCCGATCCAGTTCAACCCCCCCGGTCGCGTTTCCCCGCGCCGCACAGCAAAGAAGGGCGCGCACCGGGATGGTGCGCGCCCTTCGAGAATGCATCGCAGCAGATAGGAAGGGGCGCACTGCACGCGCCCCGCACCCTCAACGAGAGTAGAATTCGATGACCAGGTTCGGTTCCATCTGGACCGGGTAGGGGACGTCGGCGATCTGCGGACCACGCACAAAGGTGCCGGTCATCTTGGAGTGGTCCACGTCCACATACTCAGGCACCTCGCGCTCCACGCTGTTGATCGCTTCCAGCACCATGGGGATTTCCCGTGCCTTCTCCCGCACCTCAAGCACGTCGCCGTCCTTGACCTGATAGCTTGGGATGGTGACGCGCACGCCGTTCACCAGCACATGACCGTGGCTAACAAACTGGCGGGCAGCAAACACAGTGGGCACGAACTTCATGCGGTAGACCACGGCGTCCAGGCGACGCTCCAGGATCTCGATCAGGTTCTCGGAGGTGTCGCCCTTGCGGCTGGTGGCCTGCTCGTAATATTTGCGGAATTGCTTCTCGCCGATGTTGCCGTAGTAGCCCTTGAGCTTCTGCTTGGCCATCAACTGCGTGCCGAAGTCCGTGGGCTTCTTGCGGCGCTGGCCATGCTGTCCGGGGCCGTATTCGCGGCGGTTGAACGGGCTCTTGGGCCGACCCCACAGGTTGCAGCCCAGGCGACGGTCAATCTTGTATTTCGGATGCTCACGCTTGCCCATGGGGCATCGCTCCTTTGCGGTGAGAATAAGGATGTTGTGCGGGGCTGACTGGGGGGAGCCCGACCCGGTGTGCAGGTCGGCCAGACGCCTCTTTTGTGTCCCACTCAGGAAGCCTCGCAGCGCGCGGGGCATCCGGTCCTGTCTTGGTCTGGATCAACGTTGCGTCTGTGCCTAAGCACGAGCAGCAATGACCCCGGGGCGCCCAGCCCCGACCACAAAAGGCCACGTTTGCGGGAATAGCCTCCTTACATACCGGATTCCGGTGGGAAGTAAAGCCCTCTGCTTTCGCCGGGGAAGCGAGCCCGCCTCAGCAGCAGCTGCCGCTGTCTGCCTTTAGGGCCTGTCCCACCGACCTCGACAACCCCACGCCCCCACCCGGCCACCCACGAAAGTATCATCGCAATGGGTGGCCGGGTGGGGGCGTGGGGTTGGTGCTGACTTCACCTTGGCGCAACGCGCTATAGGGGATCTCTCTTGCAGAGGGTCTCTCTTGCAGCGGCTTTGCACGGGTCCAGACCGGTGACCCCTGGGACGGGCGCCGGGGCGCAAGGCCAAGAGAGGGCCCCCGTGCTGGGTCCAAGGGACAAAGGCGCCTCAGGGATCGTTCAGCGCGATCAATTGCCCCAAATAGGTGGCAAGCTTATCCGTCAGGCCGCCCATTTCGGCGTCGGGATCCTCTGGGTTGGCGCGCCGGGTCAAGGTGGCGGTCACCAGCGCCCCGTTGAGCACTGTGGCGCCGGTCAGGGTCAGGACCAGCAGGGGCTCACTGTCGGCCGGCCTCAGGCGCAGCACCACCGCGGCGATGACGTAATCATCCGTCTGCGCCTGGACCCCTAACCATTGCTCCCGGACCAAGTCGCCCAAATCCTCGGCGTTGGTTTCGGCCATCGCCTGACCCTCGTCCACAACATTGCGCTGGCGCCAGCCATCGGCCAAGGGTCCCACGACCGCGGGACGCTCAAAGCCAGGGCCGATCAGGGCCTGTTGCAGAAACCGTGTGGGCGTGAACAGCTGCACGCTCTCCGGCAGGCGATCTAAGCTGCCAGCGCGCAGTTGGGCCAGGGCTGGACAGGGGGTATAGACCACCAGCACCAGGTTCTGTCCGGCCTGTGCCAGCTCAGCATTGGCCAACAACTCGGCGTCGCGGCCATAGCGGGGATCCAAGGGGCAAAAGCCGATGGGAGGGGCGGCGGTCACCTCATGCACGCCGAAGCTCAACACCTGCTGGCCCGCTTCCGGTGTCTGGTAGGGGGTGGGAACCTCGATTTCAAAGGGTACGTCGCCGGTGGTTTCCTGCGCCCGGGCGACCCCAAGGAAAGCCATTGTCAGTGCCAGTGCGATCAGGGCAAGCCCGAGCCTCATGTGTCGTCCCCCGATGCTCCGGTGATGCTGTCGATGCGGATGATGGCTTCGTCTGCGGTGTGCTCAACCGTAAAGCCGGGCGCCTCTTCGGCGGAGACCTCAGCCCCCTCGGCCTCAGCGAAAAGCGTGGGGTCCAACGCCTCCGGGCGCAGGTTCCAGAAGTCCACCTCGAACACCTCCCCATCGAAGCTGAGCTGACCCAGAGCACCGGTTGCCATCTTCATTTCACCCAGGTCGATGCGGCGCTCAAACTCGCCTTCGATCAGTTGTAGAAAATAGCGCAGAACGCCGTTGCTAGAGATACACAGGACCGTGTCCTCCTCCCCGTGGCCTTCGCTGGCCAAGTCCCAGGCCAGATCAAGGATGCCAGACACCACCTCGTCCTCATGGGGCTGCCAGCCGGCGTCCGCGGGCCAGCGGGAGTAATGCTGCCAGTCCTCCACGGGGCCAGGGCCCGTTTCGGCGATGATCTCTTCCGTGGTCTTGCCCGCCCACTGACCATAGTCGATCTCCCGCAGGCGCTCGTCCATTTGCAGGGCGCGTTCTGCCTTCAGATGGCCTGCGATGATCTCGGCGGCCTCCAGGGTGCGCTGCAGGGGGCCGGCCACGATCCGCACGGGTGTGATCTCCCGCGCCGCCAGCAACAAGGCGATGTCCTGGGCCTGCTGACGGCCCTTCTCCACCAGCGGCAGGTCGTCCCGGCCGCCCACCCAGACCGGGGTGTCCTGGGGGCCGAAGGTGTTGCCGTGACGGGCGAGCAGCAATCTCATGGGACCAGTTCCCCTTCGCGGGCGATGATTTCCTCGACAATGGCCACATCGGAGGGGGCATCAACCGCCCAGTGGCTGCGGCCGCGATAGTCGGTCTCCACCACAGTGATGGGGATACCGGCCTCCAGGGCGCGCAATTGTTCCAGTTGCTCCACCCGTTCAAACTGCCCCACGGGCAAGGACAGATAGGCTGCCAAGGTGGTGCGGCGATAGCCATAGAGGCCGATGTGCCGCCAGACCTGTGGCGGATCCGGGATTTCTCCGCGAATAAAGGGGATGATGGTCTTGGAGAAATACAGCGCGCGGCCCTCGGCATCGAAGGTGACGGTGGTGCCCCCCACCTCTCCCCCGGCTTTGCTGGCCTTCAACCTCTCATAGCCCTCGCGGGTCAGGCGGACGGCGGGGGTGACGATCTCAGCGGTGCGGTCAGCGGCCAAGCGATCGGCAACGGCCTGAATGATCCAGGGCGGGGTGAGCACAGCATCGCCTTGAAGGTTGATCACCGACCGGGGCGAGGCTGCGAGGTTGCGGATGGCATCGTTCACCCGCTCCGTCCCATTGCGGCAGGCCGGGTCTGTCATCACGGTGTGGCCACCAAACCCCCGCACATGTTCCCCCAGTGCCGGGTCGTCGATGGCGATCACCACCCCGTCGATGCCCTCCACGGCGGTGGCGATGCGCCACATTCGCTCAATCATGCTGCGCCCGGCGATCATCGCCATGGGCTTGCCAGGGAAGCGCGAAGAGCCCATGCGGGCCGGGATGACGATCATCGTGCCCATGGGCAACAGCCTCTCACGGCGGCGGACGGCGCAGACGACGGAGCAGTTCTGCGCGATAGGCGGCAGCGGCCGGAAATCCAGCAGGGGCGCCACCGCTGCGGGTCTGGAAGCGAACCACCCGCAATAACCACAGGATTGTGCAGGCGTTCAAGAGCGTGGGGTCCAGCGTTGGGCCGCCAGCCGCCCGGTAGGCGTCCAGGGCGGCCTGATAAAGCGCTGCATCAGGGCAGAGCAGGCCCGCGTCGTCCACGCGGGTCCACCAGGCCAGTTTCACCCAGTCCAATTCGGGGATGTCGATGACTGCATTATCCCAATCCAGCAGGTGCAGGTGTTGGCTTGGGGCCTCCACCCAGATGTTGCGGGCGTGGAGATCATTGTGGATCAGGGTCGGGCGGGCCGTGGCGCCGTCGGGCAGCGGCCAGGCCTTCAGGGCCTCCTCAACCTCAGCATCTTCGGGCATTGCGGCGCCTTTTAGGCTGGCGGCAAAGCGGTCCCGCCAGTTGGGCATCAGGGCATCCGGCAAATCGGTGACGGTGGCATAGAACCCCGGCCAGCGGGTGGCATGGAGACGGGCCAGCAGGTGACCCAATTGCCCATAGAGCGCCGGGTCGGGCTGGGTGGCCAGGGGAGCGCCCGGGATTTCCGGGATGATGCTGAACGCCCCGGCGATCAGCGCGCCAGAATGGTCATAGTGGCGGATCGCCGGCAGGGGCGGGATGGGCGGAAGGGAGCCACTGGCTGGCGGAGGCAAGGGCTCACCGGCCAGAAAACGCGCCAGCCATGCCTCTTTGACCAACCCTTTCTCATAGGGGAAATGCGCTTCCCTGGCTCTGACCCGCAGCAGCCAGCGACGGTCCGTGGCCTGGCAATGGACCTGCCAGAGAATGTTGATGGCGCCCTCCAAGCGCCCCACCAGTTGTGGCGCCTCCCCGGCAAATAGGTGCTCCAGAAGGGCGGGCGAGGGGGGC
>CAZCBM010000007.1:820-15299 GCA_964496805.1 uncultured Rhodospirillales bacterium | reverse complement strand
GCAGCGCCGCCAGAGGCGCTGTGGGCGCGAGACCGGGCAGCGGGCGGGCGGGCAGGGGGGGCTCAGCGGGAGGAGGGATCACTGATCCGGCTCAGGGTCCGGGGGCAGGGGCAATATCGGGATGCCGTCGTCCAGCAGGGCCTCCACCTCCTTGCCGCTGGCGCGGCCATAGATGCCCCGTTCCGGTGCCTCGCCTTCATGGATGGCGCGGGCTTCCTTGGCGAACCCATCCCCCACATCCTCACAGTGGCTTTGCACCTCTCGTTTGAAGGTGGTGAGCATGTGCCGAAGGGCGGCTTCCTTGGCAGCCATCGCCAGCAGCGCCTGTTGGGCCTGGGTGCCTGGTGCGGGCGGAGGGGGCGGCGCTTTGGTCGCTGCCGCCCCGGGGGCGGTGGCAGCGCTGGCCGCACTGTCGGCCACCGTCCCCCCCCCGGTGTCGGCGACGGGGGGGGCAGTGTTGCATTGGTCTTGCGCCCGACCGCCGGGGCCATGATCGCCTTAGCGACATCGCTGGAACCGCAGACAATACAGCTCAATCCGCCCGCTGCGGCCACCGTGTCGTAGGCGGCCGCGTTGGCAAACCAGCTGTCAAAAGTGTGGCCACGGGCGCAGCGCAGCGCGTACTTGATCATCAGCGTAGGCGAAAAGGGTTACAGCAGGTCCTGCCGACGGGCTTCGTCACGGACGGCTTTTTGTACCTTCTCGAAGGCCCGTGCCTCGATCTGGCGCACCCGTTCACGACTGATCCCATACTCTTGGCTCAACTGCTCCAAGGTCAATGGGTTTTCCTGCAGGCGACGGGCGGTGAGAATGTGGCGCTCCCGCTCCTTCAGGCCCTGCATGGCCGTTGACAGCACGGCTTGGCGCTTGGTGCTCTCGTCCACCTCCGCCACCATGGTTTCCTGACTTTGGACGCTGTCGTCCACCAGCCAGTCCTGCCACTCCGTGTCGCCGTCGCCGTCAGCGCGCAGCGGGGCGTTGAGGCTGTGGTCGGGAGCGGCCATGCGGCGGTTCATGCTCACCACATCCTCTTCGGGTACCTCCAGCGTGTCGGCGATGTGTTTGACATCCTCCGGACTGAGGTCGCCGTCCTCCACCGCTTTCATCTGCGCCTTGAGCTTGCGCAGGTTGAAGAACAGCTTTTTCTGGGCGGCGGTGGTGCCGATCTTCACCAGCGACCAACTGCGCAGGATATATTCCTGGATGCTGGCGCGGATCCACCACATGGCATAGGTGGCCAGTCGAAAGCCACGGTCGGGGTCAAAGCGCTTGACTGCCTGCATCATGCCCACATTGCCCTCACTGATCAGGTCCGCCACGGGCAAGCCATAGCCGCGATAGCCCATGGCGATCTTGGCCACCAGCCGCAGGTGGCTGGTGACCAGGCGGTGGGCGGCTTCCACATCCGCGCTTTCTTGCCAGCGCTTGGCCAGCATGTATTCCTCGTCCGGGTCCAGCATCGGGAAGCGCCTGATCTCCGCCAGATAGGCGGACAGGCTGCCGTCGACGCTGGGCATGGGCAGGGCGGTGGCGCTGGTGCTCATAATGGCAAAAGACTCCGAGCGAAAAGATGACCGTATAGGTAGGCGTTCGCAGACGCGACGTCACCCGGTTGGCCTGAATAAACCGTTGCGACCTGTTGGTCGTTCCGTTTTCTGACACCTGACAACAAACTGTCCAGAAATTAGGGCAGAAAGTGGCCCGAAGGGTCACAGCCTGTCGCTGGTCTGGCAGAAGCCAGTGTGGTCGGGGGCCAGCCCCTTGCGTCGAGCCGTCCGACAGGTGAGGCTTCGGCAGCCGATGTATCTCTGGTTTCGGCCCAATCTAGCCTATCCCCGCCGATTGGGGGGCTTGCCTTGACCAAGAGTGTCGGACCCCAAAGTGGCAACGCCACGGTGGGGATCATGAGAGGTGGGGATCATCCGAGCGACCACCAATAAGCGACAGCAGGGGCGATTTCAAAACTGGTGTCCCCTGCTGTAGGTGGTCTCAGGATGAGGTGAGGGCTGCTGCGGACAAGTGTGCCAAGGCGGCGGCCAAGTCATCCATGTCCTGGGGCTGCTCTCGGGTATAGGTATGCTCCTTTCCCGTCACCGGGTGAAGGAATTTCAACGTGCGGGCATGGAGCGCCTGCCGTGGGAAGGCCCCGGCCACCGCCGCCATGGGGGCTGGCAGCGCCTGCACCCTGGGGGAAGGAAGGTAGAGGGGATCGCCAATCAGCGGGTGGCCCAAATGGGCCATGTGGACCCGCACCTGGTGGGTGCGGCCGGTCTCCAGATGGCATTCCACCAGCCCGGCATGGGGACCGAACGCCTGCAGAAGCCGATAGCGGGTGGCAGCGGCCTTGCCCCGCTCCTCCGCCACCACGGCCATGCGGAACCGGTCATGGGGCTTGCGGCCGATGGCGCCCTCAACACGGCCCGAAGCTGGGGAGGGCAGGCCCACCACAAGGGCGCGATAGCTGCGGGACAGGCTGCGGTCCTGGAATTGGGCCTTCAGCCCCTGATGGGCCTTGTCCGTCTTGGCGACCACCATGAGCCCGCTGGTGTCCTTGTCCAGGCGATGGACGATGCCCGGTCGGCGCACGCCGCCGATGCTGGACAGGCGGCCTGCGCAATGGAACAGCAGGGCATTGACCAGGGTTCCATCAGCGTGCCCCGTGGCGGGATGGACCACCAGTCCCGGTGGCTTGTAGATCACCAACAGATGCTCGTCTTCATCCAGGATATCTAAGGGGATGTCCTGGGGTTCCGGCTCCGCGTCCTCGGGCTCTGGCAAGACCACAACGAAGGTCTGTCCTGGGGATACACGGGTGCGCACAGTGGGTGTGATCGCCCCTTGGGTTGGGTCATCGGCCATTTGGGCCACGTGCCCACGCTCAATCCAATCCGCGAGCCGTGTTCTGGAATAGTCCGGCAACAGTCTCGCCAACGCCGCGTCCAGGCGCATACGGTCCATTTCCGGCGGGATCTCCACATCCACCACTTCGGGCTGATCGTCCGCGCCTGCATCCGGGGCGAGTGATCGCGCCGCGGCTGCCTCCGGCCTCGGGTCTTCCGGCGCAGGGCTTGCCGCCGCGACCTCATCCGTCCTATGTGCTGCGTCGTTCATCATGTCCTGTCGAAAAGGGCCACCCTATGGCCGCCGCACCCCAAACCGCTGAGCCAACTCGCCACCCTATCATGAAAGGCCTGCCCCGGTCCATGAAGCTGCTGGTGGCGCTGATGGTGGTCATGGGTGTGGCCATCATTGGGGGGCTGATCTTCGTTGTCATCGTGGCCGTTCAGCGCCTGGGCGACAGTGCGGAGGGCTTGGGGGAAAGCGTCGAGCAGGCGATCGCCCCGCCCCCAGTGCCGGGCGTCACCGCCCCTGCCCAGGCCGGGCCGCCGCCAGCCGGCGCCCCGGTTTCGGCGGTGTTTCCGCCCACGGCTGAGATCATCGCCTTGGTGCCCGTTGGGGCGCATCTTTTCGTCCATCTGCGGGATGACACTGGCGACCATTTGTTCCGTGTGGATGGGGCGACGGGGCTGGTGAGCGGCCCGCTGGGCACAGAGTGAAGCGTTCTGCTGGTTTTTGGGGCCGCGCAATCGCGCTGCACTCCGCCCTACACGCTTGCCGGGCGGCTCTCGCCGCGGGCGATCATTTGGCCCTCGCCCAGGGCGTTCGTTCAACCGGCGCCATGGCGACCTGTCGTGCGGCCATGATCTTGCCACCGGGCCTCGTTAGTGCCATTGGCACGGGGCACGGGACAGGGTGCAGCATGCTCCTCGCCCTTGCCACGCCCCGCGCCCTGCAAATGGCTCTGGTCTCAGGATGATCCGGCCTTCTGAGACATGCCCTGCCTTTATCTGAAGACCGTTTGAGAGACCCGCTGTTATGGCCCGTACTGCCGCCCTCTGCCTCCTGATCCTCCTGCCCCTGTTGGCCCGCCCGGCCCTCGCGCAGCAGGACCCCGAATTCCTGACCGACCCCCAGATGCAGGAGTTGCTGGAGCAGACCACCCGTGATCCCCTGCTGTCCGACGATCCGCTGCCGGAACCGGAGCCCCAGGCGGCTGCAACGGCGCGCCCCGCCGCCAATCCGGACGTTGCCCGGCAGATCGAGGCCTTTGATCAGATCGTGCCGCCGGGGCGGGAGATCCTGCCCCCAGAGGCACAGCATTATTGCGTCAGCCGCTGGCAGGAGAGCGAATATTACCAGCGCAAATGCCTTTGGGAGAACCGTCAGGCCCTGAAGCGGGTCACCATGCTGTATCTTGAGATGGCCAGTGGCAGCCCCATCGTGGAAGCGCAGTTTGATGTCTGCCGCCGCCGCTTCTTCCCGGATTTCCGTCTGGTGGATTACTGCATCTCCAAGGAGTTGGGCCTGTCCCTGGAGTGATGGCCTGGCCTGTGTGGCTTACCCCCCTTGTGGTTAGGCTCGGCCGGGCCCCCCCCGGGCCTTGTCTTAAATGCGTTAAGGTTGTCGGCAGATTGGTTACCGGCTGTTAACGGGGATGGCAAAGCCTGCGGGGGTCCGATGTCTCCGCTTTGGCCGCGCCTTCCATGGTCCTTGATCGCTCCCTCCTGCGCTATCTGCTGACCTCCGGTCCGTCCCGGCGCTTTGATGTGTCCGGCCGCAGCGGCTCGGCCACAGGGGTTGGGCAGCAGATCTTTCACTGTGATGTCCTGAACGAATGCATCCTGTTCAAGTTTCGGGATGAGCGGGAGGACAGTTTGCGCGAAGACGGCTCGGTGACCAGCCCAACGCTGGTTTACTTGCCCTATGATACCGCCAAACCGCAGGATGGCGGTGAGAGCTTTTATGTGACGATGCGCAACGTCACCCGCTTCTTTGAACAAAAGACCCACGGCAATGATGAACGCCAGGACCTGCTGGCACGGGACTATGACATCCTGGATATGTTCAACAGTTTGCCGTCACTCAGTCCCTATTTGGTGGCTGACGCCTTCAAGCGGTCCGGCTTTCAGATAGACAGTCAGTTGCTTCACCTGCCGGACGACTTAAAGCGCCGCATTCGCACGCGCCTGCGGGGGCGCATGCGGCCGCTGGTGCAGGCCGCCATTTCCGACAGTCCGCAGCAACTGGGCCATGCCGTGGACATCCTGGTGGGACGGATGATCGATGCCGACGATCTGGACGGGTTGCGCCCACTGATCAGTGCCTTGCGACTGGAGGAAAGCCGGGCGCTGATGACCTTCCAGGCCTGGACTGGCGTCACCTATTTTGAGGATGAGTTCATCGCCCTGCAGCCCGATCTTCGGGAGTTTGCGGCATGGTTGGTGACCTCCTCCCGCCCGTCCCAAAGCGTCAGCCTGTCGGAAAAGCTGCTGTATGATCGATGGGCCTTGACCCTGCGCCAACGGGTACGGGCGGATTGGCAGGTGATCCTGGATGTTCTGGACGAATACCACACAGCCTATCAGGCCTTGCTGAGCCGATCTGACCCACGCCCGTTCCTGACCTTTTTGGATCATGCCACGGGCCACTATTGGAGCATGGGGGAGATACTAGGTCGGCTGGAGCAATTGCTGCTGTGCTGGCGCCAGAGGGCGCGCCGGTTCAGTGGAGGGCCCTTTCCGCTGGAGGTGCTGGAAGACTTCCGCTTTGTCACCAGCGAGGCCTATGGCGCCGGCCACACCGGCCAACTGACGGCGCCCGCGGCGACCAAGGCAGAGGCGGAGCCCCTGGCCAGCGCTTGAGTGCCGGACTTCCCGTTTGTGGGTGGGGCAGAGCGGTGTAGGGTCCTGCCATGGCCCTTGAGAGGCCGACCGGCCGGCCCACTGCAAGGCCCACCGTAATGCCCACCGTAACGCCCACGGAAATGCTCACCGCTTCGCCCGTCTTCCCTCCCGCTGTCTCCCTGATCCGCCCTCACGCAATGCAAGCGGCGGAACAGGCGCTATTCAAGAGCGGTGTGGATGAGGCGGGGGTGATGGAGCAGGCAGGCGCTGGCGTTGCAGACTTTGTGCGCCGGCGCTTCTGCCGTCAGGCGGTGACGGTGCTGGCCGGCCCGGGCAACAACGGCGGCGACGGCTTGGTGGTGGCCCGGCATCTGGATCAGGCGGGATGGCCTGTGACGGTGCTGGCGCTGGACGCTGAGTGTGGCTGGCAGGGTGCCGCGGGCATCATGGCGGACCAGTGGAAGGGGGCTGTGCATCCCCTGTCCTCTGAGACCTTGCCCGCCAAGGGGCTGCTGGTGGACGCCCTGTTTGGCATTGGCCTGAGCCGTCCTTTGCCCCCGGCGCTCTGTGCTTTGTTGACCGATCTGCGCCGGCGCGCCCTGCCCAGTGTTGCCGTGGACCTTCCCAGCGGGGTGGACGCGGCCACAGGGCAGGTTCTGGGGGCGGCCCTCCCGGCCCGGGCGTCCGTGACCTTTCACCAACCCAAACCGGGGCATCGGCTGCATCCGGGATCGGTGCTTGGGGGGGAGGTCGTGGTGGTGGACATCGGCCTTGGTGCCCTTCCTCCGGCCCCTGATCTGGCGGACAATTCTCCCGCCCTCTGGGGGGCTCACCTGCCCAGGCTAGCACCGCAGGCGCATAAGTTCAGCCGCGGGGCGGTCTTGGTGGCGGGCAGCGGGACGATGCCCGGTGCGGCCATCCTGGCCTGTCAGGGGGCGCGGCGTATTGGTGCCGGGCATGTGAGCTTGCTGTTGCCGGACACCATCAGCGCCCAGGCCGCATTGGTGCATCCGGGCCTAGTGGTGCGCGGTGCACGGCAACCCGAGGAGGTGGTGCCGCTGCTGCGGGACAGTCGGCTTCGGGCCGTTGTTCTGGGACCCGGGCTGAGCCAAGGACGCAGCGCCCAGACCCTGCTGGACCATGTGCTGGATTTCCCCGGCTTGCGGGTGCTGGATGCGGACGCGCTGAGCCTGTTGGCGCAGCACACCCACATCTCCATGGCCGGGACCCCCACGGTGTTGACCCCCCATGAGGGGGAGTTTCGCCGGTTGTTTCCCGATTTGGGGCCCGGCGCGGGCTCCAAAGCGGACCGGGCGATAGCCGCCGCTCAGCGGGTGGGGGCGGTGGTGGTCCTGAAGGGACCCGATACCGTGATCGCCCATCCGGCCGGGGCCGCGGTCATTAACGCCAATGCGCCACCGTCGCTGGCCACCGCTGGCAGTGGTGATGTGCTGTCCGGGATGATTGCTGGGCTGGGCGCACAGGGGATGCCGCCGTTTGAGGCGGCGGCGGCGGCGGTCTGGCTCCATGGTGCCGCCGCGATGCTGGCCCCACCGGGGCTGGTGGCGGAGGACTTGCCGCGTTTGGCTGCAAAGGCGCTGGCGTCCCTGCTGGCGTCTCTCCTGGAGGACCGGACGCCCTTCCCTTGAGCGTGGACGGGCATCCTCCCTGCATCAGTGGACACTGTTTTTGGATCGGTGCTGCTGCTGTCGCTTACATGCGGTCGCTCGGATGATCCCCCGTGGCGTTGCCAAGTCTGGGTTCCTGCGCTCCGAGCGACGGCCCTTGAATGCCAAACGGCCCCCGCCCCGGGGAAGGAACGGCAGGCCGTAAGGGAAACCGGATCACTGAACAGAGGCTGGGGGGGGCACGCCTCCCGTGGGGGGCGTGCCGTACCCGGTCACCGCCCTCAGGCGCTGACGGTGTTCTTGCTCTTGGCGGTGGTCTTCTCGCCCCGGGGTTCGGCGTCGGCGGCAGGCTGACGCTCCCGCGGCGGCAGGATCGGCTCGGACATGGCTGGCCGCGGATCCCTCAGGACGTAGCCGCGACCCCACACCGTCTCGATGTAGTTGTCGCCACCGGTGGCCTTGGACAGCTTCTTGCGCAGCTTGCAGATGAAGACGTCGATGATCTTCAGTTCCGGCTCGTCCATGCCGCCATAGAGGTGGTTCAGGAACATTTCCTTGGTCAGCGTCGTGCCCTTGCGCAGGCTCAGCAGTTCCAGGATGCCGTATTCCTTACCAGTGAGGTGCACCGGCTGGCCCTCGACATCCACGGTCCGGGTATCGAGGTTAACGTTCAGGCGGCCCGTGCGGATGATGCTCTCGCTGTGGCCCTTACTACGGCGGACGATGGCGTGGATGCGGGCCACCAGTTCGCGCTTGTCAAAGGGTTTGGTGAGATAGTCATCGGCACCAAAGCCAAGACCCTTAATCTTGTTATCCAGTTCGGTCAGGCCGCTCAGGATCAGGATCGGCGTATTCACGCGGGCTGCACGCAGGCGGCGCAGCACTTCATATCCGTCAATATCGGGCAGCATCAAATCCAGCAGGATGATGTCGTAATCATAGATCTTCCCGATCTCCAGGCCATCTTCGCCCAGGTCGGTTGAATCGACAATAAAGCCTTCCGATCGCAGCATCAGTTCGATGCTTTGGGCGAAAGCGGCATCATCCTCAACCAGCAGAACTCTCATTATCCGTGTTCCCGTTCCATGCAGGTGAAAGCGGACATCCGCCCAAGGTCGTTAACATTCCCTAACGTAGCCCTGAGCCGCGTCCGGAGCAAGCGAGTCGCGCTTAACCTTATTAACTTTTTAACGGTTAACGCTTTGTATAACGAGAGGAAAAAGCTGCGGTTTTTTCCAAAGTTTTTTCAAAGGCGTCGATAACATCCTGAAAAGGAATGATAAAATGCCGCTAACGGCTGAAGCGGTTGGGCGCGCCCTCTCCGGCCTCGATCCCACCACTCTCTATGGGGAGGTCACCAGCGTCATGGGCATGATGCTGGAGGTCGGGGGCATCGAAAAGCAATTGCATCTGGGCGGCCAGTGCCGGGTTCAGGTGGAACCGGGCAGGGTGCTGCCCTGTGAGGTGGTGGGATTTCGCCACCGTCGCGCGCTCTTGATGCCCTTTGGGTCCATTGATGGGATTGCACTGGGGTGCCGGGTGTTGGTGTCCACCGGGGCCCCGAAGGTCTGGCCCACGGATGCCTGGCTTGGCCGTATGGTGAATGCGCTGGGGGAACCGGTGGACGGGCTGGGGCCGCTGCCCAGTGGCACGTTGGGGGTGCCGATCAAAACTCAGGCGCCAACGGCCAGTGAGCGGGCGCGGATGGGCGGCAAGATTGACCTGGGTGTCAGGGTTCTTAATACCTTTCTGACCTGCGTTGAGGGTCAGAGATTAGGCATCTTTGCAGGCTCCGGCGTTGGTAAATCATCCCTGTTGGGAACCATTGCCAAGGCCACCAACGCCGATGTCTCCGTCATTGGGCTGATCGGTGAACGGGGCCGGGAGGTCATGGAGTTCGTGGATGATGTGCTGGGTCCTGAGGGGCTGGCGCGCAGTGTCGTCGTGGTGGCAACGGGGGATGAAGCCCCCCTGATGCGCCGCCAAGCCGCCCACATGACCATTGCCATCGGCGAGTATTTTCGCACCGTCGGGCGATCGGTGCTGTGCATGATGGATAGTCTGACACGGTTTGCCATGGCGCAGCGGGAAATCGGCCTATCGGCCGGCGAGCCGCCCACCACCAAGGGCTATCCCCCCACCACCTTTGTCGAATTGGCCCGGCTGCTGGAGCGCGCCGGCCCCGGGCGGCCCGGAGAGGGCCAGTTGACCGGGCTGTTCACCGTGCTGGTGGATGGTGGCGACCACGATGAGCCCATCAGCGATGCGGTGCGCGGGATTGTCGATGGTCACATCGTCCTGGAGCGGGCCATCGCCGAGCGTGGGCGCTTTCCCAGTGTGAACGTCCTGAAGTCGGTCTCTCGCGCCATGCCCCACTGCAATACCGATGCGGAGAACGCCCTGGTTCGGCGCGCCCGCGGCATTCTCTCCACCTATGAGGACATGGCGGAACTGATCCGCCTGGGCGCCTATAAGGCCGGCACCGACCCCAAGGTGGATGAGTCCATTGCGCTTTATGAGCCCCTTGAGGGCTTCATCGCCCAGCAGCGCGGGGAGATATCCAGCCTTGCCGAGGGATACCAGCAGTTGGCGGCGTTGTTGGGCCAACCCTGGCCTGCTGCGTAGGTATCGGAGGGTTGAGCCATGGCCGATCTTGCCCCCCTGATCCGCCTGAGGAAGCACGAACTTGATGCCTTGCAGCGGGCCTTGGCCCGGGCGCGCGAAACCGTCGACGCCCTCACCGCGGAACGCGAGGGGCTGGCGGCGGAGCGGGATCAGCAGGCCGCGGTGATGGCGCAAAACTGGCAGGCGGGCCAAACCTGGACCGGCTATACCCAACGTCTGAAGATGCGCCATGAGCAACTGACAGTGGCCATCCGCATGGCTCAGCAAGGGGTCGCCGAGGCTGAAGCGGAGGTTCTGGAAGCCTTCCAGGCGCTCAAGACTCTGGAACTGACCCAGGAGCGGCGGGACGCGGCGCGCAAGGCCGCGCTGGCGCGTCAGGAGGCTGCCATGTTCGACGAAGTGGCCCTGATCCGCCATGCCCGCGGCGACGACGGCTCCGGGCCTGAGACGGACGACTGATCACTGGGCAACGTCTGGTCGCCGGACGACGGCTAATCACGGGGCAGCGGTCGTCGCCACTTCCCGTGCTTCCTTACACGCCGTCCGCCGATGGGCGCGGCTTGACCCTGACGGCATTGGCATGGTTCTACCAAGCCGGCAAACAGGCCGGAGAGTAGGCTCAGCGTTGCTTCGCCATCGGCACGGCCTGCCCGCTGCACTCGATTGTTTGTGGTTGCCCAGATGATCGCCTCCATGGCGTCGCCAGTTTGGGATCCTAAGGCATAGAGGGAATGACACGGGAGGACGGGCGCCTTGGCGGGAGGCAGAGGTCTTGAGGGAAATCGGGGTGGTGGGGATCGAGGCTGAATAATGGTGGAAAGAGAAGGAGACACGCCCCGCTTTATCGGGCGAATGGGGTTGTTCCCGCCGCTGCTAATGCTGGTGTGTGCCATTGTTGGAGGCAGCCTGCTGGTGTTTCCGTGGGATCCCGTTTGGGACCTCCTGGGTGTACCGAAGATGTACCCCTATTTTGCGGATCTGCGCACCTTTACCCATGCGTCTCTCAGTCTGGCAGACGGGCTTGATCCGCGGCTGACCAATCCTCACGATCCGTGGGCGAGGCCGCTGAATTATCCACTTCTATGGAGCCTAGCTGCACCTTTTGTTGGGCCAGAGGATACGCTGTTTATTGGCTTGGGTATCGTTGTCTTTTTCCTGGTGGTGATGCTTATCATTTTCTGGTCATCACGGCCGCCGCTAGCAATTTTCGCGCTTATTATGATGCTCTCCATGCCGGTGCTGCTGGCGATGGAGAGGGGCAACAATGATCTCCTCGTGATTGGTTTGGTGGCGGTGGCTTGCTTGCAGCAGGGCAGATCACCACTGGTTGCCGGTCTTCTGTCCTACGCTGCCTTTCTGTTGAAACTATTTCCCTTTTTCGCCTTGGGAGCCCTGCTGGGTAGGGGCGATCGCAGGGGTCTTGGGGCCGTGATCACCGTGGCGCTGTGTGGTGTGCTCTATCTCGCTGCTACCTGGACTGACCTCAGCCTGATCAGGGAAGGGACCCCGCGTCCCATTGATCTGGCGTTCGGCCTGAATGTCCTGGACAACGCGATGGCGAAGAGCGCGCTGGTCAGTCCTTGGCTTCAGAAGGGGGTGCTGCTGGTTCTGTTGGGGTTGGTGGGGGCGGTGGCCATCGGCTTGGCTCTTGCCGCTGGGCGCCCGCCCGGGGCGGCCGATGCTTCGGGACCAAGGCTGGCCGGTCCTCAACCCGTGGCCTTGCTGCTGGGGGCGGCTGATCTAGCGCTCCTGCGGGCCTCGGCCGGGCTCTATGCTGGCACCTACATTCTTGGTGCCAACTGGGATTATCGCCTGGTGGTTCTGCTTCTGGCAATCCGGCCACTCTTTGCGCTGCGGGAGCGGGCGACTTGCTCCACCTTCATGCGACTGGTGGCTTTGGTCACACTGGTGGCCATGACACTCCAATTGCACAAAGATATCCTGGGTATCCTTGAGCCCGAACTACAGCATCTAATGGATGCCAGCACAGAGTTCATTCTATTCGGCTTGCTATGCACTCTGGGGGCCCTGTCCCTTCCGCCCCAGTGGCTGAGATGGGCAACGAAGCGACGACCGTTTGGCAAAGTGACGGGGCATCAGCAATAGCGCCCTTTGCGGGGCAAAGGAGTCACCGCCGGTCGGCTCCCCCTTCTGGCGTACCTTTGGCCGGCCCCCCATTGCGATCATACTCCTTTGGGTGGCAGGAAGGGGGAGCGGGTTGGGCCAGACGGATCGGAAAGTCCCTTATAGCGGGGAGGTTACTTCAAACGCCGCCGACGCTTGACGCTTGAGGGGATGCCCAGAGCCTCGCGGTATTTGGCGACGGTGCGCCGGGCAATCTCGATGCCCTCGGCCGTGAGGATCTCCACCAGTTGGTCATCACTGAGCACGGTCTGCGCGGTTTCGGCGTCCACCAGTGTCTTGATGCGGTGGCGCACCGCTTCGGCGCTGAATTGGACAGACTGGTGACGGCTCTGGATCGCCTGGGTGAAGAAGAACTTCATGTCGAACAGGCCGCGCGGGGTGGAGATGGTTCGCGCTTGGGTGACCCGGCTGACGGTGCTTTCGTGGACCTCCACGGCGTCTGCAACCGTCTTCAGGGTCAGGGGCTTGAGGCTCATGATGCCATGGTTCAGGAAGTCTGCCTGGTGGCGCATGACTTCCGTTGCCACCTTCAGGGTGGTTCGCGCCCGCTGGTCCAGGGTGCGGACCAACCACTGAGCCTGGCTCCACTGCTCGGAGAGGTATTTGCGCGTGTCAGCATCCTGCTGGTCCCGACCCTGGGCCAGGGTGGCATAGTAGCGCTCATCGGCCAGCACGCGGGGCAGGGTCTCCGGGTTCAATTCCACCTGCCAGGTGCCATCAGGGCGGCGGCTGACCAGGATATCGGGGATGCGAACCGGGGCCAGAGCGTGATGGAAGGCGCTGGCCGGCCGCGGATTGAGGGTGCGCAGCAGCGCCAGCATCTCCCCCAGGGTCTCCCGGTTAACGCCACACCGCTTGGCCAGGGCTCCCAATTGCCCCTCGGCAATCAGGGCGAGGTTTTCCAGCATGGTTTCCAGGGCCGGGGTCAACTGGTCGCGCTCGGCCAGTTGCAGTTCCAGGCACTCGGACAAAGACTGCGCAAACAGCCCAACGGGTTCGCAGCCCTTCAGGCGGTTCAGCACCGCGATTACGCGGCGCGTGGGCACGCCCAGCATGGCGGCGACGTCGGCGGGGTCATCCCGGAACAGGCCGGCATCATCCAGCCAGTCCACCAGCGCGCGCGCGATCAGCGCATCCTCGGCCCGCGGCACCAAGCTTGCGATCTGCCCCGTCAGATGGTCCGTTAAGCTTTGCGTGGTGGACAGGGCCGCAGAGCGGTCTAACAGGTCTTCCGCTTCGCTGAGCGCACCCCCTGCGCCGGCGCCGCCACCCCCTGATCCCTCACCGGGGATGTAGGCGGCACTGTCGGCTTCCAGGGCACCGGCATCGCTGGCTGAGAAGTCGTCCGGGGAGCCGTTCAATGGCGTCGGGTCGTCCCGGTTGGGCGGCGACACCTCGCCCATGTCCATCCCGTCCAGCCCCGTGGCATCGCCATCGGGCACGTCCAGAAACGGATTCATTTCCACGACCTGGGAGACATACGCCGTCAACTCCTGACTGCCCATCCCCAGTACGCCAATGGCTTGGCGCAACTGCGGTGTCATGGTCAGGGTTTGGCTGCCTCTCAGGTCCAATCTGGGGGACTGGGCCATGGAGGGTCGACTGGGGTTAGGGACGGGGGCCGGGTGGCCGCGTGATCCTCGACGCCGGCCGGTTGCCCATGACCTGAATCCTAAATACGGAACCTTTCGCCCAGGTAAACCCGGCGCACATCCGGGTCCTCGACGATTTCGGCCGGGCGGCCCTCTTTCAGGACCCGTCCGTCGGACAGGATGTAGGCCCTGTCCACGATGTCCAGGGTGTCGCGGACATTGTGGTCGGTGATCAGGGTGCCGATGCCCCGCTGGCGCAGCTTTCCGATCAGCTCGCGAATGTCGCCCACCGCGATGGGGTCGATGCCCGCCAGTGGCTCATCCAGCAGGATGTAGCTCGGTTTGGCGGCCAGCGCCCGGGCGATTTCCACCCGCCGTCGCTCCCCGCCGGACAGGGCTGTCGCCGGCGTCCGGCGCAGCCGTTCGATGTTGAAATCGCCCAGCAATTGCTCCAGTTGCGCTTCGCGCTGGCTGCGGTCGCCCTCCCGCACCTCCAGCACGGCCCGGATATTCTGCTCCACCGTCAGGCCGCGGAAGACGCTGGCCTCTTGCGGCAAGTACCCCACCCCCACGCGGGCGCGGCGGTACATGGGCAGGGCGGTGATATCCACCCCATCCAGGGTGATTTGCCCGGCATCCGGGGGGATCAGTCCGGTGATGATGTAGAAGCAGGTGGTTTTGCCGGCGCCGTTGGGTCCCAACAGGCCCACCACCTCCCCGCGACCAACGGACAGGGAGACGTCCCGCAGCACCACGCGCTTGCGATAGCGCTTGGCGAGATCGCGGGCCAAGAGCTGTGGTGTTG
>CAZCBM010000007.1:0-810 GCA_964496805.1 uncultured Rhodospirillales bacterium | reverse complement strand
TGTTGGGGCGGTGAGGCCGGGGCCGCCACCGCCCGTTTGCGGCGCAAGGGCCAGTTCCGGCGCCACCGGATTGAGCGGCGGAGGGTCAGACTCGGCCGCCGACAGGGGCGTGATGGGGATGGGGTGAACCATGGATCGGGGCGGCTGCGTCAGCGCAGATTGGCACAGGGGTCGAAGCCCTGAACGGGTTGCTGCCCTGGGGCAAAGGTGACCCGTGCGCGCTGCCCGCCGGATGGGCCGCCTTTGATGTCGGCATTGCCGGTTTCCATGTTCACCGTCGCCTCTGTCCCGCTCATCCCGATCTCCTTGTCACGGCACAGACGCACATTGCCAGTCAGCCGGGCCTCGCCCGTCTGCTCGTTATAGGTGCCGCGCTGGCCGGTGGCGATGTCGGTGTCCGTGGTGATTCGTACGCCACCGCTGGCTTCGGCATCCCGCAGCACCGTCTCCCCCGAGCTGTCGGTGGTGAAGTTCGCGACGATGGTGGCGGCCTCCAACCGGTTGCCCTGGCGGATGACGGTGGCATTGCCGACGGCCCGGGCCTGACGGGTTTCCTCGTCATACTCCAGGCGCTCGCTGGCGGTGATGACGGTGCCCTCCGCCTCCAGTCGCAGGTTGCCGCCGGTCAAGATGGCCAAGCGTTCGTCCAGATCATAGCTGGCGATGGCCCCTGTGGCGCGGTTGCCGGCGCTTTGGATGACCACATTGCCCGCAGCCTCAAACCGATAGACCTGCTGACCGTTGCCATCTTCTTCGCGATAGAGGGCCACCAGCCGGTCGGCGCGAACGCTGTTCTCGCCGCGGCGGGCC
>CAZCBM010000006.1:0-29476 GCA_964496805.1 uncultured Rhodospirillales bacterium | reverse complement strand
TGTTGTCGTCGTCATTGCCGCCCGTCGTCGTTGGCCACGTAAAAAGTCTCCCACCTTGATGACGGCAGCGGCGGTGGGCCAAGTCGCCCAGCAAGGCACCCACACCTATATCGAGGCCGCCGTTCTGCTGGCGCTTCTGTCCGGCGGGATGCTGACCCTGATGGGCCTGCTCCGGCTGGGGTTCATCGCCAACTTCCTCTCGCATCCGGTGATCAGCGGCTTCATCACCGCCTCGGGCATCATCATCGCCGCCAGCCAACTGAAACACATTCTGGGGGTCCCGGCCTCCGGGCACAATCTGTGGGACCTGGTGGTTTCCCTCTGGTCTCATCTGGGGGAGGTGAACCCCATCACCCTGGCCATCGGTGTGACCGCGACCGCCTTCCTGTTCTGGGTTCGCAAGCGCCTGAAGCCGTTGCTGATCGCCAAGGGGCTGCGGCCGCGCCTGGCCGACGTGTTGACCAAAGCAGGCCCCGTGGCAGCGGTTTTCGTCACCATCCTGCTGGCTTGGGTGTTCGGCCTGAAGGACCAAGGGGTGAAACTGGTGGGCGCCATCCCCAATGACCTGCCAGCGCTGGGCCTGCCGCCCCTGGTGTGGGACACGCTGGAGCCGCTGCTTATTCCGGCCCTGCTGATCTCCATCGTGGGCTTTGTGGAAAGTGTCTCCGTCGCCCAGACCTTGGCCGCGAAAAAGCGACAGCGCATCGACCCGGACCAGGAACTGGTGGGCCTCGGGGCCGCCAACTTGGCCAGTGGGATCAGTGCTGGCTATCCGGTGACGGGCGGATTTGCCCGCTCCGTGGTGAATTTCGATGCAGGTGCGGAGACGCCGGCCGCAGGGGCCTACACGGCCGTGGGCATCGCCATCGCCACTGTCATCCTAACACCACTGCTGGCGTTGCTGCCCATCGCCACCCTGGCCGCCACCATCATCGTGGCCGTTTTGAGCCTCGTGGACCTGGGGGCGCTAAGACGCGCCTGGACCTACTCCAAGAGCGATTTTGCCGCCATGCTGGCCACCATCTTGTTGACCCTCGGCGAAGGGGTGGAAGCGGGGATCGTCGCTGGGGTGGGCCTCTCCATCGGCCTGCATCTGTGGCGGACGTCCCGCCCCCATGTGGCGGTGGTGGGTCTGGTACCGGGCACGGAGCACTTCCGCAATGTCCGTCGGCACACGGTCCTGACCAGTGCCGTCATGGCCACCGTGCGCATTGATGAAAGCCTGTATTTCGCCAATGCCCGCCATCTAGAGGACACGCTGTTGGACATGGCTGCGGAAAACCCAGCGCTCAAGCACTTGGTGTTGATGTGCACTGCCGTGAACGAGGTGGACGGCAGTGCGCTGGAAAGCCTGGAGGCGATGAACCATCGCCTCCAAGACAGCGGCATCCAGTTCCACCTGTCGGAGGTGAAGGGGCCGGTGATGGACCGCCTCCAGCGCAGCCATTTCCTGGATGATCTCAGTGGGCAGGTGTTCCTCACCCAGTACCAAGCCTTTTGCGCCCTGGCCACGGACGTGCCAGCGGAGCAGCATGCCGCCACCAGCGCCAGCGCAGCAGCGACAAAGCCGGGAGAGCCCGCCGCGGCCTGATGGGATCAGGCGGCGGCCACCACCTCCAAGATGATGCCCAACTCCGGGGCGCTGTTGAGGAGGAGCCACTGCCCGGGAACGCTGCTGTCGTGGATGGCATCGCCAAGCACGCGGGCCGTTTGGTCCATGTCGCGGCTGACCAAACTGAGCACTTTGCCCCCGAAGAGCCGGTCACCCATATCCAAGTGACCATACCGGCGCGCGGTCAGGATGGGGCTGGCGAAATGCAGGCGTAGGTCCCCCAGCATGACCTCCGCCTGCTCATGCCCCACGGCGATCTCATCGATCTCGGCCGTAGCCGCCAGGCGCGTGGCTGCCCCCAAAGGATTGTCCGCCACAAGGCTCACCCGCGCCAGCCCGGTGATGCCATTGGGGTGAGGGTGGGCTGGGGCCAAGGGCACCGGGTTGACCAGGTGGCTCACAGTGACGTCGCCCCAAAGCTCCACCGCCAGGGGACGCAACGCCAACTGCTCCGTCGCCCCGTCCGCCCCCTCCCGCACCCGGGCCCTGACCGCGCCAGGATCATCCCCCACAAATGGCGTCCAATGTGCGTCAATGGCGCTGAGCCCAGGCCCGCCGGACAGGAAGCGCGTCAGGGGTTCCTCCTCGTCCGTCCCCCCCGGCTGCGGACTGGCCAACTCCAGGATGGTGCTTCCCAGTGACAGCCATTGGCTGAAGATGCCAAGCCCGGGGTCCTGCGCCATTTCCTCCACCATGAAGCCAAGACGCTCCAATCGGGCCGCGGCGACGGACAGATCCGCAACAGCCAAACGCAACAGGGCGGTATGGAGAGCGGCGGTCATGCACAGGGACCCTTTGGATGAGGGGCGATAGGAAGGAGAAGCAGCGCGGGCGCTGCCTCACGATGCACCGGAACAGACCAGCAATCCGGCGCCGTGTCAGCCCCCCGCGCACGGACCAAATCCCTGCGGGGAAGAACCGCCGTCCGTGGGGCCTCTCCCCCCGCAAAGGCGCACAAAGCATCAACAGCCTCGGCAGGCTCGCCCACCGTTCAGCCAACTGCCTCAATCCCGGTGAGCATCAAGACCCCCGTGAGCGCCACTGGGCTGACCGCCGTGGTCACGAACACAAACCCCACGATCAGGTCCCGGGTTTCCCGGTCTTTGACATGCTCCACCGCCAGCAGGGCCACCAAGTTGGCAATGGGAGTTGTGGCGGTGACCAAAAACAAATCGCCCAACCGCCCGGTCATTCCCAGGGCCAGGAGCAGCCCCGCCGTCACCCCCGGCGCAAACAGGAACTTGGCGATGCAGATGCCCACCATGGGCGGCAGCGCACTTTCCCACTTCAGACCCACCAACATCGCGCCCAGCGTGAACAGCGCCACGGGCACCATGGCCGTGCCCAAAAGCCTTGTGGGCTCAATGATCACCGATGGCATCTCCAGGCCAGTGGCACTGGTGAAGCCATTGGCCAGGAAACCCAGGATCAGGGCGGGCAGAAAGGGGGTGGTCAGCACCGTCATCACCCGCTTGCGCAGACCGCCCGCCGCCTGCGGCGTCACCAGGGCCACGCCTACGGTCATCAACAGGATCGACTGCATCGCCATGATCATGATCTGATAGACTTGCCAGTCCACCCCATAGGCCAGAACCACCAGCGGGATGCCATAGTTGCCGCTGTTGGGCATGGCGATGCAGAGGGCCAGCAAGGGCACCAGGGGGCCACGGAGCCCAACCGCCAGGGCGAGCCCCCAGGTGGCCACCAACAGCAACACCCACTGCACCAGCGTCACCCCAAGGGTCACCCCCAATGACCCAGCCGTCACCGGCACCTTGACCTCTGCCCCCGGCGCGACGCCGATCTGCATGGTGGCCGTGGTATGGAAGATCAGGCACGGCAGCAGCACCCACACAGCAACCCGGTTCACCGACGTCACGTCGAACTTCAGCGCCATCTGGGCGAGATACCCCACCCCGCAGATCATCACGATCGGCAGGCTGACCTCGGCTACAATCTGCTGAAACAGGGCAAGGGGGTCCTGGGGGTCCATCAGGCGTGTGGCTCACGGGGGCGGTCGGGCACGGGGGGGAGGGCGAGGTAGGGGGAGAGGGCGAGGGTGGTGGCGAACGGGACAGGTGGGCGGAGGACAGGTTGCAGCAGAGGACGGATTGGGGCGATCTGCCATCACATCTCAGCGATAGCGGGCAAATCCTGCAGGATAAAGCCAAACATCCTGTTCCTTGTCGCGCAAACCGCCTAGGGTCCTGGTCATGAGTTTGTCTCTGATCCTTGCCGCATTGCTCCCCCCGCTCGCGTTCCTGCACCTGTCTGCCTCGCTGGCGCAATACCGGGTGCGGGGACTGGTTGTGGTGACGGGGTTGGGCTTGGGTGTCCCTCTGGTGGCCATCATCAGCGTTCTGTCCCAGTGGCTCAATCTGGCCGCCGACATGGGCCTGGGGACGGAGCGGTCCACGGCCGGCACGGTGTTGCACATCTATTACTTGGGCGCCCTGCCGGAGGAACTGATCAAGGCACTGGCCACAGGCACCGTGGTGGTGGTGCTGCGCTTGCACCGGGCGGGCGATGTCATTCTGGCCTCTGCTTCTGTCGCGTTGGGGTTCGCCCTGGTGGAGGGGCTATTGTTCGGCGCTTACGGGGTGGTGGGCTTGCCGGGCATGATCCTGCGTGGCCTGACATCGGTGCCACTGCACGCCTTTTGTGGGCTGGTCATGGGGGCGCTGATGGTGCTGGCCATCCACAGTCGCCGTGGGACCCGCGTGGGTCTCGGCTTTTTGGCCCTGGTCCTGCCGACGCTCTTCCACGGGGGGTTCAACATCGTGCTTGCCCTGCCCCTGATCCAGGTTGGGGAGGCCAACTGGCTGCTGGGTGGGCGGGTGTTCGTGTTGCTGACGGTCCTGATGGGCGGGTTGGTGCTGATCGCGCTCAGCCTCGTGCGCTATGCGCGCCATGCCTCGGGAGATCGGCGGCGACGGCTGTCCGATCAGCGCCTGACGCCTCTGGCCGCCAGTCACGAGGCCATGGCGGGCAGTTTTGCCCTGATCGGCGTGGTCCTGCTGGGCCTGGGGTCCTTGGTTGCCCTGGAGATCATCAAGCCGCCCCCCACAGGATTGGACGCCGTCTTCGGCGGTATCCGCGGGGCCAGCTATCTGGCGCTTATGCTCAGCCTGGTTTTTCTGGATGAGGCCCGCCGGTGGTGGCACATCAGGGGGCGGCAAGCGATGGCGATCACGTCCGGCCTAAAGCCCCGACGCTGACGCGCCAAACTCCAGGAGGGTGGGGGAGCGGGCTGGGTCAGACTGCTCGGAAAACGCGCTTGGCATGGCTTCGCTGTCGCGGAGCCTCCCTGCTGACTTCCCCCAACGATCTCCCTGGTTTTTGCTTGGCGCCTCAACGACGCGGGAAGGTGATCTCGACGCGGCGGTTGGCAGCATGGCGGCGATGGTCGCCCACATCATCCGCCGGCCAGGCTTCCCCCTGGGTGCGAACATAGACGCGGGCGCGGTCAACGCCGCCTTCTTCAACCAGATACTGGCGCACAGCCTGGGCCCGGCGGCGCCCCAAATCCTCGTTATAGGCATCGCCCCCGACGCTGTCGGTATGCCCACGCACCACCACATTGACGATGGAATAGTCCATGTTGTGGTTGATGGTGCGGGCCAGCACGCTGAGGGTATTGATGGCCTCGGCATCCAACGCAGCGCTATCAAAGCCGAAATAAATGACCGGCTGCTGCACCACCCAGTACGGTCCGTCCGGGCTTTCCGCCACCAGGGGCTGCTGGGCCAAGTCGGCCCGCACCGGATAGCTCCCCGCCGAATAGACGGTGTCACAAGCGGCCACGCTCAGCGCACCCAGCAGGGCGGCAGCGAGAGAGGGCAGCCGGGCAGGAGCAAGCGAACGGGCCATGACAGAGCGCCTCAAGATAAAAACAAGCCGAACAAAACAGTGTTGTTGGGGGTGTTATGCCGACAGTGCCCCGGTGGGGGAAAGGCTCACGCGCACCCAGACGGCTCACGGGCGGTGAAGTGCGGCAGCGCAGTCACAGGCCAAAGGCGAGCGCTTAAGACCGCAGCGCCGGCCACCACTCGCCAGACGACCTATTTTTGCAGGTGGGTCTCGATGGCGTCCCACACCAGACCGGCTGTGTTCATGCCATAAAGCATGTCCGCCGCCCCCAGGCCCGTGGGGGAAGTCGTGTTGATCTCCGTCAGATAGTCGCCAATCGTGTCCAACCCGACGAACAGCAACCCCTCTTCCCGCAGCATTGGCCCCACTCGTTCGCAGATCTCCCGCTCCTGGTGGGAAAGCTCGCTCTTTACCGGTGTGCCGCCGTGAACCATGTTGGCGCGAATCTCCCCGCGGGCCGGCCGGCGCCGGAACACGGCCACCGGCTCCCCATCCACCATCAGGATGCGCTTGTCGCCCTCGACCACCTGCGGCAGGAACTTCTGGATCATCAGCGGTTCCCGCCCGGTCTGGGCATAGAGGCCCAAGAGGCTCCCCAGGCCAGGATCGTCGGCCTTGAGACTGATGATGCCATTGCCCGCATGGCCATAGAGGGGCTTGATCACAATGTCCCCGTGAACCTGCCGGAACTCGGCAACCAGATCCGGGTCTGAGGTGATCATGGTGGGGGGCATCACCTCAGGGAACTTGGTCGCCACCAGCTTTTCCGGCGCATTGCGGACAGCCACTGGATCATTGACCACCAGGGGGCGCGGATGCACCAGTTCCAGCAGATGGGTGTTGGCGATGTAGTGCAGATCAAACGGCGGGTCCTGGCGCAGCAGGATCACGTCCAGGTCCTTAAGCAAGCTGTTGACCGGCTGCCCCTTCTGATAGGCGGGCGGGTCGCCTTCCTTGGAAAAGCTGATGGGGCTGATACGCGCCTTCACCACCCCATCATCATAGTGCACAAGATCCGGCGTCGTGTGGAACACGCGATAGCCGCGGCGCTCTGCCTCCCGGCCCAGGCGGACCGTGCTGTCGCCGGCCATGTTGATCCGGGTCATGGGATCCATCTGCAGCAGCACAGAGAGTGTCATTGATCCTGGTCCAGTCCAAAGCGGCAAGGGAAAAGGCAAAGGGCGGCACCCAACAGCATGGTCGCCCGGCCATAAGGCAGCGTCTTCGCTGGTTTTGTGCGGCAATGCAAGACCGGCCGCCCGAAATCTCGCTCAGGGCCTTGCACCACGCCCCTGGCGCTGGCTATGTGAAGGGCTGTCAGGTCGCGGGACGCGACGACCCCTCGTGTGCCAGAACATATGTCCCAGAACATTTGCGCCAGACCCAGTGTTCCAGAACAATCATAGGGGCCACCCAGCCCCTTTGCCCATCCTAACGCCTGCCCCGTCCCGACAGGGCCACGAGGTTTAACCCCTGAGCGGTATCAGATCTGCGGTCGGTTGCCGCGCGACCGCCCCGTGACCGGGGCCAACTGCGCCGCGTCCCGTCGCCGGGTTTCCCAGCCATCGGGATGCCCCCCTATCCGATGCCAGCCTATTCCCGGAGAGTTGCCGAGCATGACCACGGCCCCCACCCCCAACAGCTTCCGCACCGGTCCCGATGACCGTGGGCATTTCGGTGAATATGGCGGCCGGTACGTCGCCGAGACTCTGATGCCGCTGATCCTGGATGTCCAGAAGGCCTATGAGGCCGCAAAGGCAGATGCATCCTTCCAGGCAGAGCTTGACTATTACCTCAAGCACTATGTGGGGCGCCCCAGCCCCCTGTATTTCGCGGAACCGCTGACCCGGGAGTTGGGCGGAGCCAAGATCTACCTCAAGCGTGATGAGCTCAATCATACTGGCGCCCACAAGATCAACAATTGCATTGGTCAGGCGCTGTTGGCCCGGCGCATGGGCAAAACCCGGATCATTGCGGAGACCGGTGCCGGCCAACATGGGGTGGCTACTGCCACGGTCTGCGCCCGCTTCGGCCTGCAATGCGTGGTCTATATGGGTCGCACGGATATGGAGCGTCAGGCCCCCAACGTCTTTCGGATGCGCCTGCTGGGGGCGGAGGTGCGCCCGGTGGACAGTGGCACCGGCACCCTGAAGGATGCCATGAACGAGGCGCTGCGGGACTGGGTCTCCACGGTGGACGATACCTTTTACATCATTGGCACGGTGGCCGGTCCGCACCCCTATCCTGCCATGGTGCGAGACTTCCAGTCCGTGATCGGAACAGAGCTGCGCGGGCAGATGCAAGAGGCGGAGGGCCGCTTGCCCGATACGCTGGTGGCCAGCATCGGCGGCGGCTCCAACGCCATGGGCCTGTTCCATCCGTTCCTGGATGAGCCAGACATCCGCATGGTGGGCGTGGAAGCGGCCGGGCATGGGCTGGAAACCGGGGAGCATGCCGCAAGCCTCACCGGCGGCGAGCCCGGCGTCCTGCATGGCAACAAGACCTATCTGCTGCAAACCGCGGACGGGCAGATCAAGGACGCCCATTCCATCTCCGCCGGTCTGGACTATCCGGGCATCGGACCTGAGCATGCGTGGCTGAAAGACAGCGGACGTGTTGACTATGTGTCCATCACCGATGCCGAGGCACTGGACGCGTTCAAGCTGCTTGCGCGGACCGAGGGCATCCTGCCCGCCCTGGAGCCCGCCCACGCGTTGGCCCATGTGGCAAAGCTGGCGCCAACCCTGCCCAACGATCACCTGCTGGTGCTGAACCTGTGCGGTCGGGGCGACAAGGACATCTTTACCGTGGCCTCGGCGCTGGGCGTCGATGTCAAAGGGGAGTGAGTACCCATGAATGCCAGCCCCTCCAGCCGCATTGATGAGACCTTCAACCGTCTGCGCGCCGCCCGGCGCGGGGGCCTTGTTACCTTCATCACCGCCGGTGATCCCACCCCTGAACTGAGCCTCACCCTGCTCAAGCGGCTGCCGGCCGCAGGCGCTGATCTGATTGAACTGGGGATGCCATTCAGTGACCCGATGGCCGATGGCCCCGCAATCCAGGCCAGCAGTCAGCGGGCCATCAAGGCTGGGATGACGCTCAAGCGCACCTTGGACATGGTGGCGACCTTCAGACGGGATGACATTACGACGCCACTGATCCTGATGGGGTACTTCAACCCCATCTTCCGCTACGGTGTGGAGCGCTTCTTGGAGGACGCCTCCCGCGCGGGCGTGGATGGCCTGATCGTGGTCGACCTGCCGCCGGAGGAAGACGACGAGTTGTGCAAGCCGGCGCTGGAGGCCGGGCTGAACTTCATCCGCCTGGCCACCCCCACCACCGATGACGCGCGGCTGCCGGTGGTCCTCTCCAACACCTCCGGCTTTATCTATTATGTGTCTATCGCTGGCATCACCGGCACTCGCTCCGCCGATCTGGGCCGGATCGAGCAGGCGGTGGCACGGCTGAAGGAAAGCTCCGGCCTCCCCGTGGCCGTGGGATTTGGCCTCAAGACGCCAGAGCAGGTGGCCGATGTGGGGGCCGTGGCCGATGCCGCCGTGGTTGGCTCTGTCCTGGTCAATGAGATCGCCGACTGCATCACCGAGGATGGCTCGGTCGCCAGCGACGTGGTGGAACGGGTGGTGGCGAAGGTCCAGGCCCTGGCGGCCCCGCTGCGTGGTGTCAGCCAGTCCGCCGCGGAATAAGGAAGCGCGGCCATGAGTTGGATTGAAAACTTCGTTCGCCCCAAGATCCGGCAACTCTATCGTCGCGAGGTGCCGGACAATCTGTGGATCAAATGCTCCAATTGCGGCGGCATGCTGTTCCACCGCGATCTCAAGGCGGCAGACTCGGTCTGTACCGAGTGCGGCCACCATATGCGTCTCACCGCCCGCGAGCGCATGACCCTGCTGTTCGACGATGGGCAGTTTGAGGAAGTCGAACTGCCCAACGTGCCGGTGGATCCTCTGCGCTTTCGGGATCGCAAGCGCTATACGGACCGGCTTCGGGAAGCCGAGACCAAGACGGAGACCCCGGAAGCGATCCTGGTGGGGCATGGGCAGATTGCCGGCCAACCAGCGGTCATTGCGGCGTTCAACTTCGACTTCATGGGGGGATCCATGGGGATGATGGTGGGCGAGGCACTGGTCACCGCCGCGCAACTGGCTGTCTTGCAGCAGGCCGCCTTCATCGCAGTGCCCGCCAGCGGCGGCGCGCGAATGCAAGAAGGCATCCTCAGCTTGATGCAGATGCCCCGCAGCGTCATTGCCGTGGACATGGTGAAGGAAGCAGGCCTGCCCTATCTGGTCATCCTCACCGACCCCACGACCGGCGGCGTTTCTGCCAGCTTTGCCATGCTGGGGGACATCCACATCGCCGAGCCCGGTGCCCAGATCGGCTTCGCCGGCAAGCGGGTGATCGAGGAGACCATTCGCGAGACCCTTCCTCAGGATTTCCAGACCGCCGAATACTTGCTGGATCATGGCATGGTGGACATGGTGGTTCCGCGCCGGGACTTGGCGGCGACCGTGGGGCGCATCCTGCGGCTGCTGATGGTCAAGCGGGAGGACGCCGTTCCCCAAGCAGAGATGTTGCGGCTGCCTTCCCCCAAGGCGGACACGGCCGAAGACGCCACCGATGATGCAACCGGCGTTGACTTGGCAAAGCAAAGCGCTGCCGACACCGCTGAACCGTTGGACACCGCCGCGCCCCCTCAGCCAGAGGCGGTGACGACCCGAAACGCTGACGGGGGCCGGTGAGGCCGAGACACCGTGACCCATCTTAAAGCCTGACGTAAAGCCTGATCCCCCGTGCCCCCCGCACCGGCCGCACCGGCAGCCGTCCCAACGGACGATCTTGAACAGCGCCTCTGGGCCCTGACCCGGTTCAGTTGGCGGGGGCACAGTGGCGTGCGAAGCCTGGAGCCGGTTCGCCGTGCCCTGCGCCGGCTGGGAAACCCCCATCACCGGCTGGGACCGGTGGTGCATGTGGCCGGGACCAATGGCAAGGGCTCCACATTGGCCTTCCTGCGGGCAATGCTCACCGCCGCTGGCACGCCAAGCCTGCTCTATACCTCTCCGCATCTGATGGATGTGCGTGAGCGCTTTCAGGATCAAACCGGTCCCCTGCCCGACGCACAGCTCGTGGCGGCTCTGGACATGCTGGCGCCAGTGGCGGCGGAGATCCCGCTCAATTACTTCCAAGTGGCGACGTTGACGGCGATCCTGGCCTTTGCCGCCCACGCCGCCACGCGCGCCCGGTCTATTGTGCTTTGGGAGACGGGGGTCGGCGGGCGGCTGGACACCACCAATGTGGTCCCTCGAAAGGCCCTGACCCTCATCACCTCCATTGGCCTGGACCATCAGGCCACGCTGGGGCATAGCCCGGCGGCCATCGCCAATGAGAAGGCCGGCATCCTGCGCCCCGGTGTGCCGGTGGTCTTGGGAACGCAGCGATACCCGGAGGTGTATGATGTTATCCGGAGCGCCACCAGAAGGCTGAACGCACCGCTGATCGAGGCCAACGCCGCCCTGATCCCGCCGACCCAGCGCCTGGGCCTGGGCGGCCCGCATCAACGGGAGAACGCGGCCACCGCGATGATGGCGCTGCGCTGGCTGGAGCCGTGGTTGCCAGCGCCTGTATCCAGCGAGATCATTGGTCTGGGGCTGGAGGGTGCCGCCTGGCCTGGTCGGTTGCAGCCCCTGGCCTCCCCCAATGGGCCCCTGCAGGAATGGTGGGTGGATGGGGCCCACAATGGTGATGCTGCCAGACGGGTGGCAGAGGCCGTCGCCCTGTGGCCTCAGCAGCCGCTGAGCCTGATCGTCGCCATGGCAAACACCCGCGACCCGGCCGACGTGCTGGCGCCCTTTGCCCCGATGAAGCCCCATGTGGTGGCCCTGCCGCTGCCCGATGGTCACGGCGGCGTGGACCCGAACTCGTTAACGCCGGAGTCGATTCTTAACGCCGCCCGCAGCCTTCATCTGACGGCTGAACAGCAGCCGACATTGGCCTCAGCCGCCCAGTCTGTTGCCCCAAAGCTGGGCAGAGTGTTGCTGATCGGCAGCCTGTATCTGGCTGGACACGCTCTGTCAGCCCTGGGCCTTGTTTCGCCCCAATGATGATTGAGAAAGGCCATTCTTCATCATACATCTGGGCCTTCTCGTTGACTTGCTGTTTAAAGGGACGTCTGTCCATGCGCGGTGCCATCCCCACCCTCCGCACGTTCGCCCTCTCACGGGCATCCACCTTGGCCCTGCTGGTGGGGGCTGCATCGGTGGCCGGATGCACCACCACTCAGGGCCCGGGGCTCAACCGGGGGCCAGCCGCGCAGCCGGGTCAGGTCCTTGCCTCCTTCCCCTCCCCCGGTGGGGCGTTGCAGCTTGTGGATCGGGGGCCGGCTCTGCCCGCCAATGGCCGCTATATCATTCGCCTGCCCACCCGATCGGAGCAGTACACCCTGCCCGTGGAGGCCCAGCCCAGTGTGGAGACCAGTGCGGAGGTTGATGGCTACCGGGTTGTGTTGGTGCGCTCCCGCAGCGGTGGCTGCCCGGTGGATTACCAGGTCATCGCCGTGGGGGTTCAGACCGTCACCGTCAATCAGATCGGCGATTGCTCGCCCCTGACGGCCGTGGCCGTCGTGGAAGGCGACCTGGAGATGGCAGGCGTGAACGGCAAGATCTGGGAATTCAACAACGGCGCAGTTTTTGAGCGGGCGGCCATCCCGCGGGACCCTGGCCCAACCACCTTCGGCCGTCCCCAAACCGGGCTGGATGGTGGCCCCACGCCCATCCCCTTGGAGGGTCCCACCGTCGGCTTTGATGGCGACGGGTTTGCGCCGGACGATCCGGGCGCGCAACCGGGCCTGGGACCCAACGATCCGTTGCTGACCCCGCCGCCTAGCGATGACCCGCTGGATGGCGTTGTCGTGGATGGCTCCACCATCCCCGGCGTTTTTGATGCGCCCCCAACCAATGACGATCCCTTCAGTTCCACCGGCTTGGCGGGACCCGACACCACCCCTGTGGGGCCGGGCAACGACCCCACTGTGGTGGACCCGTTTGAGGTGGACAATCCTTTCCAGAACGACCCCGCCCTTGATCCGCCGCCTATCCCCAATGATCCGCCCCCGGCCATCGTCGAGGATCAGCCGCTTGACCTGGGGCCAACCCCGCTGGACCTGACCTCTCCCTCGTCACCGCCGGTGAACACGGGTTCGGGTCCGCTCCCCACGACCGATGCGGTGCCAGTGGTGCTCACCGATGACGGCTCCGTGCTGCCCTCCAGCGGACCGGGCCCCACCTCACCGGTGAACACGGTCGATCAAGCACCGCCGCTGCTGGGCGACGACGAGCCTTTGCCGTTGGTGGAGTGACATCGCACGGGGCTTGGAAAGCATAGGCGCCGTGGGCGCTTCAGCATCCAGGCTGAAGCGCCGAGCGGTCAAGCCGGGGGCGTGGAGCGATAACGCCCATCTGGATTGAACGCCCGCGATATACGCTGGGCGATGACTAACCACCGGAAGGTGTGCCTTGCGTGGGCGAGGCTGCGGTTGCGGGTCCGACGCTGCGCGACATGGCTCACATGTCGCGCCAGAATGGTGGGCGATGACAGGCTCGAACTGCCGACATCCTCGGTGTAAACGAGGCGCTCTACCAACTGAGCTAATCGCCCCCGGTGGCCGGTCGCTCACCCTCGCCAGCGGCAGGGCGGCAACGCGGCCAAAAGATACCCTATCCCGGGATCAGGCGCCGTTCACGACGTCCTTAAGCTTCTTGCCTGCCTTGAACTTCGGCTGCTTGGAGGCCGGGATGACCATTTCGGCCCCGGTCTGGGGATTGCGGCCGGTGCGCTCAGCGCGCTCGGTCACTTCAAAGGTACCAAAATCGATGAGCGTGATCTTGTCACCCTTGGCCAGGGTTTCGGTCACGGCATCCAAGAGTGCGTCGACGGCCTTAATGGCGTCTGCCTTAGACAGGCCGCTCTTATCGGCAACCTGTGCGGCGAGTTCAGTCTTGTTCAAGGGGGCCTCCGGTGGGGTAAGGGCGGCGGTTTCCTCCAACCGCCGCAGCCGAGCGGATCCTGCCGCTCCACGGCCGCGGGGCCGGGCAATCTGCGCCGCGACATGCGGCGGAAGCCCCATGTACGCTGGTTTCAGGCACGGCTCAATGGCGAATTGCTTCCCCGGGGTTGTTTTCGCCGCCCCCGGGCGGGATTTCGGACAGCATGTCCGACTCATCCCACTCCCTGGGCTCAATGGGGCTCACCAGGGCGTGGTCCAGCACCTCCATGACCGTGGACACCGGAAGGATGGTGAGGCCCGCCTTCACATTGTCCGGGATCTCCGGCAAGTCGCGCTCATTATCCTTCGGGATCAGCACGGTGGTGATGCCCCCACGGTGAGCCGCCAGCAGCTTTTCCTTCAGCCCACCGATGGCCAGGACGCGGCCACGCAACGTGATTTCGCCGGTCATCGCCACGTACTTCTTCACGGGGATACCGGTCAGGATGCTCACGATGCTGGTCACCATGCCCACACCGGCGGAGGGACCATCCTTCGGCGTGGCGCCTTCGGGCACGTGGACGTGGACGTTGCGGCGGCTGATGTCTTCGGGTTTCAGACCCAATTCCGGTGCCCGGGCCTTGATGAACATCTCAGCGGCCTGGATGCTCTCCTTCATCACATCGCCCAGCTTACCGGTCATGGTCACTTGGCCCTTGCCGCGCAGCTTCACCGCTTCAATGGACAGCAACTCACCACCAAACTCGGTCCAGGCCAATCCGGTCACCACCCCCAGCATGTCCTCCTCCTCCGCCAAACCATAGCGGAAGCGGCGAACGCCGGCATATTGCTCCAGATTGCGCGGCGTGACCCGCACGCGCTTGAGTCCGCGCATGAGGATATCCTTGATCGCCTTGCGGCAGAGCTTGGCAATCTCCCGCTCCAAGTTCCGCACCCCTGCCTCCCGGGTGTAGTAGCGGATCAGGTCGCGGATCGCATCATCAGAGAGGGTGAACTCGCCCGTCTTCAGGCCATTCATCTCCATCTGCTTATTCAGCAGATGACGCTTGGCAATCTCCACCTTCTCCAACTCCGTGTAGCCGGAGATGTGGATCAGTTCCATGCGGTCCAGCAGAGGCTGCGGCATGCGCAGGCTGTTGGCCGTGCAGATGAACATCACATCGGACAGGTCGTAATCCAGCTCCAGATAGTGGTCGTTGAAGGTGTTGTTCTGTTCCGGATCAAGCACCTCAAGCAGGGCCGATGACGGGTCACCCCGGAAATCCGACCCCATCTTGTCAATTTCATCCAGCAGGAACAGCGGGTTCACCGCCTTGGCCTTCTTCATCCCCTGGATGACCTTGCCCGGCATGGACCCGATATAGGTCCGGCGGTGCCCACGAATCTCTGCCTCGTCCCGCACGCCGCCCAGGCTCATGCGCACAAAATTTCGTCCCGTGCTCTCAGCAATGGACTTGCCCAGGCTGGTCTTACCAACGCCAGGCGGGCCAACCAGGCAAAGGATCGGACCGCGCACCTTATCGGTCCGCTGCTGAACAGCAAGATACTCCAATATCCGCTCCTTGACCTTGTCGAGGCCGTAGTGATCGCGGTCCAGAGTCTTTTGCGCCGTCTTCAGATCCTTCTTGACCTTTGACTTCTTGCTCCACGGGATCGACAGGATCCAGTCCAGATAGTTGCGCACAACCGTGGCCTCTGCGGACATCGGGCTCATGTTGCGCAACTTCTTCATCTCTGCCTGGCACTTCTCCTTCGCCTCAGCCGAGAGCTTGGTCTTGGCGATCTTCTCTTCCAGTTCAGCCAGCTCATCCCGACCATCCTCAATTTCACCCAGTTCTTTCTGGATCGCCTTGATTTGCTCGTTCAGATAGTACTCGCGCTGGGTTTTCTCCATCTGCCGCTTGACGCGGTTGCGGATTCGCTTTTCCACCTGCAGGACGTCGATTTCCGTTTCCAGCAGGCTGTAGATCTTCTCAAACCGCTGACCGATGTCCGAAATCTCCAGCAGCTGCTGCTTGTCTGGAATTTTCAGACCCATCTGGGCGGTGATGGTGTCCACAAGCTTGGCGGGATCTTCGATCTCACCCAAATTCACCAGGACTTCTGGATTAACCTTTTTATTGAGCTTGATGTACTGCTCAAATTGCTGGACCACCGCACGGGCCAGCGCTTCCAACTCCTGTCCGCCGGCGTTCTCCTCTTCCACAACGCTGGCACGGGCCTGGAAAACGGTTTCCGTTTCCTCAAACGCTTCGATCTTGGCCCGAGAGCCCCCTTCAACCAACACCTTCACCGTCCCGTCCGGCAGTTTCAGCAATTGCAGGACCGTTCCCACGGTACCGATCTCATAGAGGTCTTCGGGGGACGGGTCGTTTTCCTGCGGATCACGCTGGGTCACCAACAGGATCTGCTTGTCGCTCTGCATCACCACTTCCAAGGCCTTGACGGATTTGTCACGGCCCACGAACAGCGGCACGATCATGTGGGGGAAAACAACGATGTCCCGCAGGGGCAACACCGGATAGAGCACGGAAGACGAGTCGCTCATGGAAAAAACTCTTTTGCCTCGCTGTACCGACGCCCTGAAGGGGCAGGTCGGTCGTGGCGAATTCATCGATGGGGGCGTGGCAAGGCGATGCAACGGCATCGCCCGCCTGATTGTTCAACAACGTGAGGGCGCCGGGCGCGCCAATCAACCCGTGCTGATTGGACGCCGCGTCAAGCCCCCTTCTTCTGTTCGGCCTTCTTCAGGGGATCATCGCTGTAGATCAGCAAGGGTGCGGCGCCGCTGTCCACTGCCTCCTGGTTCACCAGCACCTGCTCCACCCCTTCCATGCCCGGGAGGTCGAACATGGTGTCCAGCAAGATATGTTCCATGATGCTGCGCAGGCCCCGGGCGCCGGTTTTGCGTTCAATTGCCTTGCTGGCGATCACTTGTAGGGCCTCGTCCTGAAACTCCAGGCGCACCCCTTCCATGTCGAACAAACGCTGGTACTGTTTCACCAGGGCATTCTTGGGCTTCTGCAGGATCTGAACCAGGGCATCGATATCCAGATCTTCCAGCGTCGCGATCACCGGCAGGCGGCCGATGAATTCCGGGATCAGGCCAAATTGGAGCAGATCCTCCGGCTCCACAGAGGCCAGAACCTGCCCAACCCGCCGATCATCCGGGCTTTGCACGTCGGCCCCGAAGCCGATGGCACTGCCCTTCTCCTTGTTGGAAATGATGCGGTCTAGGCCGGCAAAAGCGCCGCCGCAGATGAACAGGATGTTGGTGGTATCCACCTGCAAGAACTCTTGCTGCGGATGCTTGCGCCCCCCCTGGGGCGGCACGCTGGCCACCGTCCCCTCCATGATCTTCAGCAGCGCCTGCTGCACGCCTTCGCCGCTGACATCCCGCGTGATGGAGGGGTTGTCGGACTTGCGAGAGATCTTGTCCACCTCATCGATGTAGACAATGCCGCGCTGGGCGCGTTCCACGTTGTAGTCGCTGGCCTGAAGCAGCTTGAGGATGATGTTCTCCACATCCTCACCAACATAACCCGCCTCCGTCAGGCTGGTTGCGTCGGCCATCGTAAAGGGAACGTCCAAAATACGCGCCAGAGTCTGGGCCAAGAGGGTCTTACCGCTCCCGGTTGGGCCAATCAGCAGGATATTCGACTTGGCCAGCTCCACATCATCCTTGCGTTGACCATGGGCCAGGCGCTTGTAGTGGTTATGGACAGCCACTGACATGACACGCTTGGCCTTTTCCTGGCCAATCACGTAGTCGTCCAGCACAGCATAGATTTCCCTAGGGGTGGGAACCCCGTCTTTGCTCTTGACCGCGCTGGATTTTGTTTCCTCGCGAATGATGTCCATGCACAGCTCCACGCATTCATCACAGATGAACACGGTGGGGCCGGCAATCAGTTTACGCACCTCATGCTGGCTCTTGCCGCAGAAGGAACAATACAGGGTGTTCTTCGACTCACCGCCGCCACTGCTTTCGGGCATAATCTCTCCGTTCGGTACCGGCTAGCGCCCCGCGACAGCCCAGGAGCCGCGGGTGCGGTGAAACATTGGCCCGGTGTCCTGGCCGATGGGCCAGTATGAGCCAGTCAGTATCAGATGGAAACCGTATCGCAGCCGTAAACCCTTCGGCGCAGATTCTCTCGGCCCATCCGTAGCCGCCAAAGCCCCACATTGGCTCCGGCGCCGCTGACACGACCGCCAGTGGATCACGAGAGGGAGACTGGATCAAGCCACTGAGAACAGCCGCCAAGCCGGCCCCGAGAACGGCAAAGAGAACGGCCCCGGCCCGCCAAGACGGGCCGAAACCGCGTCACAGGAACCTGGGGCCGCAAAGGGGAGCCGTAGCCCCAGCCACACAGCCAAGCGCCAGCTATCGTGAGACTAGGGCCAATCAATGAGAAGGTGTGGGTTTCCAAAAAACACGCGCCTGCTGAGGGCCATCTTGTGGTTTCCGGGCTTAGCGCTTGTCGCACCTGCCTTGACCACTCCACGCCCCTCAGAATGAGCCGAAGCTGCAATCAGCTTTCTTCGGTGGATTCCTCGGGGCGCTTCTCCACCACCTCGTCAATCAGCCCAAAGGCCTTCGCCTCAGCCGCTGACATGAAGTTGTCGCGCTCCATGCCCTTCTCGATCTCTTCCAGCGTCCGACCCGTGTGCTCGACATAGATCTCATTCAGCCGCTCGCGCAGACGCAGGATCTCGCGGGCCTGGATCTCAATATCGGTGGCCTGACCCTGAGCACCGCCGCTGGGCTGGTGGATCATGATCCGACTGTTGGGCAGCGACATCCGACGGCCAGCCGTCCCGGCCATCAGCAGCAGCGAGCCAGCAGATGCGGCCTGCCCAATGCAGACTGTGCTGATTGGGTTGCGAATATACTGCATCGTATCATAAATCGCGAGACCAGCAGTGACAACGCCACCGGGCGAATTGATATAGAAGAAGATATCCTTCTTGGGGTTTTCTGATTCCAGGAACAACAACTGGGCACAGATCAACGAGGCGACCCCATCGTGGATAGGACCGGTGAGGAAAACAATCCGCTCCTTCAGCAGGCGCGAATAGATGTCATAACTGCGCTCACCGCGCTGGGTCTGTTCGATAACAAAGGGGACCAGAGTGTTCATTCGGGGGTCCAGATCGTCGCTCATGGCAACGGGGCTCCTACTGGGGCGATCAGATAAAGGGCTGCGGCTGAGAGTATGGGGGCTCGCGGCGCCAGTGTCATCCGGTGACCCCTAAAGAAGTCCTGGGATCGGCAACAATGGGCTGCCCCCGCTGTACGAGGCGTTGAGCGATGGCCGCGATATGGGCTGGTCCCACCTCACAGCAGCCGCCCACGATCTCCGCACCTGCGTCCAGCCAGGTGGTCACGTGATCGGCATAGCTCTCCGGACCAAGGTCCGGGCGGGACCGCAAGACATCCACTGTGCCCCCCGGCTTGAGCGCGTGGACGCTGACGAAGCCATTGGCGAAGCCGCCGAAAGGCAGACCAAAGCCCTTGAGCACCGCGAGCGCTTGGGTCACGGCCTCCGGTGCCGAACAGTTCACCAACAGAGCGCTGGCGCCCGCCGCCTGAACCGCCGCCGCTGCAGCCGCCAAAGGCTCGCCGGACCGCAGACGCGTTCCATCGCGGTCGCGGACGGTGAAAGACGTCCAACACGGTTTGCCGGACGCCACAGCCGCCTCCGTCGCCGCCACACCCTCTGCGATTGTGGTCATGGTCTCCGGCAGGAACAGGTCCACCACGGGATCCTGTGCCTCCACAAGGCGTTGATACTCTTCCAGGCACTCAAAGAAACTGGGCACCACTTCCGGGGTGTAACTCCCACCCACGGGAGGCAAGGAGCCGGCCAGCCGAACGCCCTCAACCCCTGCCTCCTCCCGCGCCTGCACCCCAAGGTCCTTGGCCCGCTGCAACAGGGGCTCCATGAGGTCCAGCACGCCCAGCCGCGCCAGGCGGGGACGGGTCAAGACATAGGTGTTCAGGGTGATGACCCGCGCGCCCGCCCCGATGAAGTCCTTGTGGATATCCACCACCAATTCCGGTTGCTCGCGCATGACCTGCGCAGACCAGAGAGGCGCCGGCGTCCCGCGCTGACGCCGCATGAGTTCCTGCCCCATGCCACCGTCGAGCAGGACCACCGGAGGAAAAGACGTTTGAGCGGACATCAATCGGGCGCCGTCGCCATCTCTTTGAGCTGATCTTCAGTGACCTCGGTCTCAGTCACCTGCACCAGCTCCAGGATATAGTCGATCACCTTGTCTTCAAAAATCGGGGCACGGAGGCGATTGACCTGTTCCGGGTTCTCCTGGAAAAACTTGAACACTTCCATCTCACGGCCCGGATATTGGCGCGCTTCGGCCATCACCGCCCGCTGCAAATCTTCCTGACCGACCTCGATGTTATTCTGCTCGCCCACCTGCGCCAGCAACAGACCAAGGCGCACCCGCCGCTCCGCAATGGCGCGGTACTCCGCCTTCAGGGTGTCCACGTCCTTGCCCTTGTCTTCTTCGTCCAACTGGTCGGCATCAATGGCCCGCTGCACGTTGGTCCAGATCTGCTCAAACTCTTGGTCCACAAGGCTTTCCGGCAGCGGGAAGGTCACCTGCTCATTCAGAACGTCCAAAAGACGACGCTTCATGACATCGCGGCCGACCTTTTTCAGCTCACCGCCCATCATCTCGCTCAGCTTCGTTTTCAGGTCGTCCAAGCCTTCGGTGCCCAGCACTTCCTTGGCAAACTCATCGTCCACCGCTGGCACCTGAGCCTGCTTGATGGCCTTCAGATCGATCTTAAAGATCGCCTCGACACCGCGGAGGTCCTCGGCGTGATAGTCCTCCGGAAAGGTGACGGTGATGTCGCGGCTGTCGCCTGCGCTCATGCCCACCACCTGCTCTTCAAAACCGGGGATCATGCGACCGGCCCCCAGTTCCATGTCGTGGTCTTGGGCTTGCATGCCCTCCCGGGCTTCGCCATCGACGGTGCCATGAAAATCAATCTGGACGGTGTCGCCGTCCTGGCAGGGACGGGCCTCTTCAATGGCAACGAAGGTCTTGTTGGCCTCTGCCAGACGAGTCAACTCCTCCTGCAGACGCTCATCGGTCACCGGCGCCACCGGGCGCTCCAGGCTGATCGCAGCGAAGTCCGGCACCGTGACGTCCGGCACCACCTCGATATCAACGGTGTACTCTAGATCGCCCTCCGGCTCGAACTGGGTGATCTCAACCTTCGGCTGGCTGGCGGGGCGCAAAGACCGCTCTTCCAGCAACTGTCCTGTGGCCTGATTGATACTGTCGTTGACCACCTGCCCCAGCACCTCCCCCAGATAGCGCTGCTTGAGGATCTGCATGGGCACCTTGCCGGGGCGAAAGCCGGGCAGCTTGACCTTCTGGCCAACCTTTTTCAGCTCGCCATCCACCGCCTGGTTCACGGTTTCGGCCGGGATGGTCACCTTGAAGCCGCGCTTCAAGCCCTCATTGACGGTCTCTTGGATCTGCATCGGGCAGGTCTTGCTCTAAGCTGGAGGCGCACACACCCCGCAACACGACCAGCCTTCAGCGGGCCGACTCCGGGGTAAATGCCAGAAAAACGGGAAAGGATACCGTGGTTTGGGCCGTGGGGCGGGGTCGAGTCCGCCTCCGGGATGGTGCGGACGGAGGGACTTGAACCCACACGGCCGAAGCCACTGGAACCTAAATCCAGCGCGTCTACCAATTTCGCCACGTCCGCACAAGCCCGGCGGGCCGTCTGTCAGGATCTCGATTGAGGAAAGGCGCTTGAAGGCAGGATAAGGCCCGGGGAATGGGGCGAGTGACGGGATTTGAACCCGCGACAACTCGGACCACAACCGAGTGCTCTACCCCTGAGCTACACCCGCCATACCCCTGACCGACCGCGCACCAAAGGGCCCGCGGACCCGGACAGAACGGTGCTATCTCACAGCACGCCGCAGTCGTCAAGCTGGCCTGCTTTCGCTCTGGCAGAGAGCGGCCATTCTGGCGCACCGCAGCATGGACCCTCCAAACAGGTAGACACGAAAGATCATTAGCCGAAACCAGCCTCAATCTTTTCCTTGATTTCCAAAGTGCCGTGCGTACAGTGCGGCGCGCGTGAGGCGGCCGAGCCCGGCGCAGCAAGGGGCTGACCGGTGATCTTTCGCAGGTGCACCCGGCCCGGGCCCCCTGTGATCGATCCACCTGATGGCAGCCCCATTGCAGCACTGAGGGTTACGGATCTGCTTAGCCCCTTTCCCCACTCCCACATAGCCCTGTCTGGGCCAGGAACACGAGGCATCATGTCTGACATCGAAAGCGTCCTCTCGACGATCAAGGAAAAGAACATCCAATTCGTGGATTTCCGCTTCACGGACCCACGCGGAAAGATGCAGCACACCGCCCAGCACATTGACACGGTGGATGCTGACCTGCTGGCCGAAGGCATCATGTTTGACGGCAGCTCCATTGCTGGCTGGAAGGATATCAGCCAGTCCGACATGACCCTCCAGCCCGATCTGGCCACCGCCTATGTGGATCCGTTCATGCAGGTGGAAACGCTGGCGATCTTCTGCGACGTGCTGGAGCCCAGCACCGGCCAGCCCTATGAGCGTGACCCGCGCTCCACCGCCAAGCGCGCTGAAGCGTACATGAAGCAGGCCGGCATCGGTGACACGGCCGTGTTTGGACCGGAAGCCGAATTCTTTATGTTCGACGATGTCCGGTTCTCCACCAGCCAGAACCACACCTTCTACAAGTTCAACGACGTGGAAGGCCCCTACAACAGCGGCAACGAGGAAGAAGTCGGCACCGATCAGAACCTGGGCCACCGTCCGGGTCCCAAGGGCGGCTACTTCCCTGTGCCTCCGGTTGACCGCTTCACCGACATCCGTTCCGAAATGGTCTCCACCATGAAAGAGGTGGGCGTGCCGGTTGAGAAGCATCACCACGAGGTGGCACCTTCTCAGCATGAATTGGGCATCAAGTTCGACACGCTGGTGCGCTGCGGTGACAACCTGCAGCTCTACAAGTATGTCGTCCACAACGTCGCCCACAGCTACGGCAAGACGGCAACCTTCATGCCGAAGCCGGTGGTTGGCGACAATGGCAGCGGGATGCACGTTCACCAGTCCATCTGGAAGGACGGCGTGCCTCAGTTCGCTGGCGACGGCTATGCCGGTCTGTCCGAGCTGGCCCTGTACTACATCGGCGGCATCCTGAAGCACGCCAAGGCGCTGAACGCCTTCACCAACGCCACCACCAACAGCTACAAGCGTTTGGTGCCCGGCTTCGAGGCCCCGGTTCTGCTGGCCTACTCCGCCCGCAACCGCTCCGCCTCCTGCCGTATCCCCCACGGCTCTTCGCCCAAGTCCAAGCGCGTAGAGGTTCGCTTCCCCGACGCCAGCGGTAACCCCTACCTGGCCTTCTCCGCCATGCTGATGGCCGGCCTGGACGGCGTCCGCAACCGGATCCACCCGGGTGAGGCCATGGACAAGAACCTGTATGACCTGCCGCCGGAAGAGCTGGCCGGCATCCCAACCGTCTGCCGCTCCCTGCGGGAGGCTCTGGAAAGCCTGCAAGCCGATCACGACTTCCTGCTGGCCGGCGACGTGTTCACCGCTGATCAGATCGAGGGCTACATCGAGCTGAAGGAGCAGGAAGCCCTGGCCTTTGAGATGCACCCGCACCCGATCGAATACGCCATGTACTACAGCGTCTGATCCTTTTGGATCAGGCCAGTTATCGTTTCCCCCGCCGTGGGGATATGGGGGTCGCAGCGCGTGCTGCGGCCCCTTCTTTCGTCGTCCGGCAGGCAGAACCCGCACCACAAATCCCCTTCCGCCACATCGCAAACGCTCAGGGCGCAGGCCCCCGAAGAAACAACGCCGCTGTAGAGATCAGCCGAGCGCCAACCGGTAAGCCGAGAGTAGGGGAACCGATCCCAAGTCGGTGTCCGCCGCTGTAGCGCCGTTAGTGCGCGTTGCGTCGAGAAAGAGTCCGCACCAGCCCCGCTTCCCTCCCCCGGCGGCGACTCCTTTCCCACGCCGAAGGCCATCGTGCGACGTGGACAAGTGTCAGGCGATGGGCGAGGCTCCCGCCGATGGCTCTGGGGTCTATCCAAGCCCAACCTGGATCACTGCGGGCCTTTTTGCCGCCCGCTGCCCCCTTCCTCTTCCCCAATTCAAGGGCTTCCTTTGGCATGCTGTTTGAGCTTCTGTCCCTGAAAGCGGTGCTGACCCTGAAAGCGGTGCTGACCCTGATGGCCTACCTTGCCATTCCTGAGCCCGCGCCGGCGTTGCCTGCGCCCGCGCAGCCAGAGCCGGCGCTTGCCACTGTCAGTGCGTCTGGCAGCACCCTTCCCTCCATGGACGCGCAGGGACGAGCCTTGGTTTCTGGCCCCGCAGAGGTCTGGGATGCGGCAACCCTCGCGCTGGGTGCGCCCGGTCAGCCCGTGGTGCGGCTCACCGGTGTTCGCCGGCCCGCACTGGACAGCACCACAGGCTTGGCGGCCACCCAACGGCTTGCAGACCTGATCGCAGGGGAAACCGTCCAATGTGCGCTGGTGGCGCCGGTTGAGGGCGGCCACGCTGCCCTATGCCAAGACAGCGATGGGCAGGACCTGGCAAAGCGACTGCTGCAAGAGGGGCTGGTGGTGATCGAGCCGGAGACCCTGCCAGCCGACCAGCATGACCTGTACACCCGCGCCGAATCCGCCGCCCGGGACAGCAATGTCGGCCTTTGGGCGGTGGAAGCCCCCGCCCGGCCCCGTCTGTTGGGCCTGGAGGAGGACTGAGGCACGCCAATGGCATGGCAAAGCGATCACTCCCATCCTTGGCGCCCTGCCCCTGGTTGATCGGCCCTCCTCCAACAGATCATCTCTATGGGGAACTGGTCGACGGGACAGAAGCACCGGGGGCCCAGGCAGAGCCTCTGGGAACCGAAGGCGCTGAATGGGCTGTGATCGCTGCCACGGAAGCGCCCCTTGGGTCCGCCGGAACCATTCGCTAGCCTTTAATCTGTGTTAAAGACTTTTGGCCCAAGCATCGGGACAAGTTCCTCTGGACTGTTGCCGCATTGACTCAAGCGCCTGGATCGGCACAGTGCAGCGCACACTGCGTAGCCGTGCCCTCTGCGGCCTCACCGACACCTGCCCGGCCTCCATGCGCCCACGCCATCGACCGCACAGGATGAGTGTCTGCCTTGTGGGCGTGTTGAGCCTGCTGGCGTCGCTGCTTCTGGCCCCCCCCGGTGCCGCACAAAACGCCCGTGGCGCCCCCGTGGGCTCCGTCGTCCCTGTGCAATTGGACGGCGCCTCCAACCTGATCGGCCAGGAAATCCGTGGCCTGGCCACCGTTTGGGACAGCGGCACGATCGAGTTGCAGGGGGGCCGCGTGGTCGGCCTTGTGGGCCTGGACAAGCTGCCCTTGGACGCGGCAGGCAATCTGGGCATCACCGCGGTGCAGACCCTGGCTAACTTGGTGGGCAATAGCTTGGTGACCTGCCGCATCCATGGCCAGCGCCCGGATGAAATCCTGGCGGGGCAATGCAGTACACCGCAAGTCCGTGATCTGGGACAGGCGCTGATCACCAGCGGTCTGGCCTATGCCAATCCCAGTGAGTTTGTCACCAACGACATGGGCAACCGCTATCCCCAGGCTCAGACCCAGGCTCAGCAGAGCCGGCAGGGACTGTTTGCCTTGCCCGCAGACCGTCGCCCTGCCCCCAATTTCCCCTTCGCCGGGCCAGTGCTGAGCACCCTGACCACGCCGCCGGCCGCAACACCGGCACCGACCACCGTCGGACCCCGGCGAACACCGGTGCGGGTGACGCCACCTGCCAGCCTGCCCCGCAAGCCGGTTGCCCCGACGCCTGTGCCAAGCCCCACGCAGGTGGCAGAAGCCACGCCGGAGCCCTCACCGACTCCACCCACGCCGCTTCCCCCCCGTCGCCCCGCGCCTTCGCCAACACCGACGCCGGAGCCCTCGCCGACCCAGGTGGCCGAAGGTCCGCCCGCAACACCCACCGCTGTCCCGTCGGTGCCAGAGGCGGTTCCCTCGCCCCCCGCCATGCCCTCCCCGGTGCCCACTGTGGAGGACTTGCCGCCGCTCAGTGACCTGCAACTGGAACCCCTGGCCGGCCTGGACCTTCCGCCTCTGGCCCCGGACGATCCCAGCATCACCGCCCTTGACCCCCTGGAGTTGCCGAGCCCCGCTAGCCCTGTGGCCGCCGCGCCCAGCCTGGAACCGCTGGCGGACCCGTCCCCCACCGCCTCCTCCACCGCCTCCCCCGCCACGGCTCCGACGGGGCAGCCCAGCCAGCCGCCGAGCGTTGCCCCCACTGCCAGCCCAACCGAAGAGGCTGTTGTTGCGCTGGGGCCCCTGGTGGTGACCAGCCCCTCGCCCATTCCCTCCCCTCCCAGTCGCCCCAGCACCACCACAGACGCCCCGGTCGGGCGCGACTTGGTGCCCGATTTGGGCCTCAGTCCCACTGCTGCCATCAGCTTATCTGAACCCCGAAGCCCGCCCCCTCTTGCACCGCCCCGTGTGGCCAGCGATACCTCTGTGTCCTGGTACCTGCGCCGCTATGAGATAGACCCCACGATCATGAGCATCCTGGAAGCCGTCATCCTGGCCCAGCCCATTGTGCTGGCCGTCCTGCTACTGCTCACCGGCCGCCGCATCGCCCGCAGCCTGAATGAGGAGACCCGACGCTCCCTGGCCTATCAGGAGGAGCGCTACCAACAGGAACGCATCAAGCAGATGATCGGCTTCCTGACGGCCCTCCAGGCGGAGAGCAACACGCTGATCGGTGAGTTGGGCCAACGGGCTGACATTGCCCGACTGGCCGCCCACGAGATGCCCTCAGACGTCAGCAGTGTGGTGAACGCCCTCCGGGTCCCTGTGCCCAAGGTCTTCGACAATTGGCAGGAGATCGGTCTGTTGGGCTATCGCATGGCCACCAGCATCCGCAGCTTCGCCGCCAGCGTCCACAAGGTGGACTTAGGCCTGTCCAGCATCGCCTTCAGCCCACAGCGTGACCTGGCCAACGAATTCAGCGCCGTGGCCGATCGGTTGGATCATCTGGCCGTGGAGGCCAAGCGCTTGCGCGATCAGGTTCAGGACCTGCTGGGGCGACAGCTTCAGGGCGGCGGACAGGCTGCCGAGGCCATCTGAGCACCTGCAACAAAGGCTGGCCCGGCCCCTCCCCGAGCGCCTGCCCTAAATCTGCACGTTTCGCCCCATTTTGGACAGTTTTCCCTTGGCAATCGGGGCAGAATTGTGTCAAACATAGGTCAAACGCAGCGGGGGTGGGGCGCTCAGACCTTTGGCCCAGGGGGGTTCGGTCGCCGGTTTATCGGGTTTTGTCTCGGTCGTCGGGGCGCTTCTTCACAGCGTAAAGTCCTGCATGGGGGTGGTCCGGGGGGACCCAGCCTTGCGGGCAGGTTCAAATGAGGCGCTCGGGGGCAACCCCAAGCGCCTCAAACCTTTTGTACTCAAGGGGTTAGGCTGGCTCTGGCGCCGACCCTGCTCGGCGGAGGTCGGCCCCTTCTCACCGGTAGTCTGCCCAGACTGACCTACGCATCCGTGTCGCCCGGCGTCAGGCCCGGCGCGGCGAACGGCCGGTCATGCTGAAGGGATGGAACAGCAGCACGCGCCTGCGCGATGGCACCCAGGTCCAAGTCTGCCATAATCAGGTGGGGCTCTTCGCCCAATTCCGCCACAATTTCGCCCCATGGCCCAACAATCAGCGAATGGCCAAAGGTTTCGCGGCCGCGATGATGGGTCCCGCACTGGGCGGCCGCAAGCACGAAGCACCCCGTCTCGATGGCCCGTGCCCTTTGCAAGACATGCCAATGGGCTTGGCCGGTTTGGCGCGTGAAGGCCGCCGGGGTCAGCAGGACTTCAGCCCCTGACTTCGCCAACGTTCGGTAGAGGCCCGGGAAGCGGATATCATAACAAATACTGAGCCCCAGGCGCACGCCCTGTGGGCCCTCCACAATCACCGCCTCCGCGCCGGGGCGGAAGGCAGCGCTTTCCCGGTAGCTCTCGCCCCCGGGCAGATCCACATCGAACATGTGGATCTTGTCGTATCGGGCCGCGATGGACCCGTCCGGCGCGAACACCATTTGGCGATTGGCGATTCGCTCGCCGTCATCCACGGGCACAGCGATGGACCCCGCCACCAACCAGATCCCGTTGGTCCTCGCCCTGGCTGAGAAGAAGTGCACCGCCGGATGCTCTTCCTCCGGCGCGATCTGCTCCAGGTAAGCCTCCCGACCGAAGGTCAACAGGCTGACATTCTCCGGGGTGACAACCAACGCCGCCCCCCGCTCCGCCGCCTCCTGAAGCGGGGCCACCAGCGCATCCAGGTTGGGCGCAAGGGTGGGCTGGCTGTTGGTTTGGATCAGGGCAACCGTCAGGGTGCGCCCGTCCGGTCCCTGGGTCATGCGTTCACCCGCAGGTCCAGCGGTTGGCGGGACAGTCGCTCGCAGCCCTCCTCTGTCACCAGCACGGTGTGCCCAGGGGCCATGGCGACGTTCTTGTCCCGATCAGCCAGAATCATATGCAGGAAGATGACCATGCCAGGACGGATCTCCACCGGGTTGCCCGCATACAGCATGGGCCAGTCCATCCAAATGGGCGCAAAGGTGGTTCCCAACGAATACCCGCAGGCAAACATCCGCGCGTGCCCAAAGCCGGCGGCATCAAAGCTGCGGGCATGGGCATCATAGACCTCCCCAAAGGTGGCTCCGGGCCGGATCGCTGCCTCGCAAGCCTCAATGGCGTCAACGCCGGCGGCGTGCATGGCACGGTGTTCCACCCGAGGCATCCCGACAATCACCGTACGCATCATGGCCACATGGTAGTGACGGAAGGCCCCCGCCCACTCCAGCATCAACTGGTCATTGTCGTCCAGGTGCCGCCGTCCGGCCTGATAGCGGCAAAGCAAACCCAAGTCGCCTGAGCCGATGATGAACTCGTTGCCGGGATAATCACCGCCGCCCTTGAACACAGCCCCCTGCATCGCCGCCAAGATATCGCCCTCGAAGGCCCCTGGCACGGCCAGCCGATGGGCTTCATCCAAGGCGTTGTCGCAAAGCTCAGCTGCCTTGCGCACATAGGCGATCTCTGCCGGGCTTTTCACGACCCGCAGGCCGCTCACCAGCATCGACGCATCCTCCAATTGCGCCCATCCCTCCAGCGCGTGATCCAACCGCTTGGCCCGGGCACCGGTGAGGCCATACGCCTCGTACTCAACACCCAGGCGCTGACCGGCGAGGCCCTTGTCGGCCAAAATGGCCTTCAAGTCAGCCACCGGGTCCGCTGTATCCGCGTCAGCCCAAATCCGGATATCAGTGAGGATGCTGGTTCGCTCAGCCTGCAACAGGTCCGGACGACGAGTGAGCAACGTCAGCGTGCCGTCCGGCGTCAGAACAAGGCATTGGAAAAAGCAGAAGCCAAAGGTGTCGTAGCCAGAAAGCCAATACATGCTCTCCTGCCGGAACATCAGCAGGGCATCGAGACCCGCCTCCTCCATTGCCAGGAGGGTGGCCTGTTTGCGGTTGGCGAATTCCTCATTGGTGAAAAAGACGGCCATGGGGCGGAGAACATCCTTTTTTGGGGGGGTGGGGCTTCGCCAAGTGGGGGTCAGTCTGACGCGCGACCAAAGAACGGTGCCCTCATTGTCCCGCCTGCAGTTCCCTTCGGAAGGGTCCTGTTGGTGGTGACCATCATGACCGGGAGAGAGGGGCGCGAAGGACGGGCGACCCGACGGCCGGATCAGAAAGCGCTTTGGTCTTGGCACGCTATCGGCGCGTGGGTATCCACGCAAGAGGCCCCGTCCCCCCGCTTGTCTCCGACCCCTTTTTCCCCATGCCTGACTGGTCCCGCCTTCCCTCCCGCCGGCCATCTGGACGGCGCCTGCGCGCCTTGCCCTGGGCCAGCCTAGCCGTGCTGGGCATGACC
>CAZCBM010000005.1:20423-29536 GCA_964496805.1 uncultured Rhodospirillales bacterium | reverse complement strand
GCATAGCGGCGGCCCTGCCCCCGCTCCCCCAGCCGATCCTGCTGCTGCCCCCGCAGTCAGCAGCCAGGGGCCTCAGGCCATTCCCGACACCCTGCCCCAGGACACCTCCGTTGTCCGCCTGGACGGGGTGGGCGTGCGGTACGGGGACGGACCCGAAGTGTTGCAGGATGTCAGCTTCGCGCTCCAGCCAGGCGGCTTCTATTTCCTGACGGGCCCCTCCGGGGCCGGCAAGACGACACTGCTGCGCCTGTTGTATCTGGGGCTGAAGCCCACCCGCGGGCAGTTCTCCCTCTTCGGCAAGGATGTCAGCATCATCACCCAGCAGGAGTTGCCCCTGATCCGCCGCCGGATTGGCGTGGTGTTCCAGGATTTTCGGCTGCTGAACCATCTCACCGCCTATGAGAATGTGGCCTTGCCGCTACGGATCAGCGGGCGCGAGGACAAGAGCGTTCGGGGCAAGGTGATTGAACTGCTGAAATGGGTGCAATTGGGTCAGCATATCGATAGCCGGCCCGCGGAACTGTCCGGCGGGGAGCAGCAGCGCATCGCCATCGCCCGTGCTGTCATCAATCACCCCCGCCTGCTGGTGGCCGATGAACCCACGGGCAACGTGGATGACGCCATCGCCACGCGCCTGCTGTTTTTGTTTGAGGAATTGCATCGCATGGGCACCACCGTGGTCATCGCCACCCACGCCCGCCATCTGGTGAAGCGCTACCCCTATCCCGTGCTGATGCTGCAGGACGGGCAGGTGCGGGAGGTGCGCCGCGACGCCGGGGGCGAACGGCTCGGACCAGCGGGGGATGCCGGTGCTTGACCGCATTCTGCGCCCACCGGAGGGGGTCCCCCTGCAGCGGGACGCCGGCGGACGGTTCCTGGTGGCCGTCATTGCCCTGATGGTGTTCCTGGCCAGCCTGTTTACAGCGGCGGCCATGGCGCTGGAAGGGGTGGCCGCACAGTGGCGCACGGGGCTCACCGGGACCATGACCGTGGAAATCCCCTGGCAGGGGGACAGCGCCGATCCCCGATCCCGCCAGATCAGCCAGCGCGACCAGTTGTTGACGATGCTGAGATCCCACCCGGATGTGGCCGAGGCAACGGTTGTGACGGAGGATCAGATCAGCGACCTGTTGAGCCCCTGGATCAGTGAGGAGGGGATGATCGCTGATCTGCCCGTGCCCATCCTGATTGATGTGCAGATGCTTGGCAGCGATCCGCAGGCTCTGGGCTCCGTGGCCGCCTCCGTGGCAGAGGTGGATCCCACCGCACAGACCCATGACCATCAGCGCTGGCTGCGCGACCTGGAGGCTGTGACGGGGGTGATGCGGCTGGCGGCCTGGGGGGTGATGCTGGTCTCAGCCCTGGCCGCCGTTTCCGCCGTGGCATCCGCCACCGTCTCAGGCTTGTCGGTCCATCGGGGCGTGATCGACATCCTGCATCTGATCGGCGCCCATGATGGGTTCATCGCCACCCAGTTCCAGCGACATATGGTGCGCATGGCGGTGCCGGGGGCTGCCCTGGGGTTCCTTGCCGCGCTGGTGTTGATGGTGGCCGTCTCTTGGCTGTTGAGCCTGTTGATCGCGCCGGAGGATGCCGGCAACCAAGGCATCTCCGGGGCAGAGGCAAGCACGGCGGTCGCCTTGCTGCCAGAATTGAGCCTTAGCCTGCTGGGCTATCTGGTGCTGGCTGCTGTTCCGCTGGGGGCTGTGGGCATCACCGTGCTCACGGCCCGCCTGATGGTCCTGACGCGCTTGGCGCGCTTGCGGTAGAGGAGGGGGCCTTACTCCGATGATGGTGACTGCTCTGTGCCCCTGTCTCTTGGTCGTTCGGCACCCGCCGCCCCATCGCGGCGACACCGCCGCGGGGGAGGTCTGCCGGTGAAAATCCCTCTGTTCGCCGCCCTGCTGGCCTGGCTGGGGGGCTTCGCGCTGTTCACCGATGGCCTGCCCCGCCCGCCCCCTGTTCTGGAGCGGGCTGAGGGCATCGTTGTGTTCACCGGGGGCTCCCGCCGGGTGCTGGAAGGTGTTGAGTTGCTGGAGCGGGGGTTGGCGCCCCGGCTGCTGGTCTCCGGCGTTCCCCGCGGGGCCAGCCTGTCCAGCTTCGGCCTGTCGCAACGCCGCGCCCGTGCCCTGGAGGCCCGGGTGACCTTGGGATTTGAAGCCACGGACACCTACACCAATGCCGAGGAGACGGCCGCCTGGGTGGCCCGCCATGGGGTTCAACGGCTGATCCTGGTCACCAGCGACTACCATATGGATCGCAGTTTGATGGAGTTGCGCCGCACGCTCCCCGATGGGGTGATCGTGACACCCTATCCGGTGCGTGCGCGCACGATGCAGGGTGAGGGGTGGTTCCTGCGCCCAGGGGTGTTGTGGATCGTGTTCCGGGAATACAACAAGACGCTGTTGGTCAAACTGCGTCGGGTCTTCTTGCCGTAAGAGCTTCCGCAGATCAGAGGCCTCTTGCACCTGTTAACGGTGCAAGCTATTCAAACCCCTCAGCGGCTCCCGTGCCCAGCGCACCGGGGATGATCGCACCGGCGCCGGTGTAGCTCAGTTGGTAGAGCACGTCATTCGTAATGATGGGGCCGGGGGTTCGAGTCCCTTCACCGGCACCATATTTTTCAAGGTCTAAGCGCCGTTGCCGTTTCCTGGGCAGGCGCTCCATCCACACATATCTAACACCGTGCACACCCATCGCTTCCGAGGATGGAGCGGGCTTTGCGGTGTGTTGCGCCGGGATTGGGTCAGCCCAATCCCATGCCCGCTCGCGTGGCTTGAGGACCGGTGTCGTTTGCGGAACCTATCCTACAGCAGGGGACGCCGATCTGGAATCGCCGCCCCTGCTGTCGCTTACTGGTGGTCGCTCGGATGATTCCCTCCGTGGCTTTGCCACTTCGGGGTCCTACGCCCCAGGCCGAGATGCATCGCCATATGGCCTACACCTTGTAGTCGCCCACCGCCGATTTCAGACCCGTGGCAACACTGTCCAGATGCCGGGCGCTTTCTTCCAGGCGACCGGCGTCGCTGTGGCTCTTGCCGGTGGCGGCGCTGAGTTGCTGCGACTGATCGCGGGAGTGCGAGGCAACGGTACTGACCAGGCCCACCAACTCCCCGGCACTGCCGGAGATCGCTCCAACCCGGCTGTTCAGGCTGTTGGCAACGCCTGCGATCTTCTGCACGCTCTGGTTCACCTCAGCGGTGGCATGCCCCTGTTCCTCCGCGACCCGGAGGATGGAGGCGACGGCCCCGTCGATGGCGTGCATGACCTCCTGCACCTGGCCCACTTGGTCACCCACGCTGTTGGCCCCTGTCAGGATGGACTGCAATTGCTCACCAATCTCCACGGTGGCCGCCTGGGTGCGGTTGGCCAGTTCCTTGACCTCCCCCGCCACCACGGCAAACCCCTTCCCTGCCTCTCCAGCGCGGCTGGCCTCGATGGTGGCATTGAGCGCCAGCATGTTGCTTTGACCGGCGAGATCGCTGATCAACGAGACGATGCCGTCGATCTTCCGTGACAGGCTCACAAGGGCATGGCTGGCCTGGTGGGCATCGGTGACCAAACCGGTGGCACGGCGCGCCACAGCGGAGGCTTCATTGGCGCTCTCACTGACCTGCACGATGCTCCGGGCGACGGTATCGACCACTTCCGCCACGCCGCGCAGTTCGCTGGCCATTTCTTGGGTTGCCCGGGAAACGGCCTCAGCCTCTTCATTGAGACCTGTGGCCATGACTTCCCCTTCCCCGGCGGTGTCCGCCAGAGAGGCCGAGGCCCCCGCGATGGTGCGGGCCGTGCGATCTGAATCCGCCGCCGACTGAACATAGGTGCGGGACAATTGTCCCAGCGTGTCTGACGTTGTGCCCACCGTGGCCGCACAGTCTGACACACGGCGCATCAGACCATGGATCTGGTCCAGAAAGGGATTGATGATCCGTGCCAACTCGCTCGCCTCATCGCCCCCCGTGTCGTCCAGGCGCCGGGACAAATCCCGCTCCAGCGTGATCAAGCGGTGCAGTTCCTCCTGCAGAACCGCCGTCCCGAGGCGGGCACCATGCTCCACCTCGTTCAGGCCGCGCAATTCCTCCTCCTCGGTGATCCGCATGCCAAAGGTGGCGTTGGCCACCGCGAACACGGCCAGGGAGCCCACCATGACCCATGCGAACACCGCAACCACACCCACGGCCTGCACACCCAGTTGCCCCAAGGTCGACCCCACAGCCAAGGCCTCAGGCGGCGCAAAAACGGCCAGCAGCAGCGTTCCGGCCGCACCGCAGACACCGTGTACCGACACGGCCCCCACAACATCATCCAGCCGGAAAACCCGCAGCAGCACCTCCTCCGACGCAACCACCAGCGCCCCACACAGCGCCCCGATGGCCAGCGCCCCATGCATGTCCACGACATTGCAGCCCGCCGTGATGCCAACCAGGCCAGCCAGCAGGCCATTGATCGACCGCCCCGGCAAATAGAGGCCATCAACTGCCCGTCCGGCCAGCATCCCGACAACACCCCCGCCAACGGCCGCGACGATCGTGTTGGCGACAATGCTGGCGAAGGCTGGCGTGCCGGCTGTTGTGGACCCGCCGTTGAAGCCGATCCAGCCCACCAGCAGGATGATCGCACCGCCCGTGCTCAGCACCATGGAGTGGCCATGGATGGTTTGCGGCTTGCCCTGGGCATCGAAGCGCCCCCGCCGGGCGCCAAGGATGATGATCCCAGCAAGCCCGACCCAGGCACCAACGGAGTGAACCACGGTGGATCCGGCAAAATCCATGAAACCAAGGTCCGCCAACCACGCAGGATTGGTCGTCTCAAGCAAATTGCCCCAAGCCCAATGTCCCACCACAGGATAGATGATCGCAGCCAGCGCGACGGCCATGATGAGATAGGCCCCATAGCGCATCCGCTCTGCCACGGCGCCCGATGCAATGGTGGCGGCCGTGCCCACAAACATGGCCTGGAAAACGAAGAAGGTGAACGTCCAGTCGTCGACGGCGGCGAAACTGAGCAGGGAAGACGGGCTCCCAAGCCAACCCGCGATTGACGGTCCAAACATAAGGCCAAAACCAATCAAGTAAAAACACAGCACAGAGACCAATAGGTCGCTGATATTTTTCTGGGCAACGTTGATTGCGTTTTTGGACCGGACAAATCCAGCTTCCAGCAACAAGAAGCCCAACTGCATAAACAAGACCAGCGCCGCAGCGACCATGGTCCAGATATGATCATCGTTGGCCTGCTTTTCGGCGAAGGCAAGGGCCAGTGACGGCGCCATTGGCTCCGCCAAGGCGACGGGCGCCAGCACCAACATTGCAACGAAGCTGACAATTCCCTGGACATAGACCCGCATTGTGACCTCCCAGTTACCCATAATAAACCTAGAGGAAAAAATATTACCTCCAACGAGGCTCACATTTGCCGCCGCCCCTTTAATAAATGATTTTACCACCCCCGTTCTTTCCAGATGGTCGAAGCGGAACCGAGTATAGCATTCAATTTCTTTTATTTGCAGGAAGGCCTATTTCTCTCAGGACTTGCAACAGTGGAAGTCATTGACATCAAGCCGCAGGGTAATTCTGTCCACCGGCAACACGACAGGCCGGCTGAGGCAACCCCATGGGCTGTTTAGGGGATGGCGCGTTCCGCGAAGGCTGTCCCTGGCGCCCACACGCCGAGGGTTGAGGGCCAGCGGTCGGGGGCTGCGCTGATCCGCAGGCGCTCAGGAGGCAAAGCGGGCGGCGCCTCCTGGTGTCTACCGATGGTGCGGGAGGCATGGAGCCGCTGCCATCTGCTTGATCCCTGTGCCTGTCCGTGGTCTATGGGGCGCTTGAGTTTGGCGCCGGTTTTTTGTGCGGTGCCCCCTTTCCCTCTGCCGACCCTCTCCCCCGGAGCCTCCCCCCATGTCGCTGAGCAACGAGGACGTGGCAAAGATTGCCCGGCTCGCCCGGCTTGCCGTGCCCGAAGATCGCCTCCCTGCCCTGGGCCAGGACCTCAACCGGATCCTGAGCTTTGTGGAGCAATTGCAGGCCGTTGACACCCAAGGCGTTGTGCCCATGGCAAGCCCCACGCCCATGGCAGCCCCGCTTCGCGAAGACGAGGTGACCGATGGGGAGATCCCGGACAAGGTGACCGCCAACGCTCCGGAGAGCATCCACAATTTCTATGTTGTGCCCAAGGTGGTGGAGTAAGCGACATGGCCGTGGAAACCCTGCAGGATTGGACCATCGCCAAGGCCCTGAACGCCCTGGCTGCCAAAGACATCACCGCCCGGGACCTGACCGAAGCGACCCTGGCTGCGGTCAGGCGCGCTGAACCGCTGAATGCGGCCATCCTGATGGATGAGGAACGCTCGCTGGCCATGGCCGATGCAGCCGACGCCCGCCGGGCCCAAGGGCAGGCCGGCGCGCTGGAAGGCGTTCCCCTGGGCATCAAAGATATCTTCTGTGTGGAGGGGCTGCGCACCACCGTCTGCTCCCGCATCCTGGATGGCTTTGTGCCCCCCTACGAAAGTACCGTCACCGCCAACCTGTGGGGCTCCGGCGCCGTGTTTGCGGCAAAGCTGAACATGGACGAGTTCGCCATGGGCAGCAGCAACGAGAACACCATCTACGGTCCCGTCACAAACCCCTGGACCCCTGTGGATGCGGCAACGCCGCTGGTGCCCGGTGGCTCCTCTGGCGGGTCCGCCGCTGCGGTGGCGGCCAGGGCTGTCCTGGGTGCAACGGGCACGGACACCGGCGGATCAATCCGCCAGCCGGCCGCCTTCTGCGGCATCGTTGGGCTGAAGCCAACCTATGGTCGCTGCTCCCGCTGGGGTATCATAGCCTTCGCCTCATCGCTGGATCAGGCGGGTCCCATGGCTCGCACGGTGGAGGACGCCGCCATCCTGCAACAGGTCATGGCCAGCCACGACCCCAAGGACAGCACGTCCGCCAATAGGCCCCTGCCGGACCTGCGCGCAGCAGTGCATCAGGGCCAGAAGGACGGGGTGAAGGGCCTGAAGATCGGCATCCCGCGGGAATATCAGGCCGAAGGCACCCCCCAGGCACTGAGCGACCTGTGGCATCAGGGGGCGGCCTGGCTAAAGGATCAGGGGGCCGAAATCATCGAGGTCAGCCTGCCCCACACTCAGTACGCTCTGCCCACCTATTACATTGTGGCCCCGGCGGAATGTTCCTCCAACCTCGCCCGGTATGATGGTGTCCGCTATGGACGCCGCGTGGAGGGAGTGGATTTGGCTGACATGTACTCCCGCACCCGGGCCGAGGGCTTTGGCGAGGAAGTCCAGCGCCGTATCTTGATTGGCACCTATGTGCTGAGCGCAGGCTACTACGACGCCTATTATATCAAGGCGCAGCAGGTCCGCACACTGATCGCCCGGGACTTCTCGCAGGCGTTTGAATCGGTGGATGCTCTGCTGACCCCCACCGCCCCCACGCCGCCCTTCCCGCTGGGCTCGGCGGGGGATGATCCGGTGACAATGTACCTGAACGATATCTTCACCGTTCCCGCCAGCCTGGCCGGCATCCCTGGGATCTCAGTCCCGGCAGGTCTGTCCGCCGAGGGGCTGCCCTTGGGGCTGCAAGTCCTGGGGCCGGCGTTTGATGAGGCCACCATGCTGCGGGTGGCCGCTGCCCTGGAGCAGGCCGCCGGCTTCACCGCCACCCCGCCCCAGATGGTGTAAGGAGTTGCCCCGATGACCTACCTCGTGGAAGGCCGCACCGGTGACTGGGAAGTGGTTATGGGCCTGGAGGTTCATGCCCAGATCACCAGCAAGGCCAAATTGTTCAGCGGCGCCAGCACCGAATACGGTGCCCCGCCCAACACCCATGTCAGTCTTGTGGACGCCGCCATGCCCGGCATGCTGCCGGTCCTGAACCGCTATTGCGTGGAACAGGCTGTGCGGACGGGCCTGGGCCTGAAGGCGCAGATCAATTTTCGCAGCGTGTTTGAGCGCAAGAACTACTTCTATCAGGATTTGCCTCAGGGCTATCAGATCAGCCAATACGCTCACCCCATCGTCGGCGAGGGAGCGGTGGAAATCGACCTGCCCGACGGGACCACCAAGCTGATCGGGATCGAGCGGCTGCATATGGAGCAGGATGCCGGCAAGAGCATCCATGATCAGCACCCGAGCAAAACCCTGGTGGACCTGAACCGCTCCGGCGTTGCGCTGATGGAAATCGTCTCCAGGCCGGATCTACGCACCCCGGATGAGGCCGGCGCCTATATCCGCAAACTGCGCACCCTTCTGCGTTATCTGGGCACCTGCGATGGCAATATGGAGCAGGGCAGCCTGCGGGTGGACGTAAACCTGTCGGTGCGCAAATCCGGCGATCCGTTTGGCACCCGCTGCGAGATCAAGAACGTCAACTCCGTGCGTGCCGTGATGCAGGCCATCGAAGCAGAAGCGCGACGACAGGTGGACATCATCGAGGATGGCGGCACCATCATCCAGGAAACCCGCCTGTGGGACCCCCTGCTGGGGGAAACCCGCAGCATGCGGACGAAGGAAGATGCCCACGACTATCGCTATTTCCCCGACCCTGACCTGCTGCCGCTGGATTTGGACACCGCGTGGGTGGAGAGCCTGAAAGCCACCCTGCCGGAATTGCCCGATGACAAGAAGGCCCGCTTCGTCGACCAGTACAAGTTGAGCCCCTACGACGCAGGCGTCTTGGTGGCCGACCGCACATCGGCAGACTTCTTTGAGGCGGTGGCCAAGGGCCGCGACCCCAAACTTTCCGTCAACTGGGTCACCACAGAGTTGTTCGGTGCGCTGAACAAGGCCGACCTAAGCATCGACCAGAGCCCAGTGAGCGCCGACAGCCTTGGTGCCCTGATCGACCTGATTGCGGACAACACCATCTCCGGCCGCATCGCCAAAGACGTGTTTGCCGACATGTGGGAGACGGGGAAGGCCCCCGACGCCATTGTGGAAGAGAAGGGCCTGCGACAGGTCAGCGATACTGGGGAATTGGAAGCCATCGCCGATGCGGTGCTGGCTGAACACGCAGACAAGGTTGCGGAATACAAAGGCGGCAAAGAAAAGCTGTTCGGCTTCTTTGTCGGCCAATGCATGAAGCGCACGGGCGGCAAGGCCAACCCCGGCG
>CAZCBM010000005.1:0-20323 GCA_964496805.1 uncultured Rhodospirillales bacterium | reverse complement strand
GATGAAGACCCGTCTCCCCCTGTCCGCCGCATTGCTGCTTGCCGCAAGCCCCGTCTCCGCACAGCATGGCGGCCATGCCCACGGGGCCCATAGCCCCTATGCCGGGCAACAGAACCGCCAGATCAAGAGCCTATCTGCGGAGGACATTGCCACCCTGCGCCGCGGGGGCGGCTGGGGATTGGCCAAGGCCGCAGAGTTGAACGGCTATCCTGGGCCGGCACATCTTCTGGACCTGCAAGGCGAAATCCCCCTCGGCGACGACCAAGTGCAACAGATCCAGGTGATCTTTCAGCAGATGCAGTCCGACGCCCAGGCGGAAGGGGCGGCGTTGATCGCCCACGAAAAGGCGTTGGATGACGCCTTCGCCGATGGAACGGTGAACGAGGAGACCCTTGCCCCGTTGGTGGAAGCCGCTGGGCTCAGCCTATCCCGCCTGCGGACCATTCATCTGTCCGCCCATCTCAGCGCCGTAGCCGTTTTGGAGGCTGACCAGATCGCCCGGTATAACAGCCTGCGGGGCTATACCCAGGGCACAGGCACGCTGCACCCCGCGCCCGTGCACCAATCCGAAGAGCATCACGGGCACACCCAAGGGCACGGGCATACGCACGGACACGGGCACAATCATACCAACCACTGACGCCACAACTCGTCCGCTCCGGCCCGCGTGCAATGGTCCTGCCGAGAGGGCGCCCGGTCGTCACTGCCAACCCAGGACCACAGCAACAGAAACCGATTTGGCATCGGTGCCTCTGCTGTCGCTTTTTGGTGGTCGCTCGGGTCATCCCCCTCGTGGTGTTGTCCCTTCGGGGTCCTGCGCAGGATGGATCCGGCGGTTCCAGCCCTGCCCGGCCTTTCCCGATCAGGCGAACGGCCGGCTCGCAGGACCGCTCAGGTGGCTGGCAGGTCACACCAGCCGGCCTTGACCCGATAGGCAACGCAGAACCCGTCAGGCACTTGCTTCAGCACCGGCTCAATATCGGGATCATAGCAGCCCTCACCCTGATAAATCCCATGCTTGTCGGGCTCCGGGGGCAAGGTGAAATGATCCGACCCCCACCGGGCCCCGCCCACAACCTCCCCCTCGATCCGCATGCCGCCATCGGGCTGCAACCGCGCGCTGACATACTGTGCAACGCCAAAGGGCTCACGATCGATCTCAGGCGCTGCCGGGACCCGCAGGTGCATGTCTCCCGCCAGGCTTTCCCGATCCAGGCGCGCCAGGTTCAGGCTGCCGATGATGATGTCCTGAGGGAAGCGCTCATCCACCATCTCCACTAGGCACCAAGACCCGTCCCAGGACCAACTGTCCCGGGCCAGGGCGGGGTTCATGGCTCCCATCAGCGGGACCAGGGCGCATAAGCCCATCAGGGGCCACCAGTGTCCACGTCTCACGACCCTCGCTCCACATAATAGCCCAAGGTGGCATCCGCCGGCAGTGCCAAGGCAACGGAATTCTCCCGCCGCGCAGCATAATAGCCGGTCATCGGGTAGATGCCGATGGCCGTGGACTGGCGACCAAACAAGGTGATGTGATGACCAAATTGCAGCCGCGGGGAAAAATCCCAATAACTTGTGTAGATCGGGCTGTCCTCGACACCCGCCACATAGCTATCCACCGATTGTCGGCAAAGACTGTTGCCGGCGCTGCCGAAGCTTTGGATGGTGCGTTCCTGATCCACCGTCTCAATCAGGACGCTGCCGCCGCCGGTGCAGGAGCCACTGCAAGGGATCTCAAACCGCTGGCGCCCGACCGGCAAGACCACATCATCGGTGTCAATGTCCAACGCCAGTTCATAGCTGACCGCCCCGTACCGGACGCCTGCGCCATCCGTCCAGGCCGTGTCCATACTGGCACCGGGACTGAGGCAGCCCACCCGCGCGGATTGTGGGTTCACCAAGCCCGCCCCCGTGGGAGAGCGGCGATAGGGGCAAAGATAATAGGTGGTGGCCCCGTCACGCAGTTGCAGGACCGCCTCCTCTCCGCTGGTGCAGGTAAAGCCCACCGGCGCCGGTCCCTCTGCCCCGGTGTCCCCCTGGGTGCTGCTGCCGGTCAAGGCCGCGGCATCGCTTAGGGTGCTGGAGACGGTGCCGAACAGGCTGTCAACACCGCCGCCGATCCGGGTCACGGCGGACAGGCTGCCCAGCGCAACCAAGCCAACCACCAAACCATAGGTCAGCGCAGTCGCCCCGCGCCGCCGTCCAATCACCCGCTTGGCCATGGTTGCCCGATCCCCACTGTTTGCCGATCAACCCTGCCTGTATCAGCGCCGTCGGGCAGCAGGTCAAGCGCAACCATGCCCGCCGGGTCCACAGGGCTTTGACACGCTTGGGCAAGGCTGCCATCTGTGGGCCGACGGTGGGGCGGCAACGGCTGCCCGGCCCTGCTTGTGGAGGATGTGAGCGATGATCCAAGGGTTCTGGTTGCAGGCGCGCTTGGCGCTGGCGATGCTGTGGGGTGCGGCGCTGGTCCTGTGCACGATGGCGCTTCCCGCTGCCGCACAGCAACGGTTCAACCAGGCCGCCGCGCAGGAAGGCTGCACCCTGCCCCGCGTGGATCGCCGGACGGAAGTGGTGGCCGCCCTGTTTCTGGATCCACCGTCATCCACGGAGCCGGAGATTGTCGGTGTGGGCTTTCCGGGTCAGGAGGTGGCCCTGTTGCTGACCAGCGCCTATCCCCGCCCCATTCGCATTGAAGCCACCCCCGGGACCACCATTGTCGGCGTGTTCTTCAACGGGCCAGAAGGCACCCGCATCGAGGGGCTGCCGGAGACCGTGGACGTTTTGCGCCACGTGGCCGGTCAACCGGTGCCAGAGTGCGATGAGCTTGGCCTGCCCAAGCTGGCCAATCCCGATGCCCAACGGGCCAATCTGGACACCCAGCGCATCGGCCTGACCCTGTTTCGGCGTCCTCCCGATCGCACGCTTCGCGCAGAGCCAGGGCGCCCCTTGGTCTTGGGGGAAACACCGCAAACAGGGCAGGACACCGGCGATGCCGGCGGGGTTGTGCTGAACCTGTTGGCAGATACCGAGGTTCAGGAGGGCTATGCCGCTTATCTTCAGATGCGCGATGGCATGGAGGGGGCTGAGATTGCCCCCCCCGTGCAAGGCTGCCGCCTGCCGAACGTGCCAGCCAACGCCCATGTCAGCCTGATCGCCGTGGGGGAGACCCGGCTGTCACCGCTGAATCCCCTGCCGGGGGATGACGAAGATATGCGGCGCGGCGAGCCCCGGGGCCGGGTGGACGTCCAAGTGCTGGAAACCGGACGCCCGACAGTGCTGATCCTCAATGCCTATCAACCCACCGAGTGGCTCGTCGGCCTCGCCGAGGGGGCCGAGGTGGCCGGGGTAGTGCTGAGCGGCTTCGGGCGCCAGAAGCTGACCGGCCTGCCCGGTGACCTGCCGGTTCTGATCCACACTGCCGCTCAGTTCAACGCGGCTTGCTGGGACGGGGGCCTGGGGCCGCGGGTGATCCTGGATGAGGCGCGGGACGCCCAGCATGGGCTCGCCCTGGCACAGGCCACCGTGGGTCAGGCCGCCGACTTGGTGCAGGTGGTGGAGAACGCCCAGACCGTCACCAGCACCGGAACGGACCCCATCAGCGTCTGGGATCTGCGCTTCAGTGCCGAGCGTGGGGGCGTCTATGAGCGCACCCGTGTGCCCCCTGGACGGGTTGGCCTGGAATATCTGCGCCGGCGGCAGGCGATCCGCGATGCCACCCAGAACGAAATCACCTCCTGGTACAGCATCGCCGATCCCGAAGCGACGCAGGACGCACGCCTCGCCGTGACCGAACGCAACCTCCACTATGGCAATGCGATTATGGTTCTCAGCACCGTGCGCAACCTGCCCCGTGGCATTGGGGTGGACGACGCCACCTATCTGCTGAACTTCGGGGTCAACGAACCCGCGGAAGGGGGATGGGAGGCGACAGAACTCTACGTCCTGCGGGGCGGCCTCTGCCTCAGTGGGCCCAATGGGGGCGTGGATTGTGATTGCCTGGATGGTGGGGTCCGAATGACCCGCCGCGAGCGGGCCGAGCGGTGCACCCCAAGGTGGTGAGCGTGACAGGCTCAGCGGTCCCGGCATGACGGCACCAGCCTCCGTCCCGCCTGCCGCCGACCGGGCACCGGATCCCGCACCGCACCCAGCAGCGCCCGCCGCCTTGAGGCGGGCCGGGCCACTGGAACTCGCCATGATGCTGGGGCTGGGCGCGCTGTGGGGATCAGCCTTCCTGGCGATGAAGACGGCCGTGGACCCGTCCCTGTCGTCCACGCCGCTGGCGCCCCTGCAAGTATCGCTCCTGCGCCTGGCCATCGCGGCGGTGATCCTCAACATCGTGGTGCGCTCGCTGGGCCAGCGCTATCCGCAGGAGCGGCGAACCTGGGCCTGGATCACGGCCATTGGCGTGACCGGCTTCGCCTTGCCCTTCACTGCCTTGAGCTATGCCACCCAGACCCTGCCATCGGGGACCACGGCCCTGTTGATGGCCTGCGTCCCGCTTTTGAGCCTGCTGCTGGGTCACTTCCTGTCCACCCTTGAGCCCATCACCCCTGCCCGGCTGCTGGGGGTGCTGATCGGCTTCTCCGGCGTGGTGCTGGTGGTGGCTGACCAAACCCTTGCCGTGGGGATGGAACGGCTGCCAGCCCTGGGATTGGGCCTGCTGAGCGCGCTGGGCTATGCCTCCACCGGGTTCATGATGGCCCGGATCCCCGGTGTGGCCGCCCTGCCGCTGACGGCTGGGGCGCTGAGCGTTGGCGCCCTTGTGCTGGTGCCGCTGACCGCTGTGTCCACCGCTTTAACTACCCAGTTGCCAGACCCTCAAGTCTGGGGATCGGTGCTGTATTTGGGACTGCTGCCCACTGCCTTTGCCTTTGTGCTGCGCTTCTGGTTGGCGCGCCGGGCAGGCTTCGCCTTCACCTCCCAAGTGGGCTACCTCGTCCCCTGCTTCGGCCTGCTTTATGGGTGGGCGCTGAATGACGAAACGTTGAGACTCGCTTTGCTGTTAGCTCTGGCGCTGATCTTGGGGGGCATTCTGATCTCCAATCGCGCACCGCAGAAGGGGCGGCCATGACCTTGCGCTTCGTCCACGCAGCCGACATTCACCTGGACAGTCCGCTGGAGACGCTGCGCTACGCCACCGCAGAACAGGCCGCCCGGCTGCGCGCAGCCAGCCGCGCGGCCTTCACCCGTCTGATTGACCATTGCCTTACCGACCAAGTGGACCTGCTGCTGCTGGCAGGCGACATCTGGGATGGCGCCTGGAAGGATGTGCAGACGGGCCTGTTTTTCGTCGATCAGGTGGCACGGCTGAGACCTGCCGGTATTCCGGTGGTGATGATCCTGGGTAACCATGATGCACAGAGCCAAATCGGGCAGGATCTCACCTTGCCACCGGACGTCCATCTGTTGCCCGCCCACCAGCCCTCCAGCAAGGTCCTGGAGCGGTTGGGCACCGTGGTCCATGGGCAGAGCTTCGCGCAGCGCGACGTCAGCGCGAACCTGGCCGTCAGGTACCCAGCAGCATTGCCCGGTCTCATCAATATCGGCCTGCTGCACACCGCGCTCGGCAGCACCCAGACCGAGCACGCTAACTATGCCCCCTGCAGCCTCAGTGACCTCAGCCTTAAGGGATACGACTATTGGGCACTGGGCCACGTCCACGGTCGGCAGATCGTTCAGGCACAGGGGCCTGCCGTGGCTTGGTCCGGAGTCCTCCAGGGGCGCCACATCCGGGAGCATGGGGCCAAAGGGGCCTTGCAAGGCGAGATTGCCGGCCCCGGCGCACCGGTTCACCTGACTGAGGTGGATGTTGACGTTGGGCGCTTCCAGGGGCTGACGGTCGCCCTGACGGGTGTGGAGGACGATGCCGACCTGACCGCGACCCTGCGGCAAGCGATCGCGCAGGCGCACGACGTCGGGTCGGAACCGGGCCGTTTCCTCGCCCTGCGCCTTCGCCTCACCGGGGCAACGCCCTTGCATGGCCGATTGCTGGCCCAACGCTCGATCCTGACCCAGCGGTGTGCGGAGATTGTGCAAGAAATCGCCCGCGACGGCAGCCTGATCCTGGAAGGCGTCAAACTGCACACCCAGGCGCCCAAAGCGTCAAATGCGCCGGCGCTCAGCGACGCCGAGGCCCTCTCCTGGCTGGCTGAGAACACCGCTCATCAGGATCCTGCCCTCCTGGACACGCTCATGACGGCCCTAACCGCCGTCACCGGCAATCTGCCGCCGGAGATCACGGACCTGCTGAGGAGGGAGGGCGACGGGCTGAGCGACTGGGTGGAGGACCCGCAGCCAAAGACGCTGGAGCCGCTGATCGCTGAGGCCTTGGCGGGTCTGCGCGCCCGTCTTGGCAGCACGGGGGAGGACGAGGATGCGTTTTGACCGTTTCGGCCTCACCGCCTTTGGCCATTTCAACGGGGCGGAACTCCTTTTCCCCGCTCCCTCCTCCCCCCAAGGCAGCGACCTGCACCTGGTGGTGGGGCAGAATGAGGCGGGCAAATCCACCCTCCGGCAGGCCCTACTGTACTTCCTGTTTGGCTTTCCCAACCAAACCCCTTTCGACTTCCGGTTTGACTATGGGCAGTTGGGCCTGTCGGCGACGCTCAGCGTTGCGGACCCGGCGACGCCTTGCGTCAGTCTCACCCGCCACAAGCGGGGGGCGCGCCTGCGGCAGGCGGAAACGGGCGCCACGGTCCCGGAAACCATCCTGTCCCGGTGGCTGGGGGGGCTGGACCGCGATCAGTTCGCCCAGAGCCAATGCCTCGATCATCCGGACCTGGTCCAGGGCGGGCGCTCCCTCAGCGATGGCAAGGCCGACCTGCCCCGGCAATTGTTCGCGGCCGCGGGCGGGATGCAGTCAGCCGCCGCCGTCGTTGCAGACCTGGAGAAGGGACTGAAGGAGACCTACGCGCGGCGCAGCAACTCGAAGAACCACTATCAGGAGGCACGGCAGGACTATGAAGCCGCCTGCGCGACCCTGAAGGCGGCGCAACTGGCCCCCGAGGCGTGGAAAGCCCAGATCGAAACCGTGGCGCGCGCACAGGCCAAGCACGATCAGGCCTTGAGTTGCCTACAGACTGTTCGACACCAAGTGGAGCGCCTGGGCACCCTGCGTCAGGCCCTGGAGATCCTGGGCCCCCTGACCGCCGTGGAGAATGACCTGCGCCGCGATTGGCTCAGCCCTGGCCAATCCCTGGATACACTCCACCCGCCCCTTCCGACGACGGCGGGCGATCAGGTGGATCAGGCGCGCCAAGACCTGGCCACGCTGAAGGGCCAGGCCGATCTGCATCGCCGCCATCGTGACGAGGCGTTGCAGGCACGCGACGCGTTGGTCCTGGACCCTGCCGCGCTGGAACAGGCATCTGCGATCACAGGCTTTGTCAAAGCGGTGCATGGATTGGAGGAGGCGCCCCAAACCCTGGCCACCCTCGCCGCGCGCATCGAAGCCGAAGCGGTCGCGGCCCGCCATGCCGCGAAGGACCTGGGTTGGCCGGCAGACGATCTGGATGGGCTCCGAAAGAAAGTGCCGGGCAAGCTGTTGCGCCAAGCCCTGGGGACCCGAGCCACCGAGGGCCCGGGGGTGGACAGTGCCGCAACCCAGGCGCGGGAGGCGCTGGATCAGGAGACCCAGGCCCTGGAGCGGGCAGAGGCAGACCTGCACGCTCTGGGCGCCCCCGTGGAGGTGACACCGCTCCAAACCCTACTGAACGCCGCCAAGAGCCTCTTGCCCCTGGAGCAGCAGGCCGAGGGCCGGACCAAGGCACTCCAGACAGCCAATGCTGCCTTGACCGATGCCCTCGCTGCGCTTGCCCCCTGGGAGGGCGATCATACGGCCCTGGCATCCGTGGCGCCCCCCTCGCCGGAGAGCCTGCGGCAAGCCCAGGAGCGCGATCAGCAAACCCGCGACAGCCTGCGCGATGCCCGGAAAGCCGCCCAGCAGGCAACAGAGGCCTGGGCACAGGCTAACGCCCAATTCCATGCTCTGCGCCATAGCCTCTCCCTCGTGACACCGGAACACTTGGCAGAGGTAAGGGCGCAACGGGATGCCCTCTGGCAGACGCTCAGGACCCAGTCGTCTCCCCCGACCGAGCCGCAGGCAGAGAGCTTTGAGGCCGCGATCACCCAAACGGACGCGCTGGCTGACCGCCGCACCGATCAGTCCCTGTCCGCCGCCCGGGACCTGATGCATGCTGAGGCCCTGGAAAGGGCAGAAGCGGCTAAGACCCTGGCAGACACCGCCTTCCAGTCGGCCGAGGCAGAGTGGCAAGCCGCCCAGGATGCCTGGGCAACGGTCCTTGAGGGTTTGGGGCTGCCAAGCGACTGGGGGCCACCGGCGGTGGAGCGCTGGCTGGGACGCTGGCGCGAGGCGGTAAGCGCCCAGCGGGCGCAGGCCAGCGCGCAGCAAGACCTGGACCAATTCCACCAGCGATGCCGGGCACTGCTGCCCCCGGAGGAAGGCGGTCAGTCCCTGGACGTGACGGTTGACAGCCTTTGCCAACGGTTGGAGGCCGCCCAGGCCGCTGTGGACGCGGAGAAAGAGGCCAGCAACCGCCGGGACTTGGCCCAGAAGCACCGCAACACTGTCGCCCAACGGGTGAAAAGCCTGTCCAGCATCCATGAGCGCAAACAGGCGGCGGTGGAGGCCTGGACCACAAACTGGTGGGAGACCCTGCAACAGTGCGGCTTACCCGCGGCCCTGGAGCCGGCCCTCGCCCAATCAGCCCTGGACCATTTCGCTGCCCTGGATCAGGCGCTGACCACGCTGAAGCGGCTGGAGACTGAGGAACGGGCCCCTCTGGAGGCGCGCCTGCAAGCCGTTGCCGCTGAGGCCCAGACCCTGGCCGAGGCCCTGGATCTGTCCGTCCCCGGCGCACTCGCGCCCACTACCTCGCTGTCCAGTACCTCGCTGTCCAGTACCTCGCTGCCCAATCCCCCTGTGGACGTGGCAACCCTGCAAAGCCTGGCGCACCAGGCGGAGACGCGCCTGCGCACCGCCATCGCCCAAGACAATGACCATCAGCGCCTCACCCAGAAGGCCCAGGCGGAGGCTGACGCGCTGGAGACCACGGAAGATCGGCAGCGGCAGATCCTGGATGCCCTGATCCCGCTGCTCACAGATGCCCGGCTTCCCCCGGACCCCGACCCCAACGACCCCGCAGCCCTAACCCCACTGAAGGAGGCTGTTGCCCGGTCGGAGCAATGCCGCCTCTTGCTGGATCGCCGACAAACGCTGCTGAGCCAGTTCAGCGCCCTGCAAGGACCGGGGGAGGATCTGCGGGCCGACTTGGCCGAGGCCGACCCCGCCTCCCTGGCAGATGATGAGGAACGCCTGCGCCAGAGGCTGCAGACGGATCTGGAGCCCGCCTATCTGGAGGCCCGCGACCAGCTCACCACGGCAAAAGAAGCCGTCCGCCAAGCACAGTCCCATGCCGAGGCTGATGGTCTTGGCCAGTCGGCCCTTCTGGCAGACCAAGAGCGACAACGGGCTCTGGAGGCCATGGCAGAGGCCGTGCGGGAGCATCTGCGTCTGACGGTGCAGCACACGGTCCTGCGCCGCGCCATGGACCGCTATAGCGAGTCCAACCGCTCACCACTGCTGACAGAAGCCGAGCGGCTGTTTGTGCGCCTCACTTGTGGGCGCTACAGTGCTTTGAGAGCCGACTTGGAGGCGACACCGCCAGCGCTGCGCCTCTACCCGACGGACGCCGAACGCCCGGTGGACATCGACGGGTTGAGCGATGGCACCCGCGATCAGTTGTTCTTGGCCCTGCGCTTGGCCGGGGTGCGGGAGAGGCTGAGGGCGGGATTGGTGCTGCCGTTCATTGCCGATGACCTGTTCATCAACTTCGATGATCAGCGGGCGGCAGCGGGCTTGGCGTGCTTGGCGGATCTGGCAGAGCACACCCAAGTGGTGATGCTAACCCATCATCCCCACCTGGCAGAGATCGCGCAGGACACCCTGGGCAGCCGGGTCCATATCCAGAGCATGCCGGCTGCGGCCCCGCTATAGAGCATTTTCCGATCATTCTAGCCCAGCCCGCTCCCCCTCCCGGCCACCCACGGGATTATGATCGCAATGGGTAGCCGGCCAAAGGTACGCCAGGGGGGGGGAGCGGGCCGGCGGTGACTCCGTTGCCGCGCAAGGGCCTATAGCCAGGAGCAAAGCCAGCCCTGATCCGGCGGCCCAAGACGCCTCAAGACTGCGACAGTCAGAGAGCGATGGCGGATCAGTCCATCAGGGGGGCGTCGAGATCATCCTCCGGGTCCGGGCGGCGGGCTTTGGGCGCCCGGACGCGACCCAGCAAGCCATTAAGGCCCACCCACAGCAGCAAGGCCGCCGGCAGCGAAAACACCAACACGGCAACGGTCTCAACACCCAGGCTCTGACCCCGATCCGCCAGCGCCGGGATCACCAACACCACCGCCCCCGGTTCCTCAGGGGGCAGACGGAAACTGGTTTGGTCCCGTGCCACCCGCAGCGCCTGCTGGGCACGGTAGCGATAATCCGGCGGCAGGCTGGCAACGGCAGGCATCTCGGGGTCCAGCCATCGGGACGGGCACGCCTGCTCCGGATTGTCTTCCGGGGCCGGGCCTGTGCCAAACAGCAAAATGCTCACAGGGTCGCCGGGCATGGTGTGCCGGCCATAGAGGGGCAACAGGCACGCCGCCTCCGGCCGCGATATCCCCTGATCGCCAAACACCGGTGGCTGGAAGATCAGCGGCCGGCCGGCATCAACGGTGGCATCGGCCAGGGGCACGGGTTGTGTCCGGTCCAGGGCCAGGGTCGCCGGCAGGTCCGCCACAGCCACCGGGGTCACGCCCCCCACGTGGCGCAGGGCCCCGGCATGGATAGCAATGGCCGCACTGGCCAACAGCCCCAGCATGCCGCCAATGACCGCGCGCAGGCGTACCTCCCACAGGCCCGCAATACTGGTGAGGATGGCCCCCACCACCGCCACGGCGGCACCCCAAACGGGCTGGGTCAGCAGGGACACGAACCCCGCCGACACCCCACTGACGACGATCAGCGCCGGGACCACCAGTCCCCCCGGAAGGGGCGTGCGTCGGGGACGGGCAGTGGCCATGGCGGCGGGTCCTCGGGAACAGGGGACAAGGGGGTAAGCCGACCCATTGGGCGAGCAAAGGCTTTAGGAAGAAAGGCTTGGCGGAGCAGGGACCATAAGCCTACCTTGCCGGGATTGCTGTAAGCTTGCCACCCCGGAGCGTTCCTGGCCCATGTCCGTGCCCCCGATCTATCACCGCTACCGCACTATTGAGGAGCTTTCGGCCCAATTTGATCCCGGAGCCGGCATTCCGGACATCGAGGGGTGGCGGGAGAAATTCCCGCGGGAGGCTGCCCAGTTGCAGGCCGCCCATCCCGGCTACCGACGCTTGCGCTATGGCCCGACTCTGGCTGAGCATTTGGACCTGTATCCACCGCTAGATGCCTCCGCCGATGCACCAGCACCGATCCTGGTGTTTGTCCACGGAGGATACTGGCGGTCCTATACGGCAGACACCTTTGGTGGCGTTGCCCGCACCCTGAGCCAGCATGGTGTCATGGTGGCCGTGGTGAACTACGCGCTAGCCCCAGCGGTGACGGTTGAGGAGATCACGCGCCAAGTCCGCGCCGCCGTTGTCTGGCTGCATCAAAACAGTGCCGATCTGGGCGGAGACCCGGAGCGCCTGGTGGTCTGTGGGCATTCCGCTGGCGCCCATCTGAGCGTGATGGCTGCGATCAGCGATTGGGATGCCGACTATGGGCTGGAGCAGGACCCCATCGCGGGGATCGTCCCGATCAGCGGGGTCTATGACTTGGCCCCCCTGCCCTACACCCATGTGGGACCTTACCTGCAATTGGATGCCCGACAGGTGCGCCTGCTGTCGCCTCTGACCCTACCCCTGCCCGCCAGTCTGCCCCCGGCGGTGTTTGCCGTGGGAACCCTGGAGACCGGGGAGTTCCGCCGCCAGAGCGAGCGCATGGCGGCCCGGTGGCAATCGGTGGGGGGGGCGTGCGACCTGTTGGGCCTGAACGGGGATCATCATCTCAGCGTGCTGGACCACCTTCAGCACCCAGACAGCGCCCTTTTTCAGGGCGTCATGAGACTGTTGGCCTAAGCGCCCAAACGGCCGAGCAGGCTGGGTCAGACTGATCGGAAAAAGCGCTGGCAACAGAGGGGCATGGGCGCCCCTGCTGGGCAACGGCGTCAAAGGCGGCGCAGGATATCGGCGGCGTGGTCCAAGGTCTGCGCGGCCTGGGCGACCTCGTTGGTCTCGAAGTCCCGTTCGGCCAGCTTGAGCCCGCCGCTCAGCATCAGGGTGGTGGCGATGATGGAGAGAACGGTGAGCAAGCGCATGGGAAGGCTCCGGGGGCGGCGGGCTGCTCCGCGGGGATCCGCGGTGTGATGGCCACGACCCTAAGCCACCCAGCCGCCCTTGCCTGTCTCGTCTGGAACAGGAGCCACTCGCCAGCGCACCGCCTTACCCCGATGGGGCCTCCGCCAACGCCAACCGGCCGCCCTCCCCTGCAAGACTCTCCTGGATCGCCTGACCCAAGGCCCGAAGTTGGCCCGCCAACGGGGTCGTCTTGCGCCAGATCAGCCCCAGGGTGCGCCCCGGCACGGGCGCCGGCAACCGATCCACCGCTACTGAGGCCGAGCGGGTTTCCAGCGCCAGCGCCATGTCGGGCAGCAAGGTGATGCCCAAGCCGGCATCCACCATCTGCACCAGAGTGGCCAGCGAACTTCCCTCCATCACGGCGCGGCTGTCGGTGCCGGACATGCCGCACCAGGACAAAGCCTGATCGCGGAAACAATGCCCCTCCTCCAGCAGCAGCAAGCGCTCGGCAGCAAGGCTTCGGGCACAGGGGATCGGCCGGCCGGCATCGGCGGCCGGACGCACCAGCACAAAGTCCTCTTGATGGAGCGCCATCTCCTCCAGCAGCGGTTCGGAGACCGGCAGCGCCACCAACGCCAGATCAAGCCGGGCCTGCAACAGGTCCGCGATCAGCGTCCGGGTGAGCGCCTCCCTCGGTTCCAAGGCCAGGGAAGGGAAGCGGGCCGCCACGGTACGAACGATGCTCACCAAGCGATAGGGGGCGATGGTCGGAATGATGCCCAGGCGCAGATGGCCGCCGATGGCCGTGGCACTGATCCGCGCCAGCGCCCCCAAATCCTCCACCTGCAGCAGGATGCGCCTGGCCCTCACCGCCACATCCTCCCCCAGCGGGGTCAGTTGGGTCTGCCGGCCCATGCGCTCCACCAGCGGGGCGTCCAGCATCGTCTCCAGTTCCTTGATCTGCAACGACAGGGCCGGCTGGCTGATCCCACAGGCCGCCGCAGCGCGCCCAAAGTGGCAATGGGTGGCCAGCGCCTCGAAATAGATGAGGTGCTTCAGGGTGATCCGTGTCATTTGCCCAACTTATCGGTTTGACCAGGACTTTAAATTAGACCTCATTGAGTTCTTAGTCCATCTTATCGATGCTCTGGGACGTGGCGCCTTGCGCAGGGTGTCGGCGTGCCCAAGCCCAACTTTCAGGAGGATCTCAATGGACGGCGATATGAACCGCATGGCGGGCTGCCCAATCATGCACGGCAGCAACACCAGGGAGAAGAACGCGCCCACCAAATGGTGGTCGAAGGCGCTGAACCTGGACATTCTGCATCAGCACGATCGGCGCTCCAGCCCCATGTCCCGCGATTACAACCATCGCGCGGCCGTGAAGGCCCTGGATTTCCAGGCTGTCTGGAAAGACACCGAAGCCCTGCTGACCGAAAGCCAGGAATGGTGGCCGGCGGACTGGGGTCACTACGGTGGCTTGATGATTCGCTTGGCGTGGCACGCCGCCGGCACCTATCGCCTGGGCGATGGTCGCGGCGGTGCAGGCACCGGCAACATCCGCTTTGAGCCCCTGGGCTCCTGGCCGGACAATGCCAGCCTGGACAAGGCGCGGCGCCTGCTGTGGCCGGTGAAGAAGAAGTACGGCAACGCCCTGTCCTGGGCGGACTTGGTCATCCTGGCGGGCACCGTGGCCTATGCCAACATGGGCTTGAAGGTGTTTGGCTTCGCCTTTGGCCGCGAAGACATCTGGGCGCCAGAGACGGACATCAACTGGGGCTTCGACAACGAGATTTTGGCCCCCACCCAGGAGCGGGTGGACGACATCGCCAACGCGGACACCATGCACGGGCCGTTGGCCGCCTCCCACATGGGTCTGATCTACGTCAATCCGGAAGGCGTGAACGGCAATCCCGACCCGGCCGAAACCGCCAAGTACGTCCGCACCACCTTCGCGCGGATGGCCATGAATGACGAGGAAACTGCGGCCCTGACCGTTGGCGGTCACACCGTCGGCAAGTGCCACGGTATGCTGCCAGGCGATCGCATCGGCCCGGACCCCACCGCGGCCCCGATGGAAGCCGCCGGCTTAGGCTGGGCCAACCCCGGGTTCGATGGCAACGCCAACACCGCCCACACCTCCGGCCTGGAGGGTGCTTGGACCACCAACCCCACCCAGTGGGACGATGGCTATCTGAAGCTGCTGTTCGGCTATGAGTGGGAAGTGAAGAAGTCCCGCGCCGGTGCTTGGCAGTGGGAACCGATCAACATCCGTGAAGAAGACATGGTTCCGGATGCCACCGATCCCTCCATCAAGCACAACCCCATCATGACCGACGCCGACATGGCCATGAAGGTGGACCCGATCTACCGCGAGATCTGCGAGAAGTTCCACGGTGACTTCCAGTACTTCTCCGACACCTTCGCCCGCGCTTGGTTCAAGCTGACCCACCGCGACATGGGGCCGAAGTCTGCCTATATCGGGCCCTTCGTCCCGCAGGAGGACCTGATCTGGCAGGACCCCGTGCCGGCTGGCCGCACGGACTATGATGTGGATGCCGTCAAAGCGAAGATCGCCCAGTGCGGTTTGAGCCAAGCCGACCTTATCGCCACCGCTTGGGACAGCGCCCGCACCTACCGCAGTTCCGATCGCCGCGGCGGTGCCAACGGCGCCCGCATCCGCTTGGCCCCCCAGAACAGTTGGCCGGCCAATGAGCCGGACCGCCTGAGCCGGGTGCTGGCGGTGCTGGAGCCCCTTGCGGCCGAGACCGGGGCCAGCCTGGCCGACGTCATCGTCCTGGCGGGCACCTGGGCTGTGGAACAGGCCATCCAGGCGGCCGGCCACGATGTCGCTGTCCCGTTTGCCCCGGGTCGCGGCGATGCCACCGACGAGATGACCGATGCCGACAGCTTCCAGTATCTGGAGCCGTTGGGTGACGGTTTCCGCAACTATCAGCGGGCGGACGTGCCCACCGATCCCGAGGAGTTGCTGCTGGACCGTGCCCAGTTGCTGGACCTCACCGGGCCGGAAATGACCGTGTTGCTGGGCGGCCTGCGCACCCTGGGCGTGAGCTATGCCGGGACCAAGCATGGCGTGTTCACCCAGCGCGAAGGTCAACTGACCACCGACTTCTTCACCACCATCACCGATATGGCCTATCGGTGGGTGCCGCAGGGTGACGGAACCTATGGGCTGCAGGACCGCAAAAGCGGGGAGACGGTGTACACCGCCACCCGTGTGGACCTGGTGTTCGGCTCCAACTCCATTCTGCGGGCCTATGCGGAAGTCTACGCCCAGGACGACAACGAGAAGAAGTTTGTCGAAGACTTCGTTGCCGCTTGGACCAAGGTCATGAACGCAGACCGGTTTGACCTGCTGGACTGATTGCGGACCACGGCACCGCACCCAACCTCAGGCCTGGGCGACAGCGCCCAGTGCCGCCTAAAGCAGCAGACCCCGATTTGGGATCGATGCCCCTGCTTTAGACTGCCATGATGCTGAAGGGACCCCATCGTCTTTGCACGGGTGGGGTCCTTCTTTTTTTTGATGGCCAATGTTTGGTGATCAACGGATGTTCACGCAGCGGCGTTTTCGCCCCGCCAGGGTCCTACGCTCTACGGCGAGCCTGCCTCGGCCTCCAGCACCACGGGATCCTGACGGAACAACGGCGCGTATTCCGGCCTGAACACTGCCAGCAAGCTAAAGCCCGGGCGGATGGCAAAGACCTGCTGCAGATAGCGACGATCCCCCGGCAAGCGCTCAAACACCCGGTTGCGCTGTGCATGATCAGCCAGAATGATCGGCACCTCGAACGTGGCCGGCCAGGGCTGATCCTCAGCGATGCCGCCGGTCTGCGGGTCCCGCTCCAGCGAGTAGTAGCGCACGGGATAGTGGCGAGCGTACCAGGGCAAGGGCCACATGCTGGGGTCGATCACCGCCACCTCCGGCGGGGCGGGCGTCCTGGCGAGGCTGTCCAGGGCCTCCAGGACCGGTCGAGCGCCCGTATAGCTGTGGGCGTAGATATAGCCGGAGCGGGCGTAGGGACGCTCCCCATCCTGATCCAGGAAGGGTCGGTGGGCGATCTGCACCGCCACCCAGGCGCTCACCCCAGCAGGCGCCAGCACCGCCAGGCTCACCACCGTGGTGACCGCAGGGCGCCGTCCGCGCGGCGCCAAGCGGGCCAAGGCCTTGGCAACCGCGCTGAGGCCGAACCCCCCTGCCACTGCCAGCGGTACCAGTTGGGTCATGATCAGCCACGGTGTCTTATAGCTGGGGATGGAATAGGCCATCACCAGCCCAATGCCCCACCCGGCCATCAACAGGGCCACCACATTGCGCGCCCAGAGGGCGGCCACGGCACCGATCAGGGCCGCCCCGGCCAATATGAACTCATGGCTCAGCAGAAAGGCTGGAAAATAGGTCCAGGGCTTGCCGTGGAAGGAGGAAAACCCTGTCTTCCCCCAGATCACCAATGCGCGGAACTTGTCCAGCGCGCCCCCCAGGTCCAGGCCGATCCCCCCTGCTTCGGTGGGGATCAAGCGGACATAGCTGACCAGGAAGATCACCACCATCAACAGCAGGCCGACGACCATCCCCTGCCCCCGCTCCCCGGGGCGGGGCAACAGCAACCAGCGGGCCTGCTGCGCCGGAACGCCCAACTGCGCCTGAAGGCGCTGCAGCCGGTCTCCCCGCGCCATCCCCGGCACCCGTTCCATCCACCCCGCGCTGCGGGGGCCATAACCAAACGCAAACAGCCACGCCAGCGCTGCAGCAATGGCCAGCACCCCATAGGTGACGATATCGGTTTCCTTGATGGTCAGGCTCCAACCCACCAGGGCCATCAGGGCCAGCCACATGGGCAAGGATGGCGCCCGCTGATAGCGCACCCACAGCACCACCACCCCAAGAAAGGCCACGGCCAGATAGCTCTCATGGATGAAAAGGCGGTTGTAGTAGACCAGTGCCGGGCTGGTGGCCAACAGCCACGCCGCCGCGGCCGCCGACCATCGCCCAATGGCCTCCCGCAGTCCCCAGACCAGGGCCACACAGCCCAGGCCCGCCAGCGCCACCGGCAGGCGCATGATCAGCACGCTCTCGCCAAACAGCGAACTGAGCACCGCATGCATGTAGAACAGGTGCGGGCCATGATAGTTTTCGGGATCATAGCGGAAGTCGCCGCGAAACAGGATATTGTGGATGAACCACCCATTGACCCCCTCGTCATGATGCAGCGGTTCCGCCGTCAATCCCACCAGGCGCAGCGCAGCGGCGGCAGCCACCGCAGCCAAAAAGGCCAGCAGCGGCGCCAAGGGCGTTGGATGATGCCGGGACGGGCGATCCAGCCCGGACGGACCAGCGGTGGTCGTCATGGCGATCCCTCCTGCGGGTCAAGGGTTTCTGCGGGCGTCGTCCCCAGATCAAGGGTGGGCAGGTCCAGCGCCCGCCCAGGTGCCCGATAAAGCGTGACGCCCTTCTCCCCCCGCCAAACGGCCTCCAGGCGCCCCGTGATCCGGGCCTCTCCCTCCGGATAGGCGCCCTGCTCCATGGGTCCCCAGACCACAAGGTCCACCTGATATTTGTCCAGCAGGGCCTGGGCCTCCTCCCCATCGGGGGTGGTGAAATAGGTTCGCACATCGCCCCAGCGCTCCCCCACGTCCACTCGGGCTGTGGAACGCCCGCCGAAGTTCTCCTCCGGTCGCCAACCGCTCTCGTGTAGCGGCCAGACCAGTACGGCGCGGTGGCCGGACAGGATGGTGGCAAACCCCGCCCAAATATAGTGACCCCAGGCATTCTGGCGCCAGCTTGGCAGGTCGATGCCTTCCATCAGGGTCAGGGGCTCGGCCCGATCCAGGCTCCGCAGCCAAGCCGCCGCCTCGGCCAGGGCCTGTCCTTCGGGGGCCTGAACCTGCAAATGCAGCGCCGGCGGGGCGGCACGCACAGCGTTGCGGGAGGGAACCGCGCCAATGGTATAGACCATGCCGGCCGCCAGGCCCGGCACCAGGGCCGCCAGCCCCCACCATCCACCGGCCATCCCCGCCAAGCTGACACCCCCCATCCCCAACAGGAACCAGCAGAAAAAGTGCACCTTAAAGACCGTATTCAGACGGTCGTACTCCAGGCCGTAATAGTCCTCCACCAGGACGAATTCCACGGCCAGCAGACCCAGGGCACCGGCCACAATCATCAACGCCGGCAACAGCAAGGGGCTGCGCACACTGCGGCGCCGAAAGAGCGCCAGAAGCGCCAGGATCACCGGTGCCAGAGGCTGCGCCAGGGCGGTGACAGCGCCGGCGCCGGCGGTAACCACCAGCGCCATCCCGCCGCCCAGAACCGTCTTCACCCGACGGACCATCACCGCAGCCAGCCCGATGGCGGCGGCCAGGATCATGGGACCGGCCACCAGGAAGAAGGCCAGCGGCAACGACCGGTGCTCTGCCTCCACAGGGCTCAAGGGCCGATGCCCCTGATCGAAGCCTCCGCGCAGCCCAAAGCTCAGCCCCACCGCCAGCACGGCCAACAGGATCAATCCGCCCCCTTGGTAGACTGCCCAGCGTGGCGATGCCCGCCGCAGGACCAACGGACGGTGGATGATGCGGATCAGGCCCAGCCCCCCCAGGATGGCCAACAGCATGTAAAAGTTCCAGGTGTGGATGACGAACAGCGTGGCCAGCACCAAAAGGATGCCCGGCCAGTCCGCCGGATGCACGCGCCGCCCGGGCCAAGCCAACGCCACCGCCGCCAGGATCGTCAGGCTGGGGGCAAGCGCCAGCAGATAGGGATGCAGGTCGCCATGCAGGGCGCTGAACCACGGCGGCTCCGTGATGGTTCCCGGGATCACCCGGCTTGCATGCCACCAATCGATGCTCTGCCGCCCTTGCAGCAGCTGCGCCAGTCCATCGAAATTCCCCGCAATAACGATCAGCACAGCACCCGTCGTGCCGGTGAAGAGAGCCAGCCAGCGGCGGTGGACGCTGGGCCTGGGTCCCAGCATCAACCGTCGGGTCAACAGGGCCACCATTTCCAGCACACGCGCCCACGTCAGCACCAGGGCGGCCAGGAACCAAACCTCAATGGAGCCCGGCGTCATCCGATAGAGCAACCCCAGTTGCCAATAAGCCCAATGGTAGTAGTTCAGCGTCTCCCCGGCCATCCACGGGTCCATGGGCGGCCAAGCGGGGAATTGGGCCGCGTGGAGCAGGAAGGAGATGTTTACCGCCCGCTCGGCATTGGGGATCAGCTTGGCGTTGTAGGCGAACAGCACCCCATAGAGCACGCAGCCCACCAGGGTCAGCACCAGGGGCCAGGGCAAAGCGCGCAACAGGGTGCGCGCCTGTCCGGCCAACGCGGGCCATAGCGGTATGGAAAGGCTGAGCCCCAGGGCCAGGGCCAGCCAGCCCACGGGCAGCGATGGCGACAGGATCGTCAGCGCTGCCGCAATCAGCGCCACCAGGGCCAATCCCACCACCCGCGCCATGGCCCACAGCAGGGCTGGGTCTCGACGCATCCACGGCTGGGGCAGCAAAACGAGGCCCGGCAGCGCCAGCACTTCAGTCAGTGCCCAAAGGCTGAGAAGGGCGAGGGCGAAGTCCATGGGGTCCGGCTCCGGGTCTCTTGATGGCGACCGCCGTTGCGTGCTCCGTGGGGACACACAGCGGCTGCTCAGGCCATTGTTTTCGCACCATTGTTTTCGCACCATTGACGGCGCTCAGCGATCCCGCGAAGGCCGAAGCGGCCTTTTCGGCGGAAACGGCCTGGGGCTTGTCCATCAATCGCCTACACCAAGGGTGCTTCAATGGCTTGGCTCGCCCGGGGCCATAGCGCAGTCAGGTGCAGCGCACCAGGGGCACGGGCTCAACCGGATGGGAAAACCGGTGCCAATGCGTTCTCTAGTGCAAGGACGCATACAGAGGATTCACGAAGGGGGTGGGTTGTGGCATTGTCAGTGGCATGGCTCATCAAACCGTTTGCATCCTGCTG
>CAZCBM010000004.1:0-30688 GCA_964496805.1 uncultured Rhodospirillales bacterium | reverse complement strand
CTCAACGCCGGCCGCCAAGCTCACCGCCCAGGCGCCCACCTTGTGCAGGGCCTTTTTGGTGGCGGAGTATTGCGTGCCGGCGCGGGGTTTGCGGTCCCCGATGACGATGTCCGCCTCGCCAGCCACGATCGGGCCCACCAGATCAGCGATTCGATCGCCTGGATACTGATTGTCGCCATCTGTGTTGACGATGATATCCGCCCCTCGGGCCAGGCAGGCATCCAGGCCGGTTTGGAAGGCGTTGGCCAAGCCGCGGTTGCCGGGGATGCGCACGACGTGATGAACCCCCAGCGACAGGGCTACCTCCACGGTCCGGTCCCGGCTGCCATCGTCGATCACCAGAAATTCGATTTCATCCACACCCGGGATGGATCGCGGCAGGTCCGCCACCACGTCAGGCAGGGTTTCTTCCTCGTTAAAGCAGGGGATCTGGATGATGAGTTTCATCGCGGTGGCTCCTGCTGGCCCGGCCTGTGGGTCACAGGGGAATCATCACGGATGTTCCAGGTTTGGCGCACCAGATAGACGGGGCGCCGCTTCACCTCCTGATACATCCGGCCAAGATACTCGCCAAACACCCCCAGGATGGTCATTTGCAGCCCGCCCAGCAACAGGATCACCACCATGGTGGAGGTGTAGCCCGGCACATCTGTCCCGGCCACCAGGGTCCGCAGGATCAGGATGGCCGCATAGAGAAACGCCAGGGCAGAGATCGCCACCCCCATATAGAGGCTGACCCGCAGTGGCATGGTGGTGGAGGCCGTCAGGCCGTCCAGGGCGAAGTTCCACAACTTCCAATAATTGAACTTGCTCTGCCCGCCGGAGCGCTCTTCGCGCACAAAATCCACTCCGGTCTGGCGGAAACCCACCCAGGTGAACAGGCCCTTGTTGAAGCGGTTGGTCTCCCGCAGTTGCGCGAAGGCGGCCACCACGCGGCGGTCCATCAGGCGGAAGTCGCCGGCGTTGTGGGGCATCTTGACCTTGGAGAGGGCATTATACACCCGATAGAAGCCGCCGGCGGTGAGCCGCTTCATCTTGGTGTCGGTCTGGCGGCTGATGCGCGTGGCGTAGACCACGTCCCAGCCATCGCGCCATTTGGCAATCATGTCGTGGATCAACTCCGGCGGGTCCTGCAGGTCCGCGTCCATGGGGATGATCGCCTCCCCCTGGACATGGTCCAGGCCTGCCGTCAGCGCCGCTTCTTTGCCGAAATTGCGGGACAGGTCCACCACGCGGATTCGGGCGTCCGTCGCCGCGCGCTGGATCAGCTTGTCCAAGGTGGCATCGCGGGAGCCGTCATTGACACAGACGATCTCAAAGGCCAAGCCCGTGGCCTCCAGCACCGGGATCAGCCGGTCGAAGAACAGGTGCTCCGCCTCCTCCTCATTGTAGAACGGGGTGACAATGCTTAGCACCGGCGGGCGGGGCGGCAGGCCGTCGGCTGCGGCGGCTGCCGGAGCCACTGTGGTCTGCGACCCTGGGGCTGATGCCTGATCCATGCTTTCCGCCCCCTTCTGTTCCCGTTCGCCAAGACCGACGGGACCCCAGCGGCCGTTGCTAGAGCCCGTTTCGGTGAGATAGAGTCCACTCCAGCCCCGCCCCCCCACCCGGCCACCCATTGGTACGATACTGGCGTGGGTGGCCGGGTGGGGGCGCGGGGTGGTCAAGGTAGGTGGGACAGGCTCTAGAGCCATTTGCTTGGCACATGAGCCGTCCCCGGCCCTCTCCTACGCCCGACAAAGAGGCGGGAGGGAAGCGCCGGACTGACCGCAAACCGCTCTAGCGGCCTCTGCGGCGTCTGTCCACTCCACTGACGGCAGGAAGGGGGTTTCCCCCAGCGGCCCAACCCGTCATGACAGGAGGGACGCCATCGCCTCGCCATTCTGCCGGAGTTTATCCTATGCGCTCACTGCTCGCCCTCGCCGCCCTGCTGGCCATCACTGTCACCGGCCCCGCCTTGGCGCAGATGGACCCTTGGGGAGAACTGTATCAGCAATGCCTGGGGGCGGATGATCCCGGTATCGACTGCGCCTGCATGAGCGAGAAGTCCATGGGCCTGGACGAACAGCAGGTTGGTCTGGTCCTGATGATGGCCAAGGGCGATCAGGAACAAGCCATCGCAGCGGCCACCAACCTGACCGAGCCGCAGTTGGAAGGCCTGGAAGTGTTCTTCGCGGACGCTGACGCCACCTGCGCCCAGTAATCCCCAGGCAGCGTGCGGTCCTTTCGGGCTGTGCGCCGTCATCGGCCGCTGCGCCCAGTGTTGTCTGGCGCCCGACGGCAGGGGGTGTCCTGTGGGGAGCGATTTCCCGCGACGGCCGCGTAGGATTGGCGTATCCTAGAGCGTCTTTCCCATGGTGATCCCAGGGTTGCCCCTGGTCCCCTAGCATAAGCTTGGCCCCCCGTGATCGTGAGCGAGACAGAGAGCGTGCCGGTGTTCGGCAAAACGCACCCCATTGAGGTCACCGACCCTGCCCAGTGGTCCGGTGCCGAGGGGCTGGTGTTGCGCTTGCCGCCCACGCCGGCCCTGGTGCGCCGCATGGGGGCGCTCGGCCTGTTGATGGCGGTGGGGTTGCTGGTGGCCGTGCTGATGATCCTGGATGACCAGATCCTGGCCGGGTCGGTTTCCTTGGGGATCATCCTGGTGATGGCAGGTTTCGTGGTCGCCCAGGCGCTAAAAATCCGGCGCCTGGGGTCTCTGCGGGCGGACGCCAAAGGGGTTCAGGCCTTTGATGGCCCGCTGATCCCGTGGGAGGCGCTGCTGGATGTGGAACTGATGGATCACTGTTTCCTGTTTGCCTATGAGCTGAACCCCAGCTTTGTTGAGGAGTTCCGGGTCTGGGCACGGGAGGAAGTGGCCCGCGGCAATGCCGATCAGCATGCCTCCCGCAGGCAGTGGCACCAGTTGGTGACGGTGGTGACCCGCAATCCCTTCCGCCAGACCTATCAGTTGCAGCGCGCTTATGTGCCGGGTGACCATGAGGCGTTGGTGAGCACCCTGCTGCGGGAACGCGATCATGCACGCCACCAGCTGTTCGATCGTTTGCATGCCCGCTACGCCGATGGTGAGGGGGGGGACACGGTCAGCCCGGTTTGAGCTGCTCCGGTTGGTTGCCGGTGTCCTCCCCCGCTGACCCGAGCCGTGGGGCATTGACGGCTCGTCAACGCTTCGATGGCAGACCCTTGGGGGGGCAGGGCGGCCGTCGCTGCGGGCCCACTGGCTACGTTCTCCCTACCCGCTACCCTCTTTCCTCTGTCCACCGCCCTGATGGGCCCCCTTGTTTATCCCAGCACAGCCGGTATCGCAGGTGAGCGCCTCCGCAGGTCATCAGCCCCGCCGTCACAAGACCCAGGCGGGCAAAGCCGCCAGCCCCGGTCGCCGACCGGCGCCAGCGCCAACGCCTGCCCGCGCCAAACCCCGTCCGGCCCGCTCCCCCCGCCGCAGCCTCCTGCGCCGACTGCTGCACGCCGGGCTGATCATGGGCATCTGGGGCACGATCCTGCTGGGCATCGCCGTCGCCTACTTCGCCCATGACTTGCCCAGCATCTCAGAGGCGGACCTGGGCCAACGCCGTCCGGCCATTACCATCCTGGCGGCGGACGGCACGGTGCTGCGCCGGTATGGCGATGTGCAAGCGGGCATCGTGCATGTGGACGAACTTCCCCAGCATCTGATTGACGCCGTGTTGGCCACCGAGGATGACCGCTTCTATTGGCATCCGGGCATCGACCCCATTGGCCTGACACGGGCCATGGTGGCCAACTATCAGGCCGGGCGCATTGTCCAGGGCGGGTCCACCATCACCCAGCAGCTGGCCAAAAACCTGTTTCTGACCCCCGACCGCACCTACAAGCGCAAGATCCAAGAAGCCTTGCTGGCCATCTGGCTGGAGTGGAAGTTCGACAAGGATCGCCTTCTCACCGCCTACCTCAACCGCGTCTATCTCGGCAGCGGAACCTATGGCGTGGAGGCCGCCGCCCAGGAATATTTCAACCGCTCCGCGCGGGAGCTGACCTTGCACCAGTCGGCGATGATTGCCGGGATGCTGAAGGCACCCTCGCGCTACAACCCCAAGAGCAACCCGGACTTGGCGCGAGACCGGGCGGCAACCGTCTTGCGGCTGATGGTGGATCGCGGGCGCCTGGACCCGGCACAGATCAACCAAGATCGGGGCATGGATCTGGTCACGGGTCCATCAACCAGGGCAGAGATCGACCCCTCCACCAGCTATTTCACCGATTTTGTGGCCGACAGCCTGGATGACGTCCTGGGGCCGGTGGACCGGGACGTCATCGTGGAGACGACCCTTGAGGTGCCAGCGCAAGAACTCTCCCGCCAAGCCCTGCAGCAGGTTCTGGCCCAGCAGGGCCAGGATCGCCAGGTGGAACAGGGGGCCGTGGTCATCCTGCGCCCCGATGGCAGCATCATCGCCCTGGTGGGGGGGCGCGATTATCGCCGCACCCAATTCAACCGCGCCACCCAGGCTCAGCGTCAGCCTGGCTCCGCGTTCAAACCCTTCGTGTTCTTGGCAGCGCTGGAGGCGGGCTGGGACACGGACAGCCCGGTCACCGATGGGCCGGTGACGCTGGGGGATTGGTCGCCCCGCAATTTCAACGACCGCTACCGGGGGGTCATTTCCCTGACCGAGGCGCTGGCCCAATCCTCCAACACAGTGGCGGCACGGTTGGCCAATCAGGTGGGGGCGCGGGCCATCGGTGCCACGGCTGAGGCCTTGGGGACGGGCCGCGTGCCGGCCAATGACCTGTCCATCGCCCTTGGCACCCAGCCCATGACCCCGCTGGAGTTGACCACCGCCTATGCCGGGTTGGCCAGTGGCGGCCGGGCGGTGTTCCCCTATGCCATCCGGCGGATCACGGACCGCCAGGGCCGCATCTTGTTCGAGCGTCTCCATCAGCCGGGACCCAGGGTGGCAGGGGCGGGATTGGTGAGCAAGCTGGATCATATGCTGCGGGCCGTTGTTACCCGCGGGACGGGGCGTCACGCCCGTCTGTCGGTGCCGGTGGCGGGCAAGACAGGCACCAGCCAGAACTATCGCGACGCCTGGTTCGTGGGCTACACGCCGCGCTATGTCGCCACGGTGTGGTTGGGTAATGATGACAACAGCCCCACAGGCCGGGTCACCGGGGGCAGTCTGCCAGCCCAGACATGGGCGCGGATCATCGGCGGGTTGCACAGCGGCCGGGTGAGCCTCAGCGGTGGTGGCGGCGGATTCAATGGCCCGGTGCCGGCGCCGCCGCGGCGACCGCGCGGTGTGCCGGCCCATCAGCCAGGGCGGGTCACGGTCTACCCCGTCAGCGATCCCAATGCCGGCAGCCTGGATGAGCTTGACGGACTGATCCGGCGCCTGAATGCTGAGGGTAACTGATCGCTCTTTCCCGTCCCGCCTGCTGGAGATCGTCCTGATGGCTCGTGCCCGTATCCGTGCCCTTTTTCGTGCTGGAAACCTTTCTGGTTTGCGTGTTGGCGGTGGGGGAATCGGTCTGTTCTGTGCCCTGGTGATGGGGGTGAGCGTCCCGGCGCAGGCCCAGCCCGTCCCCGGGGACGGCAGCCACGGCTTGGCCCTGCATGGCCAGCCGCTCCATCCCCCAGGCTTTGCCGCGTTGAACTACGCCAATCCGGAGGCCCCCAAGGGCGGCACGCTCCGCCTGGCGCTGACGGGCAGTTTCGACAGTCTGAACGCCTACATTCCCCAGGGCAGCAAGGCCGCCGGCCTGCACTATCTCAACGATACGCTCATGGCCCGGACCTGGGACGAGCCGTTCACTGTCTATGGCCTGATCGCGGAGCGGGCTGCCCTGGCTGAGGATCGCTCGGCGATTACCTTTCACCTGCGCCCCGAGGCCCGGTTTCATGATGGCGAACCCATCCGTGCCGAGGATGTGGTGTTCAGTTGGCAGAGCCTGCGCGATCATGGGCGGCCCAACAGCCGCCGCACCTATTCCATGGTGGATCGGGTGGAGGTCCATGACCCGCTGAGCCTGACCTTCCACTTGAAGCCGGATATCCAAAACCGCGAACTGCCCTTGATCCTGGCAATGCTGCCCGTGCTGCCGCGGCATTATTGGGAGGGGCGGGACATCACCCGACCGACGTTGGAGCCGCCCTTGGGCTCCGGACCGTACCGCATCGCCACGGTTGATCGCGGTCAACGCATCACCTGGGAGCGGGTGCCGGACTATTGGGCGGCAGAGGTCCCGGTGCGGCGTGGGCACCACAACTTCGACCAGCTGATCTATGACTATTATCGGGACAGCGAGGTTGCGCTGCGGGCGTTCATCGCCGGCAACGCGGACTACACCAGCGAGAGTGACCCGGCCCGTTGGATCACCAGCTACAGCGATGTCCGAGGCCGCGCCGATGTGCGGTTGGAGGAGGTCGCCCACCAGCGTCCCGGGCTGGCCCAATACATCATTTTCAACAGCCGCCGTGCGCCGTTCACCGACGTACGGGTGCGCGAGGCGCTGTCCATGCTGCTGGACTTCACCTATGTGCGCGACAGCCTTTATCGCGGCATGGTGGAGCGGGTGGACAGCCTCTATCCCAATTCCGATCTGGCGGCGCGGGAGGCTCCCAGTGCGGCGGAGCGGGCGCTGCTGGAGCCCTTCGCCGCGGACCTGGACCCCCGTGTCCTGAGCCAGCCATTTAGCCCGGTGGATGCCGGCGGGGATGCCCGCGCGCAACGCCAGGTCCTGCGCCAAGCCGTGGCGCTGCTGGGGCAGGCGGGCTACCGGGTTGTGGACGGGCAGATGCGCGGTGCCGGTGGCGAGCCGCTGCGCTTCGAGGTGTTGATGCGCAACGACCAGGATGCCCGCATCCTTCAGGCGTATCGCCGGGTGGCCGAACGCTTGGGGATTGAGGTGGTGCTGCGGACCATGGACAGCGCCAGCTTCGTCACCCGCCTGCGGCAGTTCGATTTCGATGCTGTCATGTTTCGGTGGGTCTCCACCCTGTCTCCGGGCAATGAGCAGGCCTTCTATTTTGGCTCTGCCGCTGCCGACCAACAGGGCAGCCGCAACTATGCCGGCGTGCAGAGTGCTGCCGTGGACAGCCTGGTGGACCGGCTGAGCAATGCCGAAAGCCGGGAGGAGTTGGTGGCCGCCACGCGGGCATTGGACCGGGTGCTGACCCATTCCTTCCTGGGGGTTCCGCTGTTTTATTCGGGCACCGACTTCATCGCCTACCGCGCGCCCCTGACCCGGCCGCAACAGGTCAGCCTCTATGGGCCGGTGATCGAGGTCTTCTGGTCGGCGGCCGAGGGTGGTCACGACTGATTAACGGGGGTTTCCTACTGTCGCTGAGGATGACGTTCGTGTGGGTGATGCGGCGCCGATGGGTGTGTGCCTGCTCTCCACCGCTGGAGGCGACGGATGAACAACTCTCCCCTGGGCACCATCAAGCCGCATTTCCGCGAGGCGCCGGCTGAGACCGTGCTGGCCCAGACGGCACCGGCCCCTGCTGCCGCGGCGGGCGGCACTCTCAGCCTGTCGGCCCGCGGTCGTCCGCGTTTGGGGGAAACCCTGATCCAGCATGGCCTGCTGACCCAGGTCCAACTGGACCTGGCCCTCAATGCCAAGCGCGGCAGCGAGAAGCTGCTGGGCGAGGTGCTGGTGGAGTTGGGGTTCATCACCGATGACGCCCTGTCCGGCGTGCTGGCGGAGGCGGGCGGATTTGAGCGCTACGAGCGGGGCTCGGAAATGCTCATCGACCCGGAGTTGACCCGGCAGATCCCGCGGGAGATCGCTGAGCAGCATCGCATCCTGCCGCTTTCCATCGAGGAGGGCACGGTTCGGGTGGCCATGGTGGACCCGTTTGACGAGCGGGCGCTGGAGGCTGTGCGCCGATACTTGCCCTTGGATACCCACATTGACCCCAAGGTCTGTGCCGCTGGCGACCTGCATGAGGCCATTGATGCCGCCTATGGTTTTGAGACCAGCATCGAAGGCATTGTGGCGGAACTCAACACCTCCGACACGCCCGATGGCCTGCGGTTCAGCGCCACGCAGGAAGGCTATGTCCATCCCATCGTCCGCTTGGTGAATGCCATCCTGCTGGACTGCACCAAACGGGGGGCCAGCGAGGTCCACCTGGAACCGGAAGCCATGATCCTGCGTCTGCGCTATCGGATCGAAGGGACGATGGTGCAGGTGCAGGCCTTCAACAAAAACCATTTTCCGCCCATCTGCCACCGCCTGAAACTGCTGGCTGGCCTTAACATTGCCGAGCGGTCCACCCCGCAGTTCGGCAGCTTCAGCGTCGATGTGGGCTCGCGCAGCGTCAAGTACGCCCTGTCCACGCTGCCCACCACCCATGGCGAAACGCTGGTGTTGCGCATCTTGGGGGGCGCGCGCCGCGCACCGGGGATCGATGAGTTGGGCCTCACGGTTACCAACCACCACAGCGTCACCCAATTGGCCCGGCGCGGCGACGGCATGATCCTGGTCTCCGGGCCATCGGGATCGGGCAAGACCACCACCGTCAACGCGCTGCTTAAGGCCATCAGCGCCCAGCACCTGAACATGCTGAGCGTGGAGGAGCAGATTGAGTCCAACCTGCCCATGATGCGCCAGACCCAGGTGGGGGGCAGCACGGGACTGAGCCGGGCTGAGGTCCTGCGTGCGGCGCTGCGCCAGAGCCCTGACGTGATCAACCTGGATAGCCTGGAGGACCCGGACACGGCCCTGGTGGCGCAGGATGTGGCGTTGGCGGGCGTTCGGCTGCTGACAACGATCCGCGCCGGTAATGTATTCGGCGCCATTCACCGGCTGATCCATCTGGGTTTCCCGCCGCCGGTGATCGCGCACCATCTGGGTGGCGTGATCCATCAGCGCCTCGTGCGCGCCCTGTGTCCGGATTGCCGGCAGTCGCGGCGGCCCAGCGCGCAAGAAGCCAAGGTGCTGGGACTGGAAGGCCATGCCTCCGCCGTCATCTACGAACCGGTGGGCTGTAAGAGTTGCGGCGGCACTGGCCATCGCGGCCTGACCTTGCTGGCGGAAATCCTGGTGCCATCGGACGCTTTGCGCGACGCCATCGCCGATGGCGCCAGTCAGAAGGCGCTCCGGCAGGTGGCCCTGCAAAACGGCTACAAGCCCCTGGCGGTGGACGGTATTGAGATGGTGCGCCGGGGGTTGATGTCGCTTCCTGATCTAATCATGCTGGTGGAGCGTTAAGCCCAATGAGCGATGTCATGGACCGCGACCCCTCCACCACCGAAGAGGCCTTGCAAGCCCGCATCATGGGGCTGGTTCAGCGCCTGAAGGATAGTGGCAAGGTCAAACACCTGCTCAAGGCACGGGCTGCCGATCCTGCCATGCGGATCCTGGCGGCCGAGGACAACGCCCTGTTCGGCACGCTGCTGCGCACCTCGCTGGCTGGGACGTGCAAGCTGGAGGTGTGTGAGACGGGCTGGCGGGCAGCACAGATGTATCTGGCAAGCCCCCCGGACGTCCTGCTGCTGGACCTGCAATTGGGCGACTTGCACGGCAAGGTGCTGTTGGAAGCGGTCATGCGCTACGACCCGGATCCCTATGTCATCATCATCAGCGGTAACAGCTATTCCGAGGATGTGACGGAGATGCTGGACTCCGGGGCCAAGGGCTTTGTGGCCAAACCCTTTAACCTGTCCATGCTGGCCCACCATCTGGGCAAGGCGGCGATGTTCCGCAACAAGAAACCCCACCCCACCTGGGCCTGAGGGCGCAACCCTGAGCCCCGGCCAGGGAAAGTGCGGCGGCTTGCTCAGGGCAGCAGCGTGATGGTGGCGAAGCCAGCGCCTGCATTCTTGGACAGGTCTTGCCGGTTGGTCATGCTGCCGGCTGTGTAGCTGGTTCCCCCATAGGGCGGATCCTGAGTGGTGTAGCCCCCGCGGCCGCCATTATAGCCACCGCCTCCCCCATCGCCATTGTTGCCGCCATGGAATGATCCGCCGCCACCAAAGCCGCCATAGCGCGAACTCTGGTAGCCACCAGCGGCCCCTTGGCGGAAACCCTGCCCCTCGGACTGGCAATTGGGGTCCGTATCGGCGTTGCCGTAGGTGCAATTCATGGTGCCGGCTGTCAGGAAGCCGCCGCCGCCGCCGCCATGACGGCCGCCGCCCCCGTTGCCCCCGGTATTGTTGCCGTCGGAGAAGCTGCCGGGCGTGGTGCAGTCGACACTGCACCAGTCTTCCAGGGTGGTTCCTTCCAGGTTAACGGAGGCGTTTTCGTACCAGGTGCTGGCGCCGCCTCCGGCAACAATTAAGGCGCTGGCGCTGGTGCGGCTGCTGCCTTCGGTGACGAAGGTACCACCGCCGCCGCCGTCACGGCCTTCGGCGCCCACAACGATGAGCAATTGGTCACCCTGCGCCAATTCCACGTCCGCTTGCAGCCGTGCGCCCGATTTGTTGCTGTGTCCGACGGTGTTGGTGCTGGGGGCGCCCGCCACCTCTATCCGGTAGGTGCCCGTGGAGGGCACGGTCCACAACTGATAGCCGGCCTCGGGGACCGTGAAGAAACTGTCGTTTTCGTCCCAACTGGTGGAGTAGCTGGAGCGGCATTGGCTCTGGCTTGGACCTGTGCGGCTGGGGCTGGTCCCGCAGGGGGTGAAGGTATGGCTGCTGAAGGAATACAGGGGGGTCTCGTCGGTGGACGATGGGGAGGGCGTTGCCGGCGTGGTGACAACATCCGTCATGGTACTGGACACGGCACCGAACAGGATCGTTGTGCTGTCGCCGATCCGTGTGACGGCGGACAGGGCGCCCAAGGCCACCAGTCCCACCACAAGGCCATAGGTCAGTGCCGTCGCACCCCGCGACCCTTCCGGCGACCTCTCACCGTTGCTCCCCCTGAACCGCACCATCTGATCGACCCTCCATCCGCCATCCCAGAAACGCCACCCTTCCGGCAACCGCAGGGGTGCCGCAAAACAGGCATCTTGTTCACCCCGTCCTCAGATCCGGCCGGGGCAAGGTCCAATCGGGGAGGCCAGCCCGGGGGCCACGACGCAGGGCGCTGGCAACCCCGAAAACAGAGGTCTTAGAGCACCAATTCCGGGCGGTCTTTGAATTGATCCAGCGCCTCGGGGTTGGCCAAGGCTTCAACGTTCTTGACCGTGCGCCCATGGACGATGTCGCGGACGGCCAGTTCTGTGATCTTGCCGCTCTTGGTTCGGGGGATGTCCGTCACCTGGGCCACAACGGCAGGCATATGACGCGGGGTACAGCGGGTTTTGATCTGGTTCTTGATTTTGCGGGTCAGATTCTCGTCCAGGCTCATCCCGTCGCGCAGGATCACGAACAGAACCACCCGCACATCGTCCACAGTGTCTTGGCCGATGCAGATGCTCTCCACCACCTCGTCCAGCATCTCCACCGCGCGGTAGATCTCAGCGGTGCCGATGCGCACGCCGCCGGGGTTCAAGACGGCATCGGAGCGGCCATAGATAATCAGCCCCCCGGTTTCGGTCAGTTCGCAGAAATCCCCATGGTGCCAGACGCCAGGGAAGGCCTCGAAATAGGCCTTTGAGAGCTTGGCGCCGTCAGGATCATTCCAGAACATCACCGGCATGGCCGGGAACGGCTTGAGGCAGACCAGCTCGCCCTTCTCGCCCACCACCGGCTGGCCATCGTCATTGAAGATGGCGACGTCCATGCCCAGGCCGCGGACCTGGATCTCCCCCCGGCGAACGGGGGTGATGGGGCTGCCCAGCACGAAGCAGCTGACGATGTCCGTCCCGCCGGAGATGCTGGACAATTGCACGTCATCCTTCAGCGCGCGGTAGACATAGTCAAAAGCCTCCGGCACCAGCGGCGATCCGGTGGAGGTGATCACCCGCAACGCATCCAGATTGAACTGGTCCTTGGCTTCAAATCCGCCCTTGTTGAGGGCGTCGATATACTTGGCGGAGGTGCCGAACAGCTTGACCTTCGCATCTTCGGCGAATTTCCACAGGACTTCTGGGCCCGGGTGGAAGGGATTGCCGTCGAACAGGCAGAGGCAGGCGCCGCAGCCCAAGGCCGTGACCAGCCAGTTCCACATCATCCACCCACAGGTGGTGAAATAGAAGATGCGGTCGTCCGGCTTCACGTCGCAATGCAGCATATGCTCCTTAAAATGCTGCAGCAGGGTCCCGCCAGCGCCATGGACGATGCACTTGGGGACACCGGTGGTGCCGCTGGAGAACATAATATAGAGCGGATGGTTGAACGGCATCGCCAGGAAGGTCAGCGGCTGCACATCGTGGTTGGCCTGGATATCGGAGAACAGGGCCGCCGTGCGCGATCCATTGAGGCCGCTGATATCGGGCTGTTGGGTGGTGTAGCCGACGATGATCGCCTTTTCCACCGTGGGCAACTGGCCCAGGATCTCCTTCAACTTGGGCAGGCAGTCGAAGGCCTTGCCCTTGAAGTAGTAACCCTCACAGGCCACCAGCACCTTGGGCTGGATCTGGCCGAATCGGTCCAGAACCCCCTGGACGCCGAAATCCGGGCTGGCGGAACAGAAGATCGCCCCCAGGCTGGTGGCTGCCAGCATGGTGATAACTGTTTCCGGCATGTTGGGCATGAACGCCGCCACCCGGTCGCCGGGCTGCACCCCCAGGGCCTGGAAATCCTGTTGCAGACGGCTGACCGCGGCCCGCAACTCCGCAAACGTATATTTCGTCTCCACCTGATCCTCGCCCCGGAACCACAGGGCGAGCCCGTCATCGTCCCGGCGCAGCAGGTTCTCTGCGAAGTTCAGCGTGGCTTCAGGGAAGAACCGGGCGCCGGGCATCTTGTGGGCATCGGCGATGACGGTTTCCCCGCGGGTGCCGATGATGCCGGCGAAATCCCACATCTGGGTCCAGAAGGCCTCCGGCTCATCCACCGACCACTGCCAGGCGCTGGGGTAGTCGCTGAACCGATCGCCGAACATCGCCATCATGTTGGTCTGGGCGACGGCCTCCGGGCTGGGTTGCCACAGGATGGGATTGGTCTGGGTGTCGGCGGCGGCCATTGGGGCGCTCTCCTGGGCGGGCGGCGGACGAAATGGGGCGGACAATCAGGACGAAAGGCCGTCAGGCAGGACGGGAAGCCGTCGGGCCGGGACAAGTCCTGGCGCGGGTGTCTCCGCAGGTGCGTACGCAAGCACAGGGCGCTGGTCAAGCAGCCCGGGGGACGCAAGCGGTCCCGCCAAAGCGTTTAATCAGTCCTTAGCGCTCAATCCCCTACGCTCACCTGTAGTGATCTTACCCGATGGGCTCCCATCGCTGGTCCATTAGCCCCGGTTATCGTTCCGTCGGCGCTCGCCTCCTCCGTGTTGTCCCCCCAGCCATCCCCTTGTCAGCCCATGGACTCCGCCCGCTCCCTCAGTCTGCTGACCCTTGTGATCCTTGTCGGTCTCACGGCAGGTCTTATGGGGTTCATGCCCAAAGTGGGGGCTCAGGAGCAGGGGGCCGGCAGCCTGGCTGGTCTGTGGCGAGGGCCAGTCACTCAAACTGATCCGGTGGAAACCTATGAGGTGGACATCACCTTGTTCCCCGGACCGGGGGGGACGCTGGCCACGGGCAGGGCGGACTATCCCTCCTTGGCCTGTGGCGGCAGGCTGGAGATGATGGCGCAATCAGCCGGACGCGTGGTGACCCGGGAGGTTCTGACCTATGGATGGGACGCCTGCATCGATCAGGGCATCCTCACCCTCAGCGCGCGACCGGATGGGCGTTTGGACTTCATCTGGCGGGAACATCCCGACGCACGCCCGCTGGCCACCGGCGTGCTGGTGCGGTTGGATCAAGTCAGTGCCAACCGCCCCGACGACAGCAGTGGCCACTGATTCAGTGTCGGCGCCCCGGCTGTCGCTTACTGGTGGTCGCGCGGATGAGCCCTCTTCCCGGCGTTGCCCCCGTGGGGGCTTACGCCCTCGCCTGAGCGTCTGTTCCTGTGGCCGTCTCGCCTTCCGCTGCCAGCGCGTCAAAGGTCTCCAGCGCCATGGCATAGGCCTCCACGGTCTCGTGGATGTTGGCCAACTTGGAATAGGTCTTCAGGGCATCGGCATTGCCGCTGTTGGCCGTCAACCAGAGATAGCTGATGCCCCGTTGACGGCCATGGGCTGCCATGAAGGCCAGCAACCGGCGGGCCCACCCTTGCCGGCGCGCCTGGGTCACAACGAAGAGGTCCATCACATAGTAGCCACGGGCGGCGTAGGCGGGTTCATAGGCGTCGTGCCAACTGGCATAGCCCACCACCGCCCCCGTTTCATCCACCGCCACGGCTGTGGACACCACAGCGTCGGGACCCAACAGGTCCCGGGTGACGGCTGCTTCGGTCACATGCTGGGGATCTTCCTCCAGGGCTTCCCGCAGGCCCCGGCTCAGGCGCACCAGCGCTGGCGCATCGATTCCTTGCGCCAGGCGGATCTCCCCCGCCTCCCGCTCAGCGTCCTCTCCGGCCTGAGCGTCGGACGAGTGCGCCACAGGGCCGGTGCCCATCGCGCCGGTATTCATCGCACCGGTGCTCATGGAGATGACGTGCTGGCAGCGGCGGCTTCGGCGGGGCTGCGCAGGGTTAACCGCAACGCATGCACGCGGTCCGCCAACTCCTCTGCCAGGACCTGATAGACGGCGCGCTGTCGGGCCACCCGCGACTGCCCGTCAAAGCTGGCGGAGACCAACAGCACATGCAGATGGCTTTCGCCTCTGGGGTCATGGCCACTGTGGCCGGCATGGAAGTGGCTCTCATCCTCCACTCGCATTTCAAGCGGGCTGAAGGCGGCGGTCAGCTTGCTGCGGATCTGATCGGCGACGGGGGTGCTGGACACGGGGGGACAGGCTCCTGTCCTGGGGGCGAAGGGACGGCATGGACGCCCAAAACTTAGCGCGGCAGGGGCGCTGCGTCACCCATTGGCGAAAGCGCGCGGGCCAAAGGGCGGTTGATTGGCACGATTGCGGGCTGGGCCAGACTGATCGGAAAATGGTCTACAGCAGTGGACGCCGATTTGGAATCGGCGCCTCTGTTGTCGCTTACGGGTGGTCGCTCGGATGATCCCTTCCGTGGCGTTGCCATTTTGGGGTCCTATGCTCTAGCCGCCGTTGAACAGCCCCAGCAACGCCTGCGGAGACTGGTTCACGATGTTCAGTGATTGGGTGATCAACTGCTGGCGGGTCTGAAGGGCTTCAAGAACCGCGGTTTCCCGGGCCAAGTCGGCGTCAACGACGTTGCCCAAGCCGGCCTCGGTTGCGTCCCTGACGGCCTCGTTGAACACCCGCAACGTCTCCACCCGCTTGGCCACGGTGCCCAATGTGTTCAGGCCGGTGCCCACGGTGGCCTCGGCGGTGGCGAAGGCAGGGTTGGTCCCATCCAGCAGGGCCACGGCGGCCGGGGCATTGGCTGGCGGTGGCAGCAGGCTGTCGATGATGGTGGACAGGTCCTGGGCGGGGATCAGGGTCATACTGCCATCAATGCTGGACAGCAAATTGACCCCGGGAGGCGCGATGCTGCCATCCAACAGATTGCTGCCGTTATAGGCAGCATTGTCCCGGTAGCCCTGCATTTCCGTGATCCGGCTTGTATAGGTCAACTCTGCACGGGCCCGATCTTCCGGCGTCAGTGCCGGGTCCCCCAGCCGCACCAAGGCGGCCCGGGCCTGTTGCAGCGTGTCGGAGATCAGGGTCCCTGCGGCCAGGCTGACATCCAGCAGTCCTTGCCCCTGGGCCAGTTGCTGATCCACACTGGCGTGGGCCTTCAGGTCGCCCCGCAGGCCCTGAGCCACGGTGAACGCCCCGCCATCGTCCACTGCCGTGGCCACACGGTTGCCACTGGATAGCCGGCCTGTGCTCCGCTCAAGTTTGTCGTTGGCCTCACTCAATGTGCGCAGGGCATTGAAGGCCACGGCATTGGTATGGATCGAATTCATCGCCCACCTGTCACCAAAAGGCGTGCCCCACCGGCGGGGCACTGGGCGGCTGCCGTTCTGCGGCCGCCTTGCGTCTGGGCGAAGGATCGCTTCAGATTGATTAAAAAGCCGTATAGCTGGGGCAGCTCATGATCATTAGCGGGGCTGTGCTGTTCCACCGGAGACAGGGGCGACGCCGATGCCCTCAGAGCGCGTCCCACCTACCTTGACCACCCCACGCCCCCACCCGGCCACCCACGGGAGTATCATCGCAATGGGTGGCCGGCCAAAGGTACGCCAGGTGGGGGAGGCCAGTTTGGAGTGGGGGGCTGGTGCAGACCCTATCTCGCCGCGACGCCCTCAGACGGGGCCGGTCACGGCAAAAAGAGGGGGGCGGTGACCCGCCCCCCAAGAAGGAAGTACCAGCGATGTGCTGACCCGCTTAGGCTTAGCGGAACAGACCCAACAGGGCGGAGGGGCCCTGGTTGGCCATGCCTAGTGCCTGGACGCTCAGCTGCTGCTTGGTTTGCAGGGCCTGCATCTTGGCACTCTCCCGGGCCAGATCGGCGTCCACAATCGCTCCCAGGCCAGCCTCGGTGGCGTCGCTGACAGCGGTGTTGAACTTGATCTGGTTATCCAGGCGCTTGGTGTCCGCACCCAGGCTGTTCAGGGCGTTGTCGGTGGCGGTCACGGCCGTGTTGAGGGCGGCGTTCGTGCCATCCAACAGCGCCTGAGCGGCGGCAGCGTTAGCCGGGGCAGCGGCGGTCAGGGCGGCGGTGCTGGTTTCCAGGTCCTGGGCAGCGATAGTGTAGGTGGAGCCGTCAACGTTGGAGATCACGTCCTGGTCCGTCGACGCCGCCTGCAACAGGCTTGCGCCGTTGTAGTTGGAGTTGGCGATGAAGTTCGCGACCTCGCCCATTTGCGCGGTGAAGTCCGCGCTATACTGGGCACGCTGTTCGGCACTCAGACCATCGTCAGCCAGCTTGGTCAGGGTGGCCTTGACATCGTTCAGGGTGTCACGGACGGAGGTGGCGGCACTGGACGCCACACCCACGGAACCCTTGGCCACGGAGAGCTGCTGGTTCACAGCCTCGAAGCCCTTGATGTCGCCGCGCAGTCCCTGCGCAACGGCGAAGGCCCCACCATCATCAGCGGCGCTGGAGACCTTCATACCGGTGCTGACCCGGTTCTGAACCTTGCTCAGGTCGCTGTTGACGCTGTTCAGGTTCTGCAGGGCAACCATGGCCCCGACGTTGGTGTTGATGGAGTTCATCTCTTACTCTCCTGCTCGACTTCGTTTTGAAGACCGGCGGGACCTTCTCGCCGCCGGGCAATCCTTTTGATCGCATGAACAGAAGTTAACCGACCCCGTTAACGAGATATGACCAAGGATGAACGGCCGTTAAGCAATAAACGGAGTGTAAACGGCTCTTGGGGGCCTAAGGTGCTGAAAACAAAAGAAAACGGGGCGGCAATTCCTGCCGCCCCGCCTGGTGAATTAGTTGTTAAGGCTTTTAGATAACCTTTTATGAACCTTAACGGAACAGGCCCAACAAGGCAGACGGGGCCTGATTGGCGATACCAAGGGCCTGGATGCTGAGCTGCTGCTTGGTCTGAAGGGCCTGCAAATTGGCGCTCTCCCGGGCCAAGTCGGCGTCGACGATGGCGCCCAGACCGCTTTCCGTGGCGTCACGCACCGCGTTGTTGAAGTTGATCTGGTTGTCCAGGCGACGGCTGTCAGCGCCCAGGGCGGACAGGGCGGTGTCCGTGGCCGTGGTGGCGTCATTCAGGGCGGTGTTGGTCCCGTCCAGCAGCGCCGTCGCGGCGGCAGCGTTGGCCGGCTTGGCCGCCGTCAGCGCGGCCAGCGTGGTTTCAACGTCCTGCTGACCAATGGTGTAGGCGACGCCGCTGGTGGTAGACACAACGTTGAGAGCGCTACCGTTGACACCGCCGGTCAGGGCCGTGGTGGCGGCGGTCAGCAAGCTGTTGCCATTGTACTGGGAGTTGGCGATGAAGTTTTCCGCCTCGGCAATGATGGCGTCGAAGTCGGCCTCATACTGAGTGCGCTGGGCGGCAGAGATGCTGTCGTCGGCCAGTTTGACCAGATTGGCCTTCAGGTCGTTGTAGGTGTTGGACAGGCTGGTGGCGCCTTCAAGGGCCACGCCCACGGCACCCTTCGCTTGGGACAACTGGCTGTTGACGCTGTCGATGGCCTTGACGTCACCGCGCAGGCCCTGGGCCACGGCGAAGGCACCGCCATCATCAACAGCGCTGGAGACGCGCTGACCGGTGGAGACCCGGTTCTGGACAGTGTTCAGGTCGCTGGAGACCTGATTGAGGTTGTTCAGCGCGACCATGGCGCCGACGTTGGTGTTCACTGACAGCATTTTGCTGTGTCCTTCTTTGAGGGTGAGCGTTTGCTACGGCGCTCCGCCGACCCTGGCTCTTTGAGCATGAGGCACGGCGCAGCACTGATCCTTCTGATCAGCCCCTCGGACGCTGTGGTGCCCCCTTGAACGAGCCCTGAATCGGCACCCCATAGGGGGTAGGATGGGTGGGAGCTGCACCGCCGCCAAACAGACTAAGTGGCTGAAAAAAAACAGTTTTTGCCAGGCAGATTTTGCCGTTTTCGCGCGGGCAAGATGTTTGCAATTGTTTCTATTTCCCCATAATAGCCGGCGATCTTCAGTCTCTATTCATCTCTCTCGGCCGGCTTGCGCGATCTTTCTGGGGTGGGTACATCCTTGGCGCGTCCTTGGTTTGGAAAATGGCAGCGCTGATGTTTGGTTGGTCTCCCCCGCTTCTTGTGGGTCGATGGCTGGCTGGCCACGGCTGCCGGTGGGCCATGGTGCCGGGATTGCTCCTGATGCTGCTGGCCGCGGACCCGGTCTTGGCCCAGACGGTGGATACGCCCGTGCCAGTGGCTACGCCCGGCAGCGACATTTTTGATGATGAGGGAAGCCTGCGTTCTGAGACAGCCGCCTCCCTGCGCGCCGCCACCAATGTCTATTGCGCCGAACGCTACGGCTCCCGCGGGCGTAGCTTCTATGTCTGTATTGAGCGCGGCAATCTGGCCATTCGGCAGCTGACCGTCATGCTGCGCGCCGCAGAGCAGCAGGGCGTCACGCCCGATGAACGCCAGTCTCACGCCGTCGCCTGCAGTGCCTTTGCCAGCGACCGGTGGGGGGTGGAAATGGGGGACTTCTCCCTGTGCATGGGGGTCAAGTTTGGCTTCGTCGACCGCCAGGGTCGCTCCCTGGTGCCCTGGTTGCGCTAAAGCCTGTCCCATCTACCTTGACCGCCCTGCGCCCCCACCCGGCCAGCCCTTGCGATCATCCTCCCGTGGGTGACCGGGAGGGGGAGCGGGCTGGGCCAGACTGATCGGAAAACGCACTAAGCGCCGGTCAAATACGGTCAACAGATGGGTCAAATGCCGATCTGTCCCCCTTGGCCACGGCTCAGGGGGCGTTTACCAAACTCTTAAGCACCGCGGCAAAGCCGTGCATTCCCCTGCTGACCGGAGAATCCGGGTCCTTAAGCCCCCTCTCAGCGACTCTCCGGTCCTGACGGCTGGAAAGGCTCCTGGACAAATGCTCCAGGGGCCTTTTCTTTTGGCGCCGTCCTGGCCCAAAGTGCCGGGCATGAGCCCACACCCGTCCCCTGATCCCGTGTCTGCCGGTCCCCGCGTCCTGACCCCCGGCCCCTCCGCCGTGGCAGAGGCCGTGGCCGCCCTGCACGCCGGTGCCCTTATTGGTCTGCCCACAGAGACAGTCTATGGCCTGGCGGGGGATGCCACCAATGCCGAGGCCATTGCGGCGATCTTCGCGGCCAAAGGGCGTCCCCCCATCAACCCGCTGATCATCCACTGCGCTGACTGGTCCTCGGCCAGCGTGCTCGGCCAATTCTCTGAGACCGCCCGGACCCTGGCCCAGATCCATTGGCCGGGCCCCTTGACCCTGGTGGTCCCCCGCTCACAAAGCTGCCCCGTGGTGCCCGCAGCGACAGCGGGCCTGTCCACCGTGGCGCTGCGGGTACCAGCCCACCCGGTGGCACGGCGGGTGCTGGAGACCTTTGGCAGGCCGGTGGCTGCGCCCTCGGCCAATCCCTCCGGCCGGCTCTCCCCCACCGAACCCCGTCATGTGATCCAGGGCCTGGGGGACCGGGTGGCGCTGGTGCTGGCCGCGGGGCGCACGACGGTGGGGCTGGAGAGCAGTGTTGTGGATTGTACCACGGACCCCGTGACCCTGCTGCGCCCGGGCGCCATCACCATGGACATGCTGATCCAGGCGGTGGGCGCGGCTGTGGCAGACCCTGGGGGGAACCCAGAGGACCCGGCTCTGGCGCCGCGGTCCCCTGGTCTGCTGTTGCGCCACTATGCGCCCACCAAGCCGCTGCGCCTCCAGGCCCGGGATGGGTTCACCCCTGCCGAGGCGCTGCTGACTTTCGGCCCTAACCCGTTTTTGGGTCATGGCGCCCAGTGGGTGCGCAATCTCTCTGCCCGGGGCGATCTGGCAGAGGCCGCGGCCAACCTCTTCGCCTTCCTGCGCGATGCCGATGAGGATGGGCAGACCACCGCCATTGCCGTTGCGCCGATCCCGGAGACCGGCCTGGGGGTTGCCATCAATGATCGCCTCAGCCGCGCGGCGGCCGCCGCTGGTGGGGAGCCTGCTGCCTGATGTTGCACGCCCTGACAGCGATCCTGTGTTGCCAACTGGTGGGAGAGGTGGTGGTGGCCTTCACGGGCCTGCCGGTCCCCGGGCCGGTGGTGGGCATGGTTCTGTTGTTCCTGGGCCTGTTGGTGTTGGGCAAGGTCCCCACCGGGCTGGCTCAGGTGGGCGATGGCTTGCTGCAAAACCTCTCCTTGTTGTTCGTGCCCGCTGGGGTGGGGGTGATGCTGCACCTATCCACACTGCGGGAGGAGGCGGTGCCCCTGACCTTGGCGCTGGTGATCTCCGCCGCCGTGGGGTTGGTGGTCACGGCGCTTGCCATGCGCGCCCTGAGCCGGCTTTCCGGCCGGGCGGGAGGCGACGGCGATGCCCCCTGATCCCGACTTCCATCAACTCTGGGTGTATCTCTCCACCCAGCCCTTGACGGCACTGACCCTAACCCTGGTGGCTTATGTGGCTGCCGATGCCGTCTATCGCCGGGCTGGGCGCCATCCGATCCTCAACCCGGTGTTGTGGTCGGTGGTGGTCCTGGTGGCGCTGTTGCACCTTACCGACACGCCCTACAGCCGGTACTTCGAGGGCGCGCAGTTCGTGCATTTCCTGCTGGGGCCGGCGACCGTGGCCCTGGCGATCCCGCTCTACCGCCAGATCCAGGCCGTGCGCCGATCGGCCGTGGCGCTGGTGGGGGCGATCCTGCTGGGGTCCACGGCGGCGGTGGTGGCTGCGCTGGGGGTGGCGTGGCTGGCCGGAGCCAGTGAAGCGGTATTGCTGTCCCTGGCCCCCAAATCGGTTACCTCCGCCATCGCCATGGGCATCGCCGAGCAGATTGGCGGCATTCCGGCCCTGACGGCGGTGCTGGTGATCCTCACCGGCATCATCGGCGCCATGATGGTGACGCCCTTGCTGAATGCCCTGGGAATCACCGACTGGAAGGCGCGGGGGGTGGCCGCCGGGACCACGGCCCATGGCATCGGCACCGCCCGGGCCTTGCAGGTTCACGAGGTCGCCGGCGCCTTCGCAGGGCTTGCCATGGGGCTCAACGCCCTCTTCACGGCCATCCTGCTGCCCCTGGTCCTGCGCCTGTTCACCTGAAGCGCCCTCTGGTCACCTGGGGCGCGGGATGGGTCTGAGGGATCGGGACTGCCTCAATAGCTCTTTTCTGCTTGGCCGTCCGGGGTCGGCTGGTCGGTGGGTGAGCCGAACACGATGACGCTTTCCATGGCCTGGAGGGCCTGGTCGGAGAGGTGGCAAAGAATATCGTGCCCGTCGCCCAGGGTCTTTCGCGGCGGCAACCGGGTCTCACAGAGGTTCTGACCGTTATTCTCCTCCACCACCTGCTGCTTGCGCGGGCAACGGGTCTGAAACGGGCAGCCCGGCGGTGGCTTGATGGCGGAGGGAATATCCCCCTCCAGCACCACCTGCTTCTTCTGCACGCTGGTATCAGCGATGGGGACCGCACTCAGCAGCGCTTCGGTATAGGGGTGGTAAGGGGGGCTGAACACCTCGTCCACCGTCCCCTGCTCCACAATGTGGCCCAGGTACATGACCACCACCCGATCCGAGAGATAGCGCACGATGGACAGGTCATGGCTGATGAACAGCATGGTGGTGCGGGAGCGGCGCTGAATATCCATCAGCAATTCGGTCACCGCCGCCTGCACCGACACATCCAAGGCGGAGACCGGCTCATCGGCCACCACCAGCTTGGGTTCCCCCGCGAAGGCCCGGGCGATGCCGATGCGCTGCTTCTGCCCGCCGGAGAGTTGGCGCGGTTTGCGGATGGCAAAATCCCGCGGCAGCTTCACCAGGTCCAGCAGCTCCAGCATGCGCTGCTCGCGCTCCTTGTGGGTGGCGCCGACGCCGAACTTCTCCAGCGTGCGGATGATTTGACTGCCCACGGTCTGGCTGGGGTTCAGGGTATCGAACGGGTTCTGAAAGACCATCTGCAGCGACTTGACGATGTCGCGCTTGCGGGTCTCGATCTCCGTGCCGCCAATGTCGGAGCCCATGAATAGGACCTCACCCTCGGTGGCCTCCTCCAGGCCCAACAGGACCTTGGCCAGGGTGGACTTGCCGCAGCCCGATTCGCCGACGATGGCCACGGTCTCCGCCTCCCGCGCCTGGAAGGTGATCTCCTCATTGGCCTTAACCGTGCGGGTGGTGCCGCCACCGAACATGCCGCTGGATATCTCGTAGTATTTTTTCAGGCCATTGATTTGCAGCACCGGCTTGCCGGGTTCGATCTTGACCGAGTCGTCGCCCGCCGGTGGGGGAGCATCCCAGTCGATCTCATCAAAGCGCACACAGCGGGAGCGGTGGCGCTCGTCACGGCCCACTTGGTGCATTTTCACCGGCCCCTGGTCGCACGCGCCTTCTTTGAAATAGCTGCAACGGGGTCCGAAGGTGCAGCCACCGGGGCGTTCGTCCGGCAACGGCAATTGACCGGGGATGGCCACCAGCGGGCGCTCGTTCTTGTCGGCGCCGGGCAGGGGGATGGAGCGGAACAGGCCCTGCGTGTAGGGGTGGCGCATCCGATTGAACACGGTCTCGATGTCGCCGGTCTCCACCGCCTGCCCGGAATACATCACATTGATGCGGTCACAGGTCTCCAGCACCAAGCCCAGATTGTGGCTGATGAAGATCAGCGAGGTGCCAAATTGCTCCGTCAGGTCGCCGATCAGATCCACGATGCCGGCCTCGACGGTCACGTCCAGGGCCGTGGTGGGCTCATCCAGCAGCAGCAGGTCGGGCTTTGAGAGCAGCGCCATGGCAATCACGATGCGCTGCTGCTGGCCGCCGGAGATCTGATGGGGATAGGCCTTCATGATCCGCTTGGGGTCCGGCAGGCGTACCGCCTCCAGCAACTCCAGGGAGCGTCGGGAGGCTTCTGCCTCCCCGATGCCCTCGTGGAGCATGGTGACTTCGTTCAGCTGATTGGCAATGCGCATGGCCGGATTGAGGCTGGCCATGGGCTCCTGATAGACCATGGAGATCTTGGAGCCGCGCAGTTCTGCCAACCGCTCCTCACTCATGGCCAGCATGTCCTCACCCTTATAGGTGATGGATCCGCCCACCACCCGGCCATTGCGGCCCAGATAGCGCATAATAGCCAGCGCCACGGTGGACTTGCCGCAGCCGGACTCCCCCACCAGACCCATGGCCTCCCCCGGCATGACGGTCATGTTGAAGTCGGTCACGGCCGGGATCTCTCCGCGACGGGTGAAGAAGCTGATGGAAAGGTCCTTGCATTGCAGGATCGGGACGGCGGCGTCCGCCTCTGTCCCGGGGGCGGTGGACGGGGTGGTTTCAGCGGCAACACTCATCGGGCGTCAGTCCTTCAGCGATTGTTCGCGCAGGCCGTCGGCCAGCAGGTTCAACCCCAGCACCAGGCTGGCCAGCGCCAGGGTCTGGGGGATGATCAGGTAGGGGAAACTGCGGAAGATCCCGCGGTTTTGGTCGATCATGCTGCCCCAGTCGGGGCTTTCCGGGGACAGGCCCAGGCCGAAGAAACCCAGTGTGCCCAGAAGGATGGTGGTGTAGCCGATGCGCAGGCAGGCATCGACGATCAGCGGCCCGCGGGCATTGGGCAGAATCTCCCACAGCATGACATACCAACTGCGCTCCCCCCGGGTAAGGGCGGCCGCCACATAGTCCCGGGTCTTGATGTCCATGGTCAGACCGCGGACGATTCGGAACACCCCGGGGCTGGAGGCAAAGACCACGGCGGCAAATATGTTGAGCTGGTTGGGCTCCATGTAGGCGATGGAGAATACCCGCGCGAGGGTCACCAGGAAGCCGCTGTCGGACCCATCCCCCTGGCCGGCCAGGGTGTTGACATAGGTGTTGAGCTGATAGCCCACCACGAGGTTGTAATAGAGGAACAGGCCAACACCGGCGACGATGACCAGGGCGATTTGCAGGAACCGTCCGCGGGTGCTCTGGGCGCCCAGGATGGCGAAGGCCGCCATCATGGCAACCAGCAGCCCCAGGCAGATCACCACCATGAGCTCCTCGTAGAAGCCGGAGATCCAAGCCACCAGGGCGAAAAACAGGACCCCTATGCCCAGGGCGGCCAGCACCTGCATCACCTGGATTTCTCGCTGCGCGTAGCGCGAAGTGAGGACGAGGGAGGTCAGGGCAATGGGGAAGAAGAAGAATATCCCCGCCATCACATAGGGCAGGGCCGTCTCCCGAATGCCTGGGGTGACCAACAGGTAGAACAGCAGGATCACCGGGAACGCCAGGACCAGATTGGCCAGAAAGCTGAGGATGCTGTCCAGCCGCCCGCCGAAATAGCCCGCCGGCAAGCCCAGCATGATCCCCACGCAGAAGGCGATCAGCGTGGCGGCCGGTGCGATCACCAGCACGAATTGGCTCCCCCAAACCACGCGGCTGAACAGGTCGTTGCCCCGCTCGTCGGTGCCCAGCAGGAAGGGCTCGGCTTTCAGCAGCAGCACCGGCTCGTCGCCGGAGAGGTCGGCCAGCCCGGCTTCCTCAAGGAAGAACAGCTCCTCCCCTGGGCCATAGAAGGCCGCTTCCAGCGCTTCCTCGCTGAGCTCCTCCGGGGAGGTGATCATCTGCGCGCCGGGGGCAGCCGTCTCGATGAACAAGGGCTCGTTGGCTTGGTAGGGGGCAATCAGCGGCGCGAACAGGGCGGTGAAAGCCCAGAACAGGACGATGAACAGGCCGATGGAGCCCACCCAACTGCCAAACAGTCGCCCATAGAGACCCAGCTTCTTTTGCGCGGTGAAGGAGAACCCGAACACCACCGCCAGGGCCAGCCAGACGGGCCAGAAGCGGACCAGGATGGTGAGGATGATGGAACCGCTGCCCAGCTGATCGGGAACCATGGTGCCATTGTCCAGGGTCGTGACCCGCAACAGGGGGTTGGGCTGTTCCACCGTGCGCGCGGTCCAGGTGGTTGCATTGTCGCCGATGCTCACCCGCACCCGGGCGCTGTCGGCATAGTCCTGCCCCGTGGTCACCCGCAGCCTCAGGGTGTCACCGCTGCTGATCTGCCCCGCCTGATCGGTGAAGTCCCCGTCCGCGCTGCTGTTGAGCGCATAGGTGGCGCCGTCTGCCCCGCTGATGCTCAGCGGTAGGGATCCCTCAAATCCCACCACTGTGACCGGGGCGCTGGTGACGGTGGTGTTGAGATGTTGGGCTGGCGCCTCCTCAAAGCGCAGGCTGTCCACCGTCTGGCTGGGCGCGCCGCCGAACAGCAGGCTCAGCAGGAGGACCAGCACCAGCAGGGCGGCGGCGGGGATGCCATACCTCAGCACGCCGGGGGGCAGGCCCTTGGGGGCGGCGTCATCGGCGGTGGAACTGGGGGTGGTCATGGGGCAGACCCTGCAGGCTTGAGGCGAAGACGGGGGCGCGCGACCGGCACCGGGACGGATACGGGGGGTGGGACCGGTGTCACAACGACATCGCCCCTTCCCCCATCAGCGGGTTCAGCGGGCGCGAATGCGCGGGTTCAGATAAACATAGCCAATATCGCTGATCAGCTGGGTCAGCAGGACCACCACGACCGAGACCACGGAACAGGCCATCAGCAAGTTGATGTCATTGTTCTCTGCTGCCTGGACCAGCATCCAGCCGAAGCCCTGATAGTTGAACATTCGCTCAACAATCACCACGCCGGTCAGCAGCCATGGGAATTGCAGCATGATGACGGTGAATGGGGCAATTAGGGCGTTTCGCAGCGCGTGTTTCATGACAACTGTGCGAAAGTTCAGCCCCTTGAGGCGGGCGGTGCGGATATACTGTGCCGTCATTACCTCGGCCATGCTGGCGCGGGTCATCCGTGCGATGTAGCCCATACCATAGAGCGCCATGGTCATGACCGGCAGCGCCAAGTTGGTGAAGGTGATGTTCTGCACCTCCGCCACCCCATCCAGCACCCCCAGATAGCCGGCGAAGAACAGGGTGAAGAGGATGCCGGAGACATATTCCGGTGTTGATGTGGCGGCGATGGACACCACGGAGAGGGAGCGGTCGGTGCCTGATCCCTCCCGCATGCCGGCCAACACCCCCACCAGGAGCGACAGCGGGATCATCACCGCCAGCACCCAAAAGGCCAGGATTCCCGTATAGCGAAGCCGCTCCGGCATGGCGTCCTGAACCGGGCGCTTGAACACGGTGGAATGACCGAAATCACCCACCACGACCCCTGCAACCCACTCGCCATAGCGGACCACCAGGGGCCGGCGGTAGCCTTCCTTCTCCAGCCAGCTGTTCACCTCCTCCGTGGTCATGCGGTTGTTGTTCTGCTCCAGGGCCAGTTTGCGCAGGTTTGGCTCCAGGTTGGTCAGCCAGAACACCACAAACGACAAGCATAGGATGGTCAGGATCATGGTCAGTATCCGACGCAGGATAAAGACCGGGTTGGCCAGCAGCACAAACAACAGCAACAGGCCAACAAAAACCGCCAGCAGGGCATAGAAAACGCTCTGGATAAAATCCAGGGCACTAAGGCCTGCCATATTGATCAGCAAGAAAGCAAAACAGACCGCCAGTGCAATGGCAGACCATTTCAGCACGATCGGGAGATAGTCATCGCGCAAGGTGGCCAGCATGACCAGGCTCCTGTTCACGGGAGAAAGGGACAAACGGGAAAAGGAAAAAAGGAAAGCGGCGGCCGGAGGGCCGCCGCTTTTGACCGGAGGGCTTAAGCCTCCAGATAAACTTCTTCGAAGTGATGCTCGAACGCCTGGTGCATCTGGAAGTTCTTCACAGCAGACGTGTGGTTCGCAAAGATGGAGCGCCAGAAAGGTTGGATCATGATGCCGCTGTCCTGCAGGATCGTTTCCAGCTTCTCCATCAGCACTTTACGCTGCTCGACATCCGGGGTGGCCAGCGCCTGTTCCAGGGTGCTGTCGAACTCCGGGTTGCTGTAGGCGGTTTCGTTCCAGGCCTCACCGGTGCGGTAGGCCAGGGCCATCACCTGCACCCCCAGGGGGCGACCGTTCCAGTTGGTGGAGCTGAACGGGTACTTCGCCCAGTCGTTCCAGAAGCTGGCACCGGGGATGATGGTCCGCTTGACCTGGATGCCGGCCTGACGCAGCTGCTGGGCAACGGCGTCGGTGGTGGCCCGGCGCCAGTCGTCGTCCAGGCTGATCAGGTCATGCTCGAAGTCCATGACGCCAGCCTCTTCCAACAGGGCCTTGGCGGCATCCATGTCACGGCGGATCGGCGGCAGCTTGACATATTCCTCGTGCATCGGACCCACATGGTGGTTCTCCGCCGGGATGCCTGCCCCGTTGTAGCCGATGCGCAGGATCTGGCGGTTGGAGACCGCCTTGACGATGCCCTGGCGCACGCGGATGTCGCCATAGGGCTCCTGATCCACGTTCATGCGGATACAGATGGTGTTACTGGTGGCGACCTCGCTGGTCTCCATGCCCAGTTCTTCCAACACCTGCACGAACTTGCCGGTGGTCTGGTAATTCAGGTCAACCTTGCCGCTTTCGAAGGCGCTGACCTCAGCCGTGATGTCGGTGCCGTAGTCAGTGTACTCGATGCCGTCCAGATAGACCTCACCGCCCCACCAGCCATGCTCATCATCGCGGCGGGAGAGCTTGGCCCCCACGGAGATTTCGAAGCTGTCCAGCTTGAACGGACCGGTGCCGATGGGGTTGGCCTTCAGGTCGCCGCCCATTTCTTCAAACTGGCGGTGGACGATCAGGGCCGGGTAGTCGGCCATGCCGGCGATAAGGCTGATATCCGGCTTGGCCGGGCGCAGGACGACGGTCATGTCGTCCACTTTCTCGATGGCGCCGGCGCGGGCCTGCTTGGTTTCCTCATCCACCAGGCTGGCAAAGCGGGTGGCCATGGAGTTGCCTTCCATGCTGGCGTCACACCAGCGGGTGACGTTGAACACCACATCGTCGGCGTTGAAGTCGTCGCCATTGCTCCATTTGACGCCGGGGCGACACTTCAGGGTGTATTCCGTGGCGTCGTCGTTGATCTCCCACCCTTCCAGCAGCCAGGGCGCAAAGGTGAAGTCCGACTTCCAGCGCACCAGGGGCTCAACAAACTGGCGGGCCACGTTGCCCTTCTCAGACCAGTCGAAGACCCGGGGATCGTTGATGTCCTTGATGTTCATGGACACGCGGAGCACGCCGCCCTGCACACCCTGGGCACGGGCCGGGGTCGGGGCTGCGAGGCCCAGCAAGCCATAGGCGGCTGCCGCGCCAAGGCCGAAAATGCTGGCCTGGGACAGGAACTCGCGGCGGCTCATGCGGCCGGCGCGAACCAAATCAGCCCAGGAGGCGATCTGGGCATAACGCTTGGTATTCATTGTGTTCTTGGACCTCCCAAAAGGTATGGCGGATGGGCGCCTTCGGCCGGCACCCAAGCGGCGCAATCATCTTTCAGTCACCCCCGCTGGACAACCTTAAAATTTCCTGTTAACTCCTTCCAGTGTGGGAGTGCGTCACCTTTCTTTGCGCCAATTTTGGGTCCATTCGTCTTGGCTGATCTGCCGGTGGGGCAGCGGTGACGGGAGCCGCGCGATCAAGGCGCGCTTTATGCTTCGGGGCCAGACCTTTTGTTCGCGTTATTGGGCGAGGACCCATCATCCGGACGCCGCCCTTCCGCCATCATCAGGCCCCTTAGTAGCGATGTCCCCCCATGGCCAGGATCGGCCACTGTGGGCGAGCGCCCAGGGCCGAAAAAGGGGACCATCCGAGCGACCAGCAGAACGCGATTGCAGGAATCTCGGTTCCTAATCGATGCCCCCTGATGTAGGGGCTGAGGGAGCGTGGCCGTCTGCCCCTGTCCCTTGCTGCTCTTCACGGACTCCCATGACCCTTGCCCCCGTTTCCGACCGACTCCTGGCCTCCGGCCGAGCGGCGCTGAGTGCCCTGCCGCAGGTCTTGCCCCTTGGCCAGCCGGTGCTTCTGGTCACCGATGCGACGCTGGTGGCGCTGGGTGTGGTCGCCCCCGTCGTGGCGGCGGTGGAGGCCGCCGGCTGCCCGGTGCACCTGTTTACCGGTGTCCACTCCGACCCCCTGGAGAGTGATGTCGAAACGGGCCGAGAGGCGGCCATGGCCGCGGACGCCGCGGCTGTGATCGCGGTTGGCGGTGGATCGGTCCTGGACGCAGCAAAGATCATCGCCGCCACCGCCGATCCGGCGCTGGGCGCCCTGTCGCAATGGCGGATGATGGCGACGCCCTTGCCGGCAGCGGCCTGCCTGCCCTGTATTGCGCTGCCCACCACCGCCGGTACCGGCTCGGAAGCCACCAGCACCACCATCTTGTCCACCGATCACAAGGCCAAGGTCTGGTACTGGGGGGAGGCGCTGCGCCCCCCCCACGTGGTGCTGGACCCCACGTTGAGCGCGGGCCTGCCCCCCACGCTCACCGCAGCCACGGGGCTGGATGCCCTGGTGCATGCCGTGGAGGCGGTGACCAACAGCAAAGCCAGCGATGCCAGCCGGGACCCGGGCCTGCGGGCTGTTGCCTTGGTGGCAGCGCATCTGCCCACGGCGGTTGCCCACGGAGGCGACTTGGCCGCCCGACAGGGGATGTTGCAGGCGGCCTATCTGGCGGGAGAGGCCATCGAGGCGGCCGGCACGGCCCTGGCCCACAACATTGCCCACGCGCTGGCCAGCCTGGGGCCGATCCACCATGGGTTGGCCGTGGCGCGGGCCATGGACCGCACCCTGAATTGGGTGCGCGAGGGCAACCAAGAGGCCTTCACTCAGTGCGCCCGCGCCATGGGGGGAGAGGACTTTGCGGAGCGCTGGTCCACCCTGCTGGCGACCGTTGGGCTGGACTTGGCGCTGCCGGTACCGTTGCGGGCGCTGTCGGCCGAGCGGTTGGCGGCGGAGATGGCAGCCCCGCAGAACGCCCCCATGCGCCAGGCCACAGCCCGCCCGGTGACAGAAGCCGACCTGCTGCCGCTGGCGGCGCTGGTGCTGTCTGTTGATCCACTGCGGGGGTGATCACCCACGGGAGGGCATCAGCTTTCCAGCAGGGGTGTCGAGTCCCAGTCGGTGCCCCCTGTTGTCCCTTACGGGTGGTCGCTCTTGCGTCCGGTGGCATTGCCCCTACAGCAGGGGACACCGATTTGGAACTGGTGTCGCTGCTGTCGCTCACTGGTGGTCGCTCGGATGATCCCCTCCGTGGCGTTGCCACTCTGGGGTCCTACG
>CAZCBM010000003.1:0-32394 GCA_964496805.1 uncultured Rhodospirillales bacterium | reverse complement strand
AAGTCGGCCACCGGGATGGGTGCAGGGCGGCTAGCCCGCAGCGACCAGCAGCTAGGTGGCCCCAAGCAAAGGCCTCCCCTTCGGCGTCCTTGGCGGAGCCTGTCGCAGGGGTGACCTTTTACCGAATACCGCAAGCAGACGGGGTTGGCGTCTGCGCGCCCGCGAGGTCAGGCGGCCCTATCTGCCTCCAGGACGCAGACATAGTTGGCGACGCCAGAGCCACCCATGTTGAACACACACCCCAACTGGGCATCCGCCACCTGCATATCGCCCGCGGCACCCGCCAGTTGCTGTGCTGCCAGAACATGCATGCTGACCCCCGTTGCCCCCACCGGATGACCCTTCGCCTTCAGGCCGCCGGAGAGGTTGATGGGCAGGTCACCGCCGCGGGTGGTCCGACCCTCGGCCACCACCCGGGCCCCCTGCCCCCTCTCGGCCAGCCCCATGGCTTCGTAGATCATCAACTCAGCGATGGTGAAGCAGTCATGGACCTCCGCAAAATCCAGGTCGGCAACGCTCACCCCCGCCTCTTCAAAAGCCGTGGCAAAGGCCTTGGCCGGGCCTTCAAAGGCCAGGATATCGCGCCGGGACAGGGGCAGCAGGTCATTGATCTGCGCCGCCCCTCGGAAGCGGATGGCGGTGTCGAAGGAGGCGGCACGATCATCGGCCACCATCACCAAGGCTGCCGCACCGTCGGTGATCAGGGAGCAATCGGTCAGCCGCAGCGGCGGCGCCACCATGGGGTTCTTGTCGCTGACCGTGTTGCAGAAGGAAAACGGCACCTCCTTGCGCATCTGGGCCAGGGGATTGCTGAGCGCATGGTGATGGTTCTTGGCCGCGATACGGGCCAAGGCCTCCGACTGGTCGCCATGGGCCTGGAAATAGGTTTGGGCGATGCGCCCGAAAATCTGCGGGAAGGACAAGTCGCCTTCTTCGGCTTGATAGGCGGCACCGGCCAGGGCCTTGGTCACGCCGGCGGTGTCCTTGCTGGTCATCTTTTCCACGCCGATCACCAGCGCCACCTTGGCGGTGCCGGCGCGGATGGCATTGCGGGCGTTGAAGACGGCAGCGGAGCCGGAGGCGCAGGCATTCTCCAGGCGGGTGGCCGGGGTAAAGCGCAGGGCCGGGTCCACCTGCAACGCCATGGAGGAGGCAAAGCCATCGGGCACCAGCCCGGCGTTAAAATGGCCCAGCCAGATGCCGTCCACCTCCGCCGGGTCCACCCCGCTATGGTCCAGCGCCTCGCGCGCGGCATCCACAATCAGGTCCTCCAGGCTCTTGTCCTGAAGGCGGCCAAAGGGGGTGTGCCCCCAACCTACAATGCGGGCATCCATGGGGTGTCAGCTCCCTTGCCTTTGGGGGTGTGAGGGGACGGGGGAAGCGTGCTCAACGGGCAGGCATCCGCACCCCACCATCCAGGCGGACGGTTTCCCCATTGAACATCCGGTTTTCAATGATGTGGCAGGCCAGCGCGGCAAATTCATCCGGCTCGCCCAAGCGTTTGGGAAAGGGGGGAAGCTGCGCCAAGCTCTCCTGCACCGGTTGAGGCAGGCCCGCCATCATGGGGGTGAGGAACAGTCCCGGCGCAATGGCCATGCACCGGATGCCCTGCCCGGCCAGTTCCCGGGCCAAGGGTAGCGTCATGCTGCTGACGCCCCCCTTGCTGGCGGCATAGGCGGCCTGCCCAATCTGCCCGTCCTGATAGGCGATGGACGCAGTATTGATCACGACACCCCGCTCCCCCTCCGCCAGAGGCTCCAGGGTGCTCATGGCCCGCACGGCATAGCTCATGACCACATAGCTGCCGATCAGATTGACCTGAACCACGCGGCTGAACAGGTCCAGGTTTAGCTGGCCTTCCCGGCTGATCATGCGGCCGGCGTCAGCGATGCCCGCGCAGTTCACCAGGATGCGCGGTGCACCCAGGCTATCCACCAGGCGATCGACGGCGGCCTCCACCGCTGCGGCATCACTGACATCGGCGGCGAGGCCGATCCCCCCCAGCGGTTCGGCTGTGGCGGCAGCCGCCTCTGCATGCCGATCCAGGCAGGCCACCTTGGCCCCCCTGGCCGCCAACATCCGGGCGGTCGCGGCGCCAAGCCCGCTGGCACCACCCGCCACCAGAGCCACTGATCCGTTGATATCCATGGCGTGTGATCCTGCGCGGAAGGGAGACGGTCCCGCCTTTATTGAGCGGCCGTGGCCAGTGGGGCCAGGTCCAGGCCTTCGCAGGCCACACTGACCTGGTAGGCGAGATGCCGGGTCTCCGGCAGCAGCCAGCGCCGGAAGAAGGTATGGGCGGCGCGATAGAGGGCGGGGTCGGGGGCTTGGTCCAGAACCGGTTCCAGCTTGGCCCAGGTTGCGCCCAGGGCCACAAGCCCGGTGAGGCGCAGATAGGAGGCGGCGGCCAGACCAGGATCAGCGGTTTCCAGCAATTGGGCGGTGGCCCGCTCCCAGGCACCAAAGGCCTCCCCCAAGTCGGCCGCCTGGTCAGCCAGCGGCCCCACAAAGGCGGCAAACGCCTTGGGTGCGCGCCCATTGTCCGCCTTCAGCACGCGACCGGCAAGGGTCATGGCCTGAATGCCGTTTGTGCCTTCATAGATCGGGGTGATCCGTGCATCGCGATAGAGTTGCTCCACCCGATATTCCCGGGTGTAGCCGTTGCCGCCATGGATCTGGATGGCGCGATCGGCCGCCATACAGCCCAGATCGGTACACAAGGCCTTGAGCATCGGCGTCATCAGGGGGGCCATCGGGGTATCGTGATCCAACTCCAGGTCCACCATGGTCCGCAAACACAGCGCCCGCGCCGGGATCATGAGGCTCAGCGGCTCCATCATCTGGCGCTGCACGTCGCCGTGCTGGTTGATACTCACTGGCTCCTTGGCGCCTGCGGTGCGACCCTGCTTGCGCTCCGCGGCATAGGCGGCAGCCCGTTGCAAGGCCATGCTGGTGAGGCCAACGCCTTGGATGGCAACGTCCAGTCGCTCGGCATTCATCATGGTGAACATCCGCGCCAAGCCTTCGCCCGGCTGGCCGACGATCTCGCCCACGGCATCTTCGAACAGCAACTCGCAGGTGGGGGAGGCGTTGAGGCCCATCTTGTGTTCCACCCGCGCGCAGGTCACAGCGTTGCGGGACCCATCCGGCAACAGGACCGGCACAATGAACAGGCCCAGGCCCTTAAGCCCCGGCGGCATATCCGGGCAGCGGGCCAGCACCAGGTGCAGGATACCGTCGCTCATGGTCTGGTCGCCCCCTGTGATCCAGACCTTTTGGCCGTTAATGCGCCAACGCCCGTCATCCTGCGGGGTGGCGGAGGTGCGCACCAAAGACAGGTCAGAGCCCGCCCCCGGCTCGGACAGGCACATGGTGCCCATCCATTCGCCGCTGGCCAGCCGCGGCAGATAGGTGTTCTGCTGTTCCTCGGTGCCGTTCAACAGCAGCGTACGCTGGGCCGCTTGGGACAGGGCCAACATCACCTGCAGGCTGACGCAGGCGCCCGACAGCATTTCGGAAATTACCCCCCACATGACATGGGGAAGGCCCTGACCGCCAAACGTCTCCGGCGTAGAGATGCCGGCCCAGCCGCCGTCGCAATAGTGGCGGTAAGCGGACCTGAACGCTTCGGGGACGTGGGCCCGTCCATCCCGCAGGGTCACCCCTTGCGCATCGCCCACGGGATCATGGGGCGCAACTTCGGCCTCCACCAGTCGGGCAGCCTCGGCAACCACTGCCTCGGCCATATCCTGATCCATCCCGTCCAAGCGCTCAAACTCAGCGCCATGACGAAGAGCGAACAACAGATCGGCCTGGGGCGCCTTGTAATCCATGGGGGTCCTCCGGGGAACTCGTGGCTGCAACGACCATCAGCCTGGTGCGCCTGACGTATGCCCGCTTGTGCGAGGCTCCCGTCAGCCACGTTTGAACAATGCCCATAAACTGGACCAAAGACCGGGGTGCTTCAAGCGCCTGCCGCGCCGTTGGCCAAATCGTAGACTGGACCTGCACCGGACGCTGTGTCTTGGCTGGGGATTGTCCCCGTCCTCAGCCGGTCTCGACTTACAATGATTCCTTCCGATGCCGCCGACTTTGCCGCTCTGTCTCAATCCTTCCAGTGGGATCTGCCCGCACGCTGCAATATGGCCGTAGAGGCCTGCGACCGATGGGCGGATGGCAGCGGACGGCTAGCGCTGATCCACCTCACCGGCAGGGGCGATCCCGTGCACCACAGCTTTGATACTGTGAAGGCCCAGAGCGCGCGCCTGGCCCGGGTGTTGACTGGGCATGGCCTGACGGCCGGGGATCGCGTGGCGGTACTGCTGCCCCAACGCCCGGAAACCGCTTTTGCCCACCTGGCCGCGTGGCGGGCGGGGATGATCTCCCTGCCCCTGTTCACCCTTTTTGGCGCAGAGGCACTGAGTTACCGCTTGGCCCATAGCGGAGCCCGCGCGGTGGTGACGGATCGCGCCGGGGCCCAGAAGGTGGCGCAAATCCGGGATCAAGTGCCCGATCTGGCAGTCATCCTGTGCGTTGATGGGGCGGCGGAGGGGGCACTGGACCTGCCGGCCGAAATGGCCCGGGCGTCCGATTGCTTTGAGGCGGTGGAGACGGGTCCGGATGATCCCGGGTTGATCCTCTACACCTCTGGCACCACGGGTCCCCCCAAGGGCGCGCTCCATGCCCATCGGGTGCTGCGGGGGCACATGCCGGGGGTTATCCTCTCCCACGATCTGATGCCGCAACCGGGCGACCTGTTCTGGACACCGGCGGATTGGGCATGGATTGGCGGGCTGTTTGACCTGCTGATGGCAGCATGGTTCCTGGGCCAACCGGTTCTGTGCCATCGCATGACCAAGTTCGATCCGGAGGAGGCGTTTGCGCTGATCCGCCGACACGGTGTCCGCAACAGCTTCTTGCCGCCCACCGCACTGAAACTGATGCGTCAGGTCCCCCAGGCTGGCCAACGCTTTGGCCCCACCCTTCGGTCCATCGCGTGCGGAGGAGAGAGCCTGGGGGCGGAGTTGCTGGACTGGGGACGGGAGACGTTCGGTCTGACGATCAACGAATTCTATGGCCAGACAGAGTGCAACATGATCGTCAGTTCATGCAGTGCGCTGGGGCAGCATCGCCCGGGCTTTATGGGTCCAGCCGTGCCGGGGCATCGTCTTGCCATCGTGGATGAGGCGGGCAGGCCCGTGCCCGAGGGGCAGGAGGGCGCCATCGCGGTTCATCGGCCAGACCCAGTGATGTTTCTGCGCTATTGGCGCAATCCTGAGGCCACCGCCGACAAGTTCCGGGGCGACTGGATGCTGACCGGGGACGTGGGGGTGCAGGAAGAGGGATTATTGCGCTATGTCGGCCGTGATGACGATGTCATCACCTCGGCGGGCTACCGCATCGGACCCGGAGAGATTGAGGACTGCCTCATCGGCCACCCGGCCGTTGCCATGGCTGCGGTAATCGGCGTACCGGACCCGCTCCGCACCCAGGCGATCAAGGCCCTCGTGGTTTTGGCGCAAGGCCATGACCCCAGCGACGCCTTGAAGGCTAACCTTCAGGATTGGGTGCGCCAGCGTCTCGCGGCCCACGAGTATCCCCGCTTGCTGAGCTTCGTTGACAGCCTGCCGCTGACAGCAACGGGCAAGGTCATGCGCCGGGTGCTGCGGGATCAGGAAGCCGAGAGCGGTTGAGGCGGACCCCAGCCTACCGCCCGGTCCATACTCTTTCAGCGGGGCCAGTAAGAACCGCCTGACCCCGCGCTCCCTTCCACGCGGCCTGCGCTGGCCGCGCCTGGACGGGAGGGGAGAGAGGAGGGATGGGGTGGACCGATGACGGGTGCCGTTGGTCAGAAAAACAGCATCATGCCGTCAGCCACCTGACGCCAAGCATAGAGGGTCGCGCGATCCACATCGACAAAGGTTTCTGTGGCCAGCGGTGACCGGTCAATGTCGAAGGCCAGCGCCCTTTCGTGGGGGAAGGCACGGTTCATGGCGCGGAAGAACGGATCGCCAGAGGCGGTGAGGGCCGTGATGGCGATGATTGTGTAGACCGCCTTGCCGTAGGACTGGATCAGTTGCATCCCGAGATTGGCGCTGCGGCCCTCCCGGATTTCCTTGGCGTGGCCCATGCCCACGAACACCAGGGCCTTGTTGCGCCCGGCCAGACCGGCGGTGCCAAGGATGGCGCGGGCCATGACATCATCGCGGGTGTCATTGCGGTTGCCGCCGCCGGCGGTTGGCAAAGAAATCCTGGGCTCCGGCAGATGCGGCCCAGCCCCTGCTGACCTCTCCCCTGCTGTCTCGCCGGCACCGGCCTCGGCGGTTGGCTTGGGGAGATGCAGGCGCCGGGTTTTCTTGTCCATGCAGACGATGGGCATCCGCGCCTGGCGCGCCGCCATCAAGATCTTGGCGAACCGGCGCTGGCGCGCAAACCACCCATCGGGCGGGGCCGCCCTCTCACCGCGCAGAAAGGCATCCATATCCTCCTGATGGTCAGCGGTGATCTCCAGCGCCAGGGTATTGAGCGGTCCGCCCCAATGGCTCACCCGCTCGGCGATGAAGTCCCGTTGAGGCCCTTCCACATGGCGTTCGCCCACCACGACGATCTTGTGCTTGATCCAGGCCCGGTCGAAAAACAAGGTCGGCTGGAAGCGCTCCCCAGGATGATCCCGCAGCCATTGGATAACCCGCTTGGCGGCATCGGCAGAGATAGGTGTCAGGTTGGCATCGGTCATGATGGTCAGCGACCTGGGCAAAGACAGCACAGGCTCCCTCAGTAGAGCCGTTAGCTGGGCAAAGGGGTCATCTCCCTCCCTCTCCCCTGCCCGACCACTCACGGCAGCATCGTCGCAACGGGTGGCCAGACGGGAGATAGGAAAGGGCCAGACTGATGGAAAAGCGCTCTACCGCTGAGCCATGGCAGCATCAAGGGGACAATGAGCCTGCAGAAGGGCCATTCCACGGCAAGCCCGTCTTCCTTACAAGCTTCCTTACACGGCCGATGAAACCTTGGGCATGATCACCCCTTGGTGGGGGCCATCGCCCTCGCGTATGGAGGACCCTTGCGATGGCTCCGCCGATCAATGCCCTGCATGACTGGCCCGCTGACTGCCGCCCTTGCCAAAGACACTGCTCAAGACCCTGGCAAAGACCCTGACAGAGACCCTGCCCGATGCTGACCGAAGACCAAATCCTGTTGCGCGACACAGCTCAGGCATACGCCCAGGAGCAACTGGCACCCCATGCAGAGGCATGGGAGAAGGCCAAGGACTATCCACCCGAGCTGCTGAGCCAATTGGGGGAGATGGGCTTTATGGGGATGATGATCCCTGAGGCTTTCGGCGGGCTGGGGAGCGACTATGTTTCTTACGCGCTGGCGCTGGAGGCCATCGGCGGTGGTGATGGCGGGGTGGGAACCCTGGTCTCCGTCCACAATTCGCCCACGGCGTCTTGCATCACCCGCTTTGGGACCGAGGCGCAGAAGCAACGCTTCCTGCCGGCAATGGCTACCGGTGCCCTCTATGGCAGCTTTGCCTTGACCGAACCGGGCGCCGGGTCCGACGCTGCCGCGCTCACGACACGCGCGGTGCGCCAGGGCGATGCTTATGTGCTGAATGGCGCAAAACAATTCATCACGGGCGGCGGCCTGCCGGGGGTCTGCATTGTCTTTGCGGTCACCGATCCCAACGCCGGCAAACGGGGGATCAGTGCCTTCATCGTGCCCAAGCAAACGCCGGGCTATGAAGTGTTGCGCGTGGAGGAGAAGATGGGCCAGCGAGCCTGCAACACGGCGGCGCTTGCGTTCAATGACATGAAGGTATCCCGGGACTTGCTGCTGGGCGCGGAGGGGGAAGGATACAAGATCGCCTTGTCGACCCTGGAGAGTGGGCGGATCGGCATTGGCGCCATCTCCGTCGGCATGGCCCAATCGGCACTGGACCATGCCATCGCCTATGCCAAGGACCGCCGGTCCTTCGATCAGCCCATTTTCGATTTCCAGGCCGTTGGGTTTCGGTTGGCTGACATGGCCACCAAACTGGAGGCCTCCCGGCAGTTGGTGCTGAACGCAGCCCGGATGAAGGATGCGGGTGAGCCTTGCCTCAAGCAAGCCGCCATGGCCAAGCTCTTCGCCAGCGAGGCCGCAGAGGACATCTGCTCCGTGGCGATCCAGACCCTGGGCGGGTATGGCTACCTCTCAGACTATCCGGTGGAGCGTATCTATCGGGACGTGCGGCTATGCACCATCTACGAAGGGACCAGCGACATCCAGAAGCTGCTGATCGCCCGACATCTGGGCTGACCATCCTTGGGGACAGCGCCCCCGCCTCGTCCGCCCCTTCGTGGGCAATTATTCACTCCAGGGGGATCGGTTTGACCAAAACGCTTGACAGACAAGCGGCTTGGGCAGCAGACATGAGGTGCCTGAAAGGTGATCACGAACCCCATGGCCGTCTTCACATATGAGGGGGGGCCGCAACAGAGGGAACGGCACTATCAGGCACAAGGGACTGGTTCTTCGCCCGGCGGGCGGAACCAGGGCGGCCAAGGACACAAATTAAGCAATAGGCCGCTTGGAACAACGCTGAAGAGGAGGGTCTGGTCCTTTGTCCAGCCCGGCTGCTGTGTTGCCTGATCAAGGCACAAACCCTGCCGCATCTGCCGTTTCCTCCGCAAAGGAACGACTGCTGACGGTCGACAACATCTCCTTGCGCTTTGGGGGACTGAAGGCCCTGAGCAACCTGTCCTTTCATGTGGACAAGGGGGAGTTGGTATCGATCATCGGCCCCAATGGTGCTGGCAAGACCTCAACGCTGAATTGCATCTCGGGGCGCTACAAGCCCAATGAGGGGTCCATCACCTATCGCGGTGAGGACTTGATCCGCCGATCCATCAATTCCAGGGCGGATCTGGGCATCGGGCGAACCTTCCAAAACTTGGCTTTGTTCGGCCACATGTCAGTCCTGGACAATATTTTGGTGGGTCGTCACCACCTGATCAAAAACAACGTACTGACAGGGTGCTTCTATTGGTTGTTTGGGGCGCAGCAAGAAGAGATTGAGCACCGACGCGCGGTTGAGGACATCATCGACTTTCTGGAAATCCAGCATGTGCGCAACCAGCCGGCTGGTGTGTTGTCCTATGGCCTGCGTAAGCGCGTGGAACTGGCCCGTGCCATTGCGTTGAAGCCAGACCTAATCCTCCTGGATGAGCCCATGGCGGGCATGAACCTGGAGGAGAAGGAGGATATGGCCCGCTACGTCATGGACCTGAATGAAGAATGGGGCATGACGGTCATCATGATCGAGCATGACATGGGCGTCGTCATGGACATCAGCCAACGGGTGGTGGTGCTGGATTTCGGCAAAAAGATCGCCGAGGGCCTGCCGGCCGATGTCATGGCCCATCCCCAGGTCAAGACCGCCTATCTGGGTGAGTCCCTGGAAGATGATGAGGACGAGACCGGCAGCGCTGCCGACAAAGCCGAAGCCGCGGAGTAAGCCCCATGAGTGTGACCCTGCCCAACGGCCACCGTCTGCCCAACCTGGAGGTCCACGACACCACCCTGAAGGTGTTGCAGGAGAATGCTGACCACCATGGTGCCGACGCCGCGCTGCGCGAAAAGGAATATGGCATCTGGCAGACGTTCGACTGGATCACGGTGTTCCGCCGCGTCCGCTGCATGGCACTGGGCCTGCATCACCTGGGCCTGGGCAAGGGCGATGTGGTGGCGCTTCTGGGTGATAATCGCCCGGCCTGGATCATGGGAGAGTTGGCTGCCCACGCGATCCAGGGCATGAGCCTGGGGATCTATCGCGATGCCCTGGAAGATGAGATCCGCTATCTGCTGACCTATGCGGATGTGAAAGCGATCTTCTGTGAAGATGAGGAACAGGTGGACAAGATCCTCAATCTTGAGGACGAGATACCGACCCTTCAGCACATCATCTTCGATGACCCCCGCGGTATGCGCAGATATGACGATCCGCGCCTGATTAGCTTGGCTGACCTGGTCGCCCATGGCGAGGCAACCCAGCAGAACAAACCTGCCCTGTTTGACGAGATGGTCTCCGCCGGCAAGGGGGAGGATGTCTGCGTTTTGTGCACCACCTCGGGCACCACGTCCCGCCCCAAGCTGGCGGAAATCACCCACCGGATGCTGCTGCAACATTGCGAGCGGTACCTGGAGGCTGACCCCATGGGGCCGGACGATGAGGTGGTGGCCAACTTGCCGCTCAGTTGGATCATGGGGCAGATCTACATGGTGGGGTGGTGGCTGCTGGCGCGCCTGAAGGTCAACTTCGCCGAAGAAGAAGCCACGCTGATGGCTGATATGCGGGAGATTTCTCCCACCTTCGCGCTGTTTGCCCCGCGGGTTTGGGAGCAATTGGCCGCCGATATTCGTGCCAAGGTGATGGACGCCGACAGTTTCAAGCGCCGCCTGTTTGATTGGGGCGTGAAGAAGGGCATCGCTGCGGTTGAGAATGGCAAAAAGTCTAAGCTGGTCGACTTGGCCGTGGGATGGCACCTGCGTGACCGCATGGGGTTCACCCGCCTGCGGTCCGCCGCCACAGGTGGTGCCGCTTTGGGGCCGGATACGTTCAAGTTCTTCCTGGCCATCGGCGTGCCCCTCCGCCAACTCTATGGTCAGACTGAATTGATGGGGGCGTACACGCTCCATCCTGCCGACCAGGTGGATTATGAGACGGTCGGCCTGCCCTTCCGCGGCGTTGAACTGCGCATTGACAATCCGGACCACGAAGGCTTGGGGGAGATCATCACCCGGCATCCCTTCATGATGCAGGCTTACTACCGCAATCCGGAGGCAACGGCCGAGACCTACGATGACCAGGGCTGGATGCACACTGGTGATGCCGGCTATCTGGACAAAAAGAACCATCTAATCGTGATTGATCGGGTGAAAGACCTTGCCACCACCTCCCAAGGCACCCGCTTCTCACCGCAGTATATTGAGAACAAACTGAAATTCTCGCCCTTTGTCGGGGAGACCGTGGTCCTGGGCCGTAATCGACCCTATCTCACCACGATGATTTGTATTCGCTGGTCCATTATCAGCAAATGGGCGGAGAAACAGCGGATCAACTACACGACGTATACCGATCTCTCGTCCAAGCCACAGGTATATGATTTGATTAGGCGGGAAGTGGAGACAGTGAACAAGTCACTGCCACCGGCCCAGCAGATCCGAAAGTTCTTGTTGCTGTATAAGGAACTGGATGCCGACGATGGCGAACTGACAAGAACCCGCAAAGTACGCCGTACCGTCATTGACGAAAAGTACGCTGGCATTATTGACTCCCTCTATACAGGCCAGGACATGGTGGACATCGACACCACCATCCAGTTCCAGGACGGCAGCAGCCAGCGGATCAAGACCTCACTGCGCATTGTCGACCTGCGACCGGGGGAACCCGATGGCGACTCTCTGCACCCTCAAGCCCCTGCCGCGGAGGCGCTGGCATGACCGAACCCTTTAGCGTCCTCGCAACCGGGAGGTCTTGGCATGTTTGAGAACATTGGCGTTCTACCCGAGTATCTGATCAATGGGGTGCTGGTGGGCCTGCTGTATGGCATGGTCGCGATGTGCTTTGTCTTGATCTACAAGTCCACGCAGGTGGTGAACTTTGCTCAGGGCGAGTTCCTGATCCTGGGGGGCTGGATCGGTTGGGCCATGGTGGCGCAGGTGGGGTTACCCTTCTGGTTGGCCTTCCTGGTCACCCTGGGTTTTACCTTTGTCATCGGTGTGCTGATCCAGGTGGTGGTGATGCGCCCCCTGCTGGGCGAGCCGCTGATCTCCGTGATCATGGTGACCATTGGCCTGTCGCTGTTCTTCAACTCGTTGCTGAAGTGGATGTTCGGCACCGCCGCACAGAGCATGCCCAACGTCTCCCAGTGGGTGTCGGATACGCTTCAGGGCGGCATCGTTGGCCGATTTGATTGGGCCGGTGCCGGGGCGCGCTCGCGGGAGGAGGGGATCCTCACCATCCAGGACCTCTGCGATAACCTGAAGGTGAGGTCCTTGGCCCGCCGTCTGGAGGAGAATGTTCCCGCCGACACCCTGGCGGATTTGCAACTGGTCTGCCGTGGAAACGTGGAGATCCTGGGGACCAACCAGAATGCTTCCCTGGCGCTGGGCGCTGTCCTGGCCATCGGCATCACGATCCTGTTCTACACCTTCTTCCGAATGTCCCGCCACGGCCTTGCCATGCGTGCAACCGCCTTCGATCAGCAGGTGGCCGCCAGCCTGGGGGTTTCGGTGCGCAGCGTGTTCGCCCTGGCGTGGGGGATCAGCGCCCTAGTGTCCGCCGTGGCCGGCATCCAGTTTGCGCTGATCAACTCCATGAGCGGAGAACTGGCAGCCAACGGGATTGCGGTGTTCCCCGCAGCCATCGTCGGCGGCCTGGACAGCATTGCCGGGGGCATCGTCGGGGGTGTGATCATCGGGGTGGTTCAGCGCCTTTCCGCGTGGATTGAACTGGGCCTCGGTGGGGGCATGAACCTGGTGGAGGTGGCGCCCTTCTGGGTCCTGCTGATTGTGATGATGATCAAGCCCTACGGGCTGTTCGGCACCAAAGATATTGAAAGGGTCTGAGCCGCCATGTTAGCCGCCTCCCGCCGCCCTGCCGGCGACTTCCGCCAGACCTATGCCAGCGACATGACGCTGTACGACACCCGTGGCAGCTTCTGGCGGGTGTGCGTGTTCATCTCCCTGTGCTTCCTGTTCCCGATCTTGGCCCCGGGCATCGACCGGTTGATTGGGGAACAGGGCGCCACCGCGGGCCTGATGAACAACCTTGTCACCATCGGCATTTTTGCCATTGCCGCCCTGGGCCTGAATATTCTGGTGGGGTTCACAGGCCAGATCAGCCTGGGCCAAGGGGCGTTCTTCGCCTTTGGGGCGCTGGTGTTCGCTTGGCTGTGCCGTGGGGGCACCCTGCCCTTTACCGACGAGAGTGTCAGCTTGCCGCCCATCCCGCCGCTGCTGGCCTTGCCCCTGACCGGGATCATCGGTGCCGCCGCTGGCGCGCTCTTCGGGCTGCCGGCGCTGCGCATCAAGGGGATTTATCTGGTCATCGCCACACTGGCCGCCGCCGTGATCCTGGGCGACTTCCTCAAGCGCGCCCATTGGTTGGTGGATGAGGAGACGGCCGGGACCATGCCGGAGGTGACCCTGTTCGGCATTGAGTTCATCAACAATACGCCGGTGTTCCTCTATGTCGTTCTGCTGGTGGCCGTGATCAGTTTCATCGCCATGGCAAACCTGATCCGCAGCCGTGATGGCCGCGCCCTGGTGGCCGTCCGCGATCACTATCTTTCGGCGGAGATCATGGGCATCAATCTGGCCAAGTACCGGATTATGGGCTTTGCCATTGCCGCCTTTTTCGGTGCCATCGCTGGCGGGCTGTTCATGTTCTACAATGGTCGCTTCGACCTGGAGCAGGTGGACAAGTTCGCCACCATTGGGCGATCCATCGAGTTTCTGTCCATGATCATCATCGGCGGCCTTGGGTCCATCCAGGGCACGGTGATGGGGGCGATTTTCATCACCATGCTGCCCTATGCCGCCAGTTGGCTGGTGGGCAGCCTGTTTGCCCTGGCGGCCAGCGTGGTGGCCGTGGTCGGATATGAGATGTCCACCGACCTGTCCAGCGCCCAAGCCTACATCCGTGGCATGGCCATCGGCCTTGCCATTATCCTCTTCCTGATCTTCCAGCCGGATGGTCTCAACCATCTGTGGAAGCGGATCAAAGCCTATGTGAAGCTCTATCCCTTTGCGTACTGAGATCCGTTCCGCCCCCCTGCCGACCCTTGGCCCAAAGCAACCATAACTTGTCCTGGGAGGACTCTATCGCCATGAAGAAGGCTCTTGTACTCACCACTGCGCTGGCCCTTTCCGCCGGCGTCTCCGCCGCCAAGGCCGACGAGGTGTTCGTTGGCCACCTGGTGGACTTCACCGGTGCCACTGCCTTCGTCGGCAGCTTCTATGGCCCGGCCATCGCCGACGCTGTTGCCTACATCAACGCCAATGGCGGCATCGACGGCACCACCATCAACATGGATACGGTCGACTACGCCTATAAGGTGGACCAAGCCCTGTCCTATTATCGTGACTGGCAGGCCCGCGGTATGGTGGCCCTCCAGGGCTGGGGCACCGCCGACACCGAAGCGCTGGTGGACATCGTCAAGAACGACCAAGTCCCGACCTGGTCCGCCTCCTACTCCGGGCACCTGACCGACCCGTCCAACAGCCCGTACAACTTCTTCTATGGCCCCAGCTACACCGATGGCTGCCGGGCGCTGGTCCAGTGGGCTGCCAATGATGCCAAGGAGCGCGGGATCGAGAACCCGAAGTTCCTGCACACCGGCGACAACCACCCCTACCCCAACGCCCCTAAGGAAGCCTGCGCCGAATGGGCCGCTGAGTTGGGCTTCGAGGTCCTGGAGCCCATCGTGGTGCCGCTGGCCCCCGGTGACTTCACCCCGCAGTGCCTGTCCATCCGCGAGAGCGGGGCGGAATACACCTGGATCGGCAACCTGGGCGGCTCCGTCGTCGCGCTGCTGAAGTCCTGCTCCTCCGCCGGCGTTGAGACCCAGTTCATGGCCAATGTCTGGGGCGGCGATGAGGAGACGATCAAGGCCGCTGAGGCCAGCGAGTTGATGTTCCCCTCCGCCAACCCGCCCTATGGCACTGACGTGCCGGGCATGGCCACCATCACCGCGATCCTGGAGCAGGCGGGCAAGCCCACCGACGCCAACCCCACCCACCACTATCTGCGTGGCGTCTGCACCGCCTATTACATGAAGGAAGCCATGGAATGGGCAAAGGCGGAGAATGGGGAGATCACCGGCCCCGGTATCCGTCAGGGCATGTATGCCCATTCCGCCGCCCATGCAGCTGAGGGCGGCTGGGTGCCCGCCGGCCTGGAGGGCGTCTGCCAGCCGTCCATTTGGACCGACAGCGACCACCGCGGCACCATGCAGGTGGTGATCAACCGGGGGTCCTTCGTCTTCGGCGCCGCTGAGCTGGAGCAGTTGGACACGGTGGTGCTGGAGCGTGACCCGCGCTGGTTGGGCCGCTGATATCTGCTGGGAGGGGCGGCCCTGCCGCCCCTCCCCCTGTTTTTTCGTTTGTGAATGTTGATGGTCCCCAACCCGGCTGGGAGCCCTTGCGCCAATGCCCCTGGACACCACTGCTGATCCCACCCCCAAAGGGGAAAGCGCCACCGAGCCCATGCTGGTGGTGGATAATATCGAGGTGGTCTATGACCATGTGATCCAGGTCTTGCGCGGCATGAGCCTGCAGGTGATGCCAGGATCCATCACAGCCCTGCTGGGGGCCAATGGCGCCGGCAAATCCACCACGCTAAAGGCCATCAGTGGCCTCCTGCGCACGGAGAATGGCGAGGTTGAGCGCGGCGATATCCGCTTCGCAGGGCAGAGCATCACCCACCTGCCGCCGGAGAAGATCGTGCGTCAAGGGATCTTCCAGGTGATGGAGGGTCGACGCATCGTCCAGGACATGACCATTCAGGAAAACCTGCGCCTGGGTGCCTTCACCCAGAAGCAAAGCAACGTTCGCGAAGAGATCGAGAAGATCTACCACTACTTTCCCCGGCTGAAGGAGCGCACGGGACTGGCAGGGTATCTCTCTGGCGGCGAGCAACAGATGTTGGCCATCGGCCGCGCCATGATGGCCCGTCCCAAGCTGATGTTGATGGACGAGCCCTCCATGGGCCTGTCGCCGTTGCTGGTGAAGGAGGTGTTTTCCATTGTCCGACGGCTGAACCGGGACTTGGGCATCACCATTCTGCTGGTGGAGCAGAACGCCAATATGGCGCTGGGCATCGCTCAGTACGGCTACATCATGGAACAGGGCAAGATCGTTCTGGATGGCCGGGCAGAGGATTTGCGCAATAACGAGGACGTCAAGGAGTTCTACCTGGGCGGCGGCAGCGGCGAGCGCAAGTCCTTCAAGGACATCAAGAGTTTCCGCCGTCGCAAGCGCTGGCTGTGAGGGCGGCCGACGTGGCGACAGCAGCCAGCCTCGCCCCACCGCCACCGCCGTTTGAGCCGAAGGATCCGGCCTTCGAGCAGCGGGTGAGGGACAGCTTTAGCCGACAGCCGCTGATGGCAACCCTTGGTGCCCATGTGGGCGTTGTTGCCCCCGGCTATTTCCAAGTGGTGCTGCCCTATGCCGAGCCGGTGTTGCAGCAGCATGGGTATGTCCACGGCGGCGCCGTGGCCTGTATCTGCGACAGCGCCTGTGGCTATGCCGCCATGAGCCTCTACCCGGCCACGGCCGCGCCGCTGACGACGGAGTACAAGATCAATTTTCTGAGCCCAGCGCAGGGAGAGCGCCTGATTGCCACCGGCGTTGTCATCAAGCCTGGTCGCACCCTGAATGTGGTGGACGGCACCGTGGAGGCAGAGAAAGATGGCCAGAGAACCCTGATCGCCAAGGCCCTGATGACCATGATCCGAATGGAAGGCATGAGCGACGAGCGGCTTGTCTAATTCGCCCCGTCGCCCCCAAACCACCCCAGCCGAGAAGGCACCCGCGCGATGATCCCCAACGAGTATCCCACGCTGAACTTCAATCTGGGTGAAACCGCTGAGATGCTGCGCCAGACCGTGGCCAGCTTCGCCCAAGAACAGATTGCTCCCCTGGCCGCAGAGATCGACCGCACCGATCGCTTCCCCCGGGAGCTGTGGCAGCCCATGGGGGACCTGGGGCTGCATGGCATCACCGTTCCGGAGGCGCAGGGCGGCACCGGCCTTGGCTATCTGGAGCACTGCATCGCCATGGAGGAGGTCAGCCGCGCCTCTGGCAGCGTCGGCCTGAGCTACGGCGCTCATTCCAATCTGTGCATCAACCAGATCAATCTGAACGGCACCGACGAGCAGAAGGCCCGCTATCTGCCCAAGTTGATCAGCGGCGAGCATGTGGGCGCCCTGGCCATGAGCGAACCCGGGGCCGGGTCAGACGTCGTGTCCATGAAAACCCGGGCGGAGAAGAAGGGCGATCGCTATGTGCTGAACGGCAGCAAGTTCTGGATCACCAACTGCACGGAGGCTGACACGCTCGTGGTCTATGCCAAAACCGATCCCGACGCCGGCTCCAAGGGCATCACGGCGTTTCTGATCGAGAAGGAGTTCAAGGGTTTCAGCGTTGCCCAGAAGCTGGACAAGCTGGGCATGCGGGGAAGCCCCACCGGCGAATTGGTGTTTGAAGATTGCGAAGTGCCCGAGGAAAACATCCTGGGGGAGTTAAACCGCGGTGCGCGCGTCTTGATGAGTGGCCTGGACTATGAGCGCGCGGTGCTGGCGGCTGGTTCCACCGGGCTGATGCAGGCCTGCATGGACGTGGTGATCCCCTACATTCACGAGCGCAAACAGTTCGGCCGCGCCATCGGTGAATTTCAGCTGATGCAGGGCAAGATTGCTGACATGTACACCACGATGAACGCCACCAAAGCCTATGTCTATGCGGTGGCTCAGGCCTGCGACCGGGGGGAGACGGCGCGCAAGGATGCGGCTGGCGCCATCCTCTACGCGGCTGAAAAGGCAACCTGGATGGCGCTGGAGGCGATCCAGGCCCTGGGGGGCAATGGCTACATCAATGATTATCCCACCGGCCGCCTGCTACGCGACGCCAAGCTGTATGAGATCGGCGCTGGCACCAGCGAGATCCGTCGCATGCTGATCGGCCGCGAGCTGTTTCAAGAGACCGCCTGATGCGCCCGCTGCCCACCAAAATCAATCCATCCTCGCCCGCGTTCCAGGCCAATGCTGACGCTATGGCGGCACAGGTGGAGGACGTCGCCGCCCTGGCCCAGCGCATCCAACACGGGGGGCCAGAGCGTGCCCGGGAGAAGCACCTGGCGCGCGGCAAACTGCTGCCTCGGGATCGCATCGCCCACCTGCTGGACCGGGGCTCCCCCTTCCTGGAGGTGGGTCTGTTTGCAGCCGCCGAGATGTATGGCGATGAGGTTCCCTCGGCCGGGATGATCACCGGGGTGGGCCGGATCAAGGGGCTGGAGTGCATGATTGTGGCGAACGACGCCACGGTGAAGGGTGGCACTTACTTCCCCTTGACGGTGAAGAAGCATCTACGCGCGCAGGAGATCGCGGCCCAGAACAACCTGCCCTGCGTTTACTTGGTGGACAGCGGCGGAGCCAACCTGCCCAATCAGGACGAAGTCTTCCCAGACCGGGATCATTTTGGCCGCATCTTCTACAACCAAGCCACGATGAGTGCGGCGGGCATCCCGCAGATCAGCGTCGTGATGGGCTCTTCCACCGCCGGGGGTGCCTACGTCCCCGCCATGAGCGAGCAGAACATCATCGTGCGTCGCCAAGGCACCATCTTCTTGGGAGGGCCGCCCCTGGTGAAGGCCGCCACTGGGGAGGTGGTGAGCGCCGAGGACCTGGGGGGGGCGGATGTCCATGCCAAGGTGTCCGGCGTCAGCGATTATTATGCCGCCGACGATGCCGATGCCTGTGCCATGGCCCGACGGATCGTCGGCCACCTGAACCGCGCCAAGCCCGATCAGTTGGTGATGCGGGACCCGCGCCCACCGATCCACGATCCAGCGGAGCTTCATGGGGTTGTCCCCGCCGATCTCAAGCAGCCCTATGATGTGCGGGAAGTGATTGCCAGGGTCGTGGATGGCAGCGAACTGGATGAGTTCAAGCACCTCTACGGCCAGACGCTGGTGACCGGCTTCGCCCACATCCATGGCATGCCGGTGGGCATCTTGGCCAATAATGGCATCCTGTTCAGCGAGGCAGCCCTCAAGGGCGCTCACTTCATTGAACTGTGCTGCCAACGGAAGATCCCGCTGCTGTTCTTGCAGAACATCACCGGCTTCATGGTGGGCCGCAAATATGAAAGCGGCGGCATTGCCAAGGACGGCGCCAAACTGGTGACCGCGGTGGCCACGGCCAATGTGCCCAAGGTGACGGTGCTGATTGGGGGCAGTTTCGGCGCCGGGAACTACGGCATGGCGGGGCGAGCCTACAGCCCAAACTTCCTGTGGATGTGGCCCAACGCCCGGATCAGCGTCATGGGCGGGGACCAAGCGGCCGGGGTTCTGGCGACCCTGCGCCGCGATGCCATCGAAGCCAAGGGCGGCACGTGGAGCGCCGAGGAGGAGGCGGCATTCAAGCGCCCCTATCAAGACCAGTTCGAGCACCAAGGGCGCCCGATCTATTCCTCGGCACGGCTGTGGGATGACGGCATTATAGATCCCCGGGACACCCGCAGCGTCGTGGCGCTCAGCTTCTCCGCGGCGCTGAACAAGCCCATCCCCGACTGGCGCCCCGGCGTCTTCCGCATGTGAGGATCACTGGCATGGGAAAGATCCATAAGCTGCTGATCGCCAATCGCGGGGAAATCGCGTGCCGCGTGATCCACACGGCCCGTCAGATGCAGATCCCCACGGTGGCCGTGTATTCTCAGGCTGACGCCAATGCCCGCCATGTTGCCATGGCAGACGAAGCGGTGGCCATCGGCCCGCCACCCGCGGCGGAAAGCTATCTCAGGCCAGATCGGATCATCGACGCCTGCCATCAGACCGGGGCAAACGCGGTCCATCCGGGCTATGGCTTTTTGTCGGAAAACGCGGACTTCGCTGACGCGCTGGCCGCCGCCGGGATCATCTTTGTTGGCCCCTCGTCATCCTCCATCCGCGCCATGGGCCTGAAGGACGCAGCCAAGCGACTGATGATTGAGGCCGGGGTTCCCGTTGTTCCGGGCTATCAAGGGGAGGATCAGGCGCCGGAGACCTTGGCCGCAGAGGCTGGCCGGATCGGGTATCCCGTCCTTATCAAGGCCGTGGCTGGCGGTGGTGGCAAGGGCATGCGGCGGGTGGATGAACCAGCGGACTTGCCGTCGGCGCTGGCCGGTGCCAAGCGCGAGGCCGCCAACAGTTTCGGCGATGACCGGGTCCTGATCGAGAAGTTCCTGACCACACCGCGCCACATCGAAATCCAGGTGTTTGGGGACACTCACGGGTCCGTCGTGCACTTGTTCGAGCGTGATTGCAGCCTGCAACGCCGCCACCAGAAGGTGATTGAGGAAGCGCCAGCCCCTGGCATGAGCGAGGCCATGCGGGCGGCCATGGGTGAGGCGGCGGTGAAAGCGGCCAAGGCCATCGACTATGTGGGGGCGGGCACCATCGAGTTCATCGCCGACGTCTCGGAAGGTCTACAGGCGGACCGCTTCTATTTCATGGAGATGAATACCCGCCTGCAAGTGGAGCATCCGGTTACGGAGGCCATCACCGGTCAAGATCTGGTGGAGTGGCAGTTGCGGGTGGCGCAGGGCGAGCCCTTGCCCAAATCCCAGGATGAGCTTGCCATCTCAGGTCATGCCATCGAAGCCCGGCTCTATGCTGAGGACCCGGACAGCGGCTTCCTTCCCTCCACCGGCCGACTGTCCTTTTTGGCCGGCTATGTCGATGACTATGCCACCCCTTTCACCCATGGGCGCGGATCCGACCGCATCCGGCTGGACACGGGCGTTGTCCGCGGCAGCGTCGTCACGCCCTTCTATGATCCGATGATCGCCAAGCTGATCGCCCATGAACCCAATCGGGAGTCCGCGGTAACGGCCCTCTCGGAGGCCCTGCGCTGTTCCCTGGTGGAAGGGTGCAAGACCAACCGCAGCTTTCTGGTAAAGTGTCTGGAGCACCCGGACTTCGGCGCGGGGCTCATCGACACCGGCTTCATCGACCGGCATGGGGACAGCCTTCTGGGACCCATCCAAGAGGTCACCAGCCCCGGCCATCTGGCGGACATGGCACTTTCGCTTTTGCCAGCGTGGCAGCAGCGAAAACGCCCGAAGGAGGGGAGCACCTCGCCCTGGACCTCCCAGGCGGGCTTCACCCAGTTTGGGACCCTGAGCTATCCGGTGGCGGCGGAGGTCAATGGCCAGCGCCTATCGGGCTTGCTGCGATGCCAGCGCACGGGGGACCGGGCCATCACCGTCACCCTGGCGGTGCCAGGGCTTGGCGAAGGGACAGCCGCTTGGGCACCCAACCAGTGGGGTTCCTATGAGGGCACGGCAAACGGCGAGCCCTCCTACAATGTGCGGGACTATGTGCTGGAGGATGGCCGGCTGTTCTTTGAGTTGACGGACCGCCTGTTCCTGCTGCGGGACAACATCGTCGGCGAGATGGACCATGACGAGTTGGCGGCTGAACCCGTCATCACGGCTGATCTCCCCGGTGTGGTGCGGGATGTTCTGGTCAAGCCAGGGGACGCCGTAGAGAAGGACCAGCCCCTCATCATCGTTGAGGCCATGAAGATGGAACACACCCTGCGTGCCCCCCGCGCCGGTACGGTGGAGAGCGTCGGGGCGGAGGCGGGCGCGCTGGTGAGTGAAGGCACTGTCCTCATTCGTCTCGCCGAGGAGGAACAGGAGGCACCGGTAACGCCATGACCGACCCCGCCTTTGTCACCATCCACGAGATGGGCCCCCGCGACGGCCTACAGAATGAACGCACCCCGGTGTCCACCAGTGACAAGGTTCAGCTGATCAACCTGCTCAGCGCGGCCGGTTTTCAGGAGATTGAGGCGACGGCCTTCGTCAGCCCCAAATGGGTGCCGCAGATGGCAGATGCCGGGGCGGTGATGGCCGCGATCATCCGGGCACCGGGCGTGCGCTACAGTGTCCTGACGCCTAATATGAAGGGCTATGAAGCAGCGCGCGAGGCGCGGGCGGACGCTGTGGCGGTGTTTGCCGCGGCCAGCGAGACCTTCAGTCAGAAGAACATAAACTGCTCTATCGCCGAGAGCTTTGAGCGATTCCGGCCGATTCTTGCGGCCGCCAAGGCCGATGGCATACCGGTGAGGGGTTACGTCTCCACCGTGGTGGTCTGCCCCTACGAAGGCCCCATCGCACCCCAGGCGGTGGCCCGCGTCACCGAAGGGCTGTTGGCCGAAGGGGTGGAGCAGGTCAGCCTGGGTGACACCGTGGGACGGGGCACGCCGGAGAGTATTGGTGCCATGCTGGATGCCGTGCTTGAGGTGGCCGATGCGGACCGCCTGGCAGCCCACTATCATGACACCAATGGCCGTGCCGCCGAGACGCTGCGGCTTAGTCTGGAGCGGGGACTGCGCCATGTGGACAGCGCCGTTACGGGGCTGGGCGGATGCCCCTATGCGCCAGGCGCCCGGGGCAATGTAGCCACTGAAACAGTGTTGGATGTGGTGGAGGAGCTGGGGCTCAGCCATGGCATCGACAGGGACTCCCTGACCCTGGCCGCCACCCACATTCGCCGTCTCATCACCCCGGCTGCCGCAACCGTTTCCTGATCCGGGCCCCGGATCAGTTGTCGCCAGAGGAGCCTGACTCTCATGCCCGTGCTGACCCCCGCCGACAGTTACGATGCCCTGATAGAGGGTTTCCGCTGGACCCTTCCGGAGCGGCTGAACATCGCGCAGGCCTGTTGCAGCCGCTGGGCCGGGGAGGCCCCGGGTCGGGTTGCGATCGTTGAGCCCGGGGCGGAGGGCGCCTCCTACGACTTCGCCCAATTGGAGGCGGAGGCAAGTCGCATCGCCCATGCCCTGACTGCCGCTGGCGTCACGCGCGGGGATCGCGTGGGCGTGTTTCTGCCGCAGAGTTTCGCGGCTGCCGCTGGTTATCTGGCGGTCCTGAAGATGGGCGCGATCCTGATGCCACTGGCCCCCATCTTCATGGCGGAGGCATTGCAATTCCGTCTGAGCCACGCCAGCGCCAAGGCCCTGATCACTGACGCGTCCGGCGTGGAGAAACTGGCCAGTGTGCGCAGCACCCTGCCCGCGTTGACAGCCGTCTTCAGCATTGACGGAGCGACCGAGGGTGTCAGCGATCTGCGGGAGGCCACCCAGGGCCATTCGGATAGCTTCCCCTGCGTGGACACGGGGGCCAGCGATCCCGCACTGTTGTACTACGCGGCCGCCGGTGCCGGGGATCCCAACGGCACCCTGCTGCCGCATTCGGTGGTGCATGGGGGCATGACTGGGGTGGAAATGGGCCTGGATTTCCCCACGGAGGACGGGGCAGATGTGTTCTGGACTCCCGCCGACTGGGGCTTCATTGCCGGCTCGCTGTGCTGCCTGTTCCCCGCCCTGCTGCTGGGCCGGCCCACCGTTGCCAATCGCGCCCAACGGTTTGAGCCAGCCGCCACTTTCCAGTTGATGCAGGACGAAGGCATCACCTGCATGTTCCTGCCCCCCACCGCCAGCAAAGTGCTGCGGGAGGACCCGGACCTCGGCGCACGCTATGACCTGAAGGTCCGCGCGATCATCAGCGGTGGCGAACCCTTCACACCCGAGTTGCAGGACTGGTCAGAGCAAGTCTTCGGCTGCAAGATGCACGATTACTATGGCCAGACCGAGTGCAATGCCTGTGTCGGCACCAATGCCCGGATCATGGAGGCCAAGCCTTTCAAGCTGGGCAAACCGGCACCGGGACGCACCGTTGCGGTCCTGGATGTGGACGCCAACCCCATGCCGGTGGGGGAAACGGGGCTGATCGCCATCAAGGCCCCGGACCCGGTCATGATGCTGGAATACTGGAACGACCCCGACGCCACGGCGCAGAAGATCCGCGGCGGCTGGCTCTATACGGGCGACTATGGGGTGCAGCATGAGGACGGCTATGTCAGTTGGGCCGGTCGGGTGGATGATGTGATCACCTCCGCTGGCTATCGCATCGGCCCGGCCGAGATCGAACGCCACCTGGAAACCCACGAGGCCGTTGCGGCGGCGGCAGTGTTTGGCGTTCCCGACGAGAAGCGGACTGAGGTGGTGGGCGCGTGGATCGTCCTGAAGGAGGGCGCTGACCCCTCAACAGAAACGCAAGAGGCCATCCGGGGCTATGTCAAAAGCCGGTTGGGCGCCCATGAGTATCCCCGCGTCATCCGGTTCGTGACGGACTTCCCCCGCATCGCCGGCGGCCCGGATCGCAAGAAGATCCAGGCCCAGCATATCCAAGAGGCAAGCCAATGAGCAGCGGACTGGCGGCCCAGTCCTTTGACAGCTTGGCGGTCACCATCGAGGACCGGGGCATTGCATGGGTGAGCCTTAATCGCCCCGATAAGCACAATGCCATGAACCCGCAGATGATTGCCGACCTCCAGCGCATGGCCGAGGTGGCGGATGGCGATGAAAATCTGCGGGCGGTGGTTTTGACAGGCACCGGCAGCACCAGTTTCTGCGCCGGTGGCGATCTGGCCTGGATGCAGGATCAGGCGGCCAACAGCCGCGACGGCAGGATCACGGAAAGCCGCACCCTGGCCGATATGCTGCGCGCTCTGGATCGGTTGTCCAAGCTGTTGATCATCCGGGTAAACGGGCAGGCCTTTGGTGGTGGACTGGGCCTGATGGCCGTGGGCGATGTCACCATCGCCGCCGAGGGGGCCCGCTTTGCGTTCACTGAGACTAAGCTGGGCATCATTCCAGCCAACATCTCCAGTTTCGTCATCCGCCGGATGGGCCCGGGAGCAGCGCGGACGGTGTTCATGCATGGGCGACTGTTCGACGCCGCGGAGGCCAGGACGCTGGGCTTGGTGCACCGCGTGGTTCCGGCTGACGCCCTGGACCAGGCTGTAGAGCAGGAGATCAAGGCGCTGATGAAATGTGCCCCCGGCGCGGTTGCCCGCGCCAAGGCCCTGCTGCACAGCGTTGCGGATCAGCCCGGTGTCGATCTCGCCCATGCCTCCGCCGTTGCTCTGGCGGACGCGTGGGAAACGCAAGAAGCCGCGGACGGGATCGGCGCCTTCTTTGAGCGGGCGAAACCACCCTGGGCGCTGTGAAATCACCGGACCGACGGGGATGAATGGGGGACGCAACCATAGGGGAAAGGGTGAAGAGGGATAGCGGGCCTTGATCCAGATGGCCCATTCCAGATGCCCCATCATTGTACAATCTGATGTGCAGCAGCCCTTTGTCCCGCGGGCATCCGTGAGGCATCCTCCATGGTCGCTAACGTTCGCTCCTCAGAAGGCTCCGTTGCCCCTCCTGGTGGGGCTGGCGCGGTCTGCGATCCAGGTGGCCCGACCCTTCCCCCTTCTGTTTGTCGCCGAGCCAGCAGGTCACGATCGCCGCACTGCCCTATCGCTCTCCCACCCCACCCTTTGACATGCCACCCACTGCCCCATGACCCAGCCTGATCCCCTGCCCCGCACCGAAGCCAACCACGCGCCGCTCTCTCCGCTCAGCTTCCTCCCCCGAGCGGCCCTCGGCTATCCGGATCATCCGGCCTTCATCCATGGCCCCGTCCGGCACACCTGGTCTGAGGTCTATGCCCGCTGTCGGCGCCTGGCCTCGGCCTTGGGGCAGCGTGGGATCCACAAGGGCGATGTGGTGGCGATCCTGGCACCAAACATCCCGGCCATGTGGGAGGCGCTGCACGGTGTTCCCATGCTGGGAGCCATCCTGAACCCCATCAATACCCGCCTGGACCCTGGCATGGTGGCCACCATCCTGGAGCATGGCGAGGCAAAGCTGCTGCTGAGCGATACCGAGCATGCGCCCCTTGTGAAGGAGGCTCTGGCCCGTCTGGACAATCCACCGCCTGTGATCGACATCGACGATCCGGTGGGCCCCGGTGGCGAACGGCTTGGGGACTGCGAGTATGAGGACCTGCTGGCGGCAGGCGATCCTGATTTTGCGTGGTCCCTGCCGGAGGACGAGTGGGCCCCGCTGACGCTCAACTACACCTCCGGCACCACCGCCCGACCCAAGGGAGTGCTGTACAGTCACCGCGGTGCCTATCTGACCGCGGTGGGCAACGTTTTGGCCTGGGGCGGCATGGGCTTGCAGCCCACCTATCTGTGGACGCTGCCGATGTTTCATTGCAGCGGCTGGTGCTTCCCGTGGACCATCACTGCCCTTGGCGGCACCCATGTGGGCCTGCGCAAGGTGGCGCCCAAGCCCATCTATGACGCTTTCGCCGACCATGGGGTGACCCACCTGTGTGGGGCGCCCATCGTCATGCAGATGATCCTGAATGCTTCCACAGCCGAGGCGCGGCCCTTCGATCAAAAGGTGCAGATGATGACTGCAGCCGCGCCACCGCCGGCCAGCGTCCTGGCGGCCATGGCCGAGAAAGGCATCAGCGTCACCCACACCTATGGGCTGACAGAGGTCTACGGCCCCGCGATGGTGTGCGCGTGGCATCAGGCATGGGATGCCCTGCCGATCCCTCAGCAGGCAGAAAAGAAATCCCGCCAGGGCATTGCCTATCCCACCCAGGAAGGGGTGATGGTGGCGGACCCTGACACAATGCTGCCCGTGCCTGCCGATGGGGAAACCCTGGGGGAGGTGATGATGCAGGGCAATATGGTCATGAAGGGATATCTCAAGGACGGCGACGCCACTGACAAAGCCTTTGCCGGTGGCTGGTTCCATACCGGCGACCTCGCCGTCGTCCATCCCGATGGCTATGTCCAACTTCGGGATCGGTCGAAGGACATTATCATCTCCGGCGGGGAGAATATTTCGAGCATCGAGGTGGAGGACGCCCTCTACACCCACCCTGCGGTGGCCAGTTGCGCCGTGGTGGCGAAGCCCCACCCTAAGTGGGGCGAAACACCGGTGGCGTTTGTGGAATTGGCAGAAGGGGTCGCGGCACCCACAGCAGAGGATCTGATCGCCCACTGCCGTGCCAGCATCGCCCATTACAAGTGCCCCACAGAAGTCCGGTTTGAACCCATTGCCAAGACTGTCACAGGCAAGGTCCAAAAGCACATCCTGCGTCAGCAGGTGGCTGAGGGGTAGGGTAAAGGGCGGCGAAACACCAGCCGCCCAGGGTGGTGGAGCAGCGAGCGACCACCAGAACCTGTCCCACCTACCTTGACCACCCCGCGCCCCCACCCGGCCACCCACGCCAGTATCGCACCAATGGGTGGCCGGGTGGGCGCGCGGGGCTGGAGTGGACTCTATCTCACCGAAACGGGCTCGAGAGCTATGCAGGACAGGCACCGCAACCAAACGGGTATCCTCTGCGGTGGTGGATCAGCCCTGACGCTGCTGTCGGCGTCGGTCGAGCCCTGCTGCCAGGTCCTCTTGAAGATCCTCCACCGCCTCCAGGCCGATGTGCAGGCGCACCAGATCCCCTGGCGCTTGCCAGCCCGTGGTGGTGCGGATCGCCGTGGGATCGCTGGGCAGCGCCAAGCTCTCGTATCCGCCCCAGCTATAGCCGATGCCAAACAAGTCCAACCCATCCACGAAAGCTGCCGTGGCGGCGGGATCATGCCCCTCCAGGATCATACTGAACAGGCCGGTGGATCCGGTGAAATAGCGTTTCCAGCGATCATGATCCGGATGGCTCGGCAGCCCTGGATGCAGCACCTGCACCACCTCCGGCTGCGTGTCCTCCAACCACCGGGCCACCGCCAGCGCCGCGCGCTGATGCTGCTCCACCCGTGTGACCATGGTCCGCACCCCGCGCAGGGCCAGCCAGCAATCGTCAGGGCTGGCAATGGCGCCCGTCAGAATGGCGGTCTGGTTGACCTGATCCCAGGTCTGTCGATTGCAGATGGCCGCGCCCATGAAGGCATCGGAGTGGCCGACGATGTACTTCGTTCCCGCATGGACGCTGATATCAACCCCCAGGTCCAAGGGCCGCAGGAACAGCGGCGTTGCCCAGGTGTTATCCAACATGGTCACCAGCCCGCGTTTGTGCGCGAAGGCGATCAGCGCCGACAACTCGGGGACCTCAAAGGTCATGGAGCCTGGCGCCTCCAGCACCAGCAGCCGCGCCCGGTCCGTCGCCACATGGGCCAGATGATCCGGGTCCTGACTGTTGTAGTAGGTGACCTGGATTCCACGGGGGGCCAGAAACTTCGACGCAAAGGTGCGGGAGGAAACATAGACATTGTCCGGCAGCAGGACTTGATCGCCTGAGGCGAGAAACGCTTGCAGCACAGTGGCAATGATCTGGACCCCATTTCCGGCCACCTGGCAGTCGTGCCCACCCTCCAGATCCGTCAGCGCCTCCTCCAACAATCGGGCATTGGCGGTTCCCTGTCGCCCGTAACCATAGCGCTTGCCGCCCAGCGTCGGCGGGGTTTTGAGCGCCTGAGAGTCCTCAAAGACAACAGTGGAGCCCCGGAAAACCCCCGGATTGACCAAACCCTGGGTGAGGTCGCGAGGGCGGGCGATGTGCGCAGCCCGGGTGGCCGGCTTGTGACGGGAGCGGTCGGAGGTCATGGGGCAGCCAACACAAGGCAAGGGAGGAAGGATGATCGGCCCCCCTGAAGCAACGCGAGCGATTGGCGGCGGCGTCGCGCTGCTTCGGTGGGTTCGCTGGGCCATCGTAGACAGCTTTGAGAGCTATCGCCAATGTCGGAGGACCATTCGCTCCGGCCCACTGGCGCTCTTCTAAACCTTAGCATCGGCAGGCACGGCTCACGGGGTGGGAGTAGACGCAGATGGACACCACCCACCGGGCAAACGGTGCGCCGGTCAACGCACCGATACAAGCCAGATCCCACCGGATCCGCCCCACTGGTTGTTGTCACCGTCGCCACGGGTAAAAATAGTCAATGTGCCACTGAAGGCCGCCGCGCGAGGCTCCTGACTGGTGATCGCGCTGCGCCAGCAATTGTTGGTGCTGCAGCTGTAGCTGTTGGCGTTGTAGAAGTAGGCTTTGCCGCTGCTCAGCTGTTGAACGTTGGTGCCGTTCAACCGCAACAGCCGATTATTCCCCCCAGCGACGGCCGCGAACCGGACCTCTGTTGCGGCAATGGGATTGGACCAAGTGAAGGTGAGCTGCGCACGGGCAGCAGCACAGTTGTAAGCATAGAAATACTGGAAATCGCTTTCCGTATTGCTGATCACACGCGTGCTGAGGCACCCGGAAGAGCCGGTCCCGGCATAGCTGATACTGGCGCCAAGCGCAGGCTCGCTGAGCCCTGTCGATGGGGCTGCCCAAAGATAGGTCCAGCCTCCGCCCTCTGAGGTCATGTCGCACCAGACCTGCTCGGCATCACTGTCGTCCCCACCGGTCATGTCCACCGTGTACACCCCATCCTGGTCCTGAAGGCTCGGATAGTTGCTGAGCCCGTCCGCACAGCTTGTGCCGATGATCTCCGGGATCGGTGTGGGTGTGGGTAGGGTGGCCACGGACCCGCCGCCACGCTCTGCGGCATCGGTCAAGGTACTGGAGACATTGGTGAAATTGGTGCCGATCGCATCCCCCATCCGGGTCACGGCCGAAAGGCCGGCCACGGCCACAAGCCCGACAACCAACCCATAAGTCAGGGCGGTAGCCCCCCGGTTCCGCCGAAAGCCTCTCATGATAATCTCCCTCCCTCACAGGCCGTCAGAGCCCAAAACGACCATGGGCCAGCCCGGAAGACACCACCGCAAGCGCCCACCATAGGCTTGAGCTTTTTTCCCTAAGCCGCAGGGCCCGTTTCCAGGGGCAGGTCCTCACGGCTGCCCCATTCCGACCAGCTTGCATCATAGACCCGCACGCTGGACAGGCCCATCTTGACGTGCAAACCAAAGGCCACCGCGGCAGCCGAAACGCCGCTGCCGCAGCTCAGGATCATGGGCTGCCCCGGGTCCACCCCTGCGGCGGTAAGGCTGCGGCCGATGACATCGGCTGGCGCCACCGTACCATCCGGCTGAAAGATCTCCACGAAGGGGACGTTGCGGCTGCCCGGGATGTGGCCGGACCGGCATTCCGGCCGCGGCTCTTTGATGGCGCCGGAAAAGCGATCCGCCGGACGAACATCCACCACCTGAGCGTTGCCGGTGCTGAGGGCGATTTGCACGTCGCTGAGATCAACGAAGACCTCCGGACCCGGGCGAAGGGGCAGCACATAGTCCGTGGGTCGGGCCGTGGCAGGGAAGTCATCGACGGGGCGGTCTTCGGCCACCCATTTCTCGTAACCACCATCCAGCACAGCCACAGACTTGTGCCCCAGACCCTTCATCTGCCACCACAGGCGCATGGCCCCCAGACCCGGGATGGTGTCATAGATGACCACATCATGGTCAGATGCCACCCCCAAGCGCCCCAGAATAAAGGCTTGGCTCTCCGCGCTGGGCAGCATGTGAGGATAGCGACTCTCCCGATCGGAGAATTCATCCAAGTCATAGCGGATGGCGCCGTTGATGTGCGCCTCCCGGTACTCGGCATTGCCATCGCGCCCCATGCCAGGGACATAGAGCCGGGCGTCCAGCAGACGCAGTTCCGGTGTGCCCAGCATGTCGTTTAGCTCGGCGGTGGAAATCAGCGCATCAAGCATCGGGGTCTCACCTTCATCCTCGGGGTCCGGCTGGCCCCTCCATCAGATCAGGGGCCACGCACGACGGTCACGACCGGTGCCATAGCACAGGTGATCCGGCCGGGGCGACGGCCGTGATACCCAAAAAGGAACCCGCTGCGAGGAGATGTCCGAGCATCGGAAAGGCACTAGGCCTCGACCGGGACTTCCCGCACGGCCTCCAACCAGGATCGGGTCTCCGCCGGATCATGCGCCGTCAGCCAGCCGGGGGTGGGCAGCCCCTTGGCGCGCAAAAACTCCAGATTAAACAGCTTGGACTGATACCGAGAGGCATGATCACAGAGGATCGTCACAATGGTCTTGCCCGGCCCCAGGTTTCGCGCCACCTGCATGGCGGCGGCAACGTTTAACGCGCCGGAGCCGCCCAGCATGATCCCATCGGTCTCAATCAGGCGATACAACACCTTCAGCGCGTCGGTATCGCTGATCCGCAGGGCGTCATCGATGGGCGCATCAGCGATGTTGGCGGTGACCCGTCCCTGCCCAATCCCCTCCGTAATGCTTGACCCTTCGGATGCCAACTGACCTGTCTTGACCCAACTGTACATGGCTGCCCCATGGGGGTCGGCCAGAACGATCTGGATCGACGGGTCCCGTTCCTTAAGGGCCTGGGCGACACCGGCCAGGGTTCCACCGGTCCCCACCGCGCAGGTGAAGGCATCAATCCTGCCGCCGGTCTGCTGCCAGATTTCCGGCCCCGTCGTGCGGTAGTGGCCGTCCCGGTTGGCTGTGTTGTCGAACTGATTGGCCCAGATGGCGCCATTGGGCTCAGTGGCTGCAAGATGGGCCGCCAGACGCTCAGACAGGCGAATATAATTGTTGGGGTTCTTGTACGGCAGAGCCGGCACCTGCACCAGCCGCGCACCCGCCTGAACCAGTGCGTCCTTCTTCTCCTGGCTCTGGGTTTCCGGGATCACGATGACGGTGCGGTAGCCCTTGGCATTGGCCACATGGGCAAGCCCGATGCCCGTGTTGCCAGCGGTGCCTTCCACGATGGTGCCCCCGGGACGAAGGGAGCCATCGGCCTCAGCCGCCTCCACAATCGCCAGCGCGGCCCGGTCCTTGACGCTGCCCCCTGGGTTGAGCCACTCGGCCTTGCCAAGGATCGTGCATCCCGTCTCCTCCGATGGGCCGTGGAGGCGGATCAGGGGCGTATTGCCGATGGCATCAATGAGGCCGTCACGAATGTCCATGGAAGCGTTCTTTCGCAGAGGAGAGGCTGGTGGGTACCGCGGAGATAGGGGGTGCGGAACCGTTGCCCAGCGCAAAGATGTATATTTTCTCATTTAACTATGTTTTATGCGCAAATCAAGCCGCACCTGCGCCTTCGGTCCACGAAAAACCCCCTGCCCCACAAAGGGGGGCAGAGGGTTGTCCACAAGGGGTAGCGCCCTGCTGGGCCCGGATCTCCTGTGCCCGGACCGTCGGGCAAGGCAGATCAGCCGCCGTGCAAGGCGCAGACGTAACTGGCCTGCTCCATGGCACGGGTGCGGCCCATGCCGGCCTGATGGGTGGAAAGCGCCTGACTAACCGCCCCCTGGCAACCGCCGTAGCTTCCATGCCCCAAATAGGGTCCGGGGCCGATGGCGCCCACCGTTATGCTCTGTTGATACGTCGCAGGAACGAAGCGGTCGTGGCTCTGCACGGGTGCGTTCACCGGGCACTGCCGCCCCGGCACCACCCGCAAGCGGGCTGAGAGCGGTTGGGCATCATAGCTGACGCACTCCCCGACGATGGGGGCGGTGTCCGTGGAGACCAGCGCCAGCCTTCCTCCGGGGATCTGCAGGGAGTAGCGATAGTGGGTGTGGCGACGGCCGCCGACGCTGACATCTTCGATGCGGCGCTTGTCGATGACGATGGCGAAACCGCCCTCCGCACTGTGGGGCAACCGCGCATAGCCAATGGTCGTTTGGTCCTGAGGGTGGGTGTCGATTACTTCCACCGCGCTCCCATGGGCATAGGTGGGATAGGTCGGATGGGCATAGCCTGATCGGCAATGGCTGCACGGATCGCAGGCCGCACTGACGCAACCAGCAGGACGCGGCGGGGTGAACGCATCGCGGATGCGCCGTGGTGTGTACAAC
>CAZCBM010000002.1:23332-33973 GCA_964496805.1 uncultured Rhodospirillales bacterium | reverse complement strand
ACGCGAACGTGCTGCGCCATGCGTCGCTCCACCTCCGCCAGTTGGTCCGACGCCAGGCGGATGGGGGTGGGCAACGGTTCCTGCTGGGAAAGACCGCGAAGCCGCCACGCCTGACGGCCCAGCAGGTCCGCCTCCGCCGGCCACGTGTCCAGTCGCACCACAACCACCCAGGCGAAATCCCGACGTGCCCGGGCGATCCGGCGGGCCAAGCCGTGGTCGGGGTCGTCGAACAGGAAATCGGACACAATCACCCAGATCGCCAGCGCTCCGCCCCCGGGCCGCAGAACACTCTCCAGGGGGCTCAAATCTAGCCGAGGTTCCGGCGCGGGTGCGCCCATGACATCCCGGGTCCAGGCACTGAGCGCCGCCGCCGCCTCCCGGTTGCGAACAGTCTGGGGGCGCGAGCCGCCAAACAACCGATGCAGGATCACCTGATCCCGCCCCACCGCCGCCAAGCTGGCCAGCGCCCTCTGAACCCATAGGGCCATGATGAGTTTCAGCGGCCCCCGCGCCCACAGGGGATCGGCCAAATCCTCATCCGGATCGCCAGGCCATCGCATCTCCGCGCGATCATCAATGCTGAGGACGAAGCGAGTCTGCTCCTCCGCCTCAAACACCCGCCGCACCAACTGATCACGTCCGCCGGTGCGGGCGGAGGCGACCCAATCAATATGCCGCGGATCATCCCCCGGCTCATAGGCCCTGAACTCCCGGAAACTCAGGGACTGGCCCTGGCGGCGACGCAGATGGCCCCCCTGCCCGAAGCTGCGGGATCGCGCCCCCAGGCGCAGAGCCAACCCGGTGAGGTCTCCGGCAGCAAAAGGATAGTCGGCAACAGCATCCACCTGGGTCATGACCTCCAGCCCCCCATGACCGGGGCTCAGGCGCCGGCGTTACCGTCCAGGGGCGCAAGGTCTTCGACTTGGGACGCCAGGGTCTCCAGCCGGCGGGTAACGTGGTCCAGCGCAGCCAGCGTGATCGCCCGCTCCCGGGCTGCCAAAGGGGCGGGGCCTTCTTGTGCGTCCGCTCCCTGAAAGAGGGGGATCTGGACGCTTTGCCCGATGGCGACCCGTTCTTCCTCCGGGGAAGATGCTGTGGTCACCGTCTCAGACGGTGCGGCGGCGTCGTCGGGCTGATCCTCGGCCAGAGAAAATCCCGGCGCGGTGAGTTCCTCCTCCAGGCGCTCCAATTCCGCCAAGCGTGCATTGAGGGCTGTCTCACGCTCAGCAAGAGCCGCCTCCCTGGCTTCCAGGTCCGCATCGACACCCTGTTGCTGGGTCCGCTCTTCGGTGCGGGCGGCTGTCAGCGCGGCGCGCGCTTCGGCCGCGTCATGGGCCAAGGTGATGGCCGCCAGCATCATCAACTCGGCGTCGCTGGCCGACCGGGCCTTGGGCTTCAGTTCGGACAGGCGACTGTTCAGCAATGCGGCAAGCTCGCGGACCCGCTCTTCCTGGTCGGGTTCGGCGGTCAGGCGATAGGGACGACCGAGCAGCAGAAGGTCCACAACCGGCATGACGGGGCTCCCATCCAGATCAAGAAGAAGCAGAAGAGGCGCTGGGCGGCGGCGATGGTGGCGATTGCGCCGGGGGGGTCGCTTCCAGCACTTGCTCCAGCGTCTCGATAACGGTGTCCAGGCTGCGGGCCAGATCATCCCGGGTGCCGCGATCTGCCGCCAACAGAACAAGACGCGGGGCCAATGCCGTTTCCAACCGCGCGGTCGCTTCGTCCAGGCGTTCCAGCGCCGATTTCAGAGCGTCATCCATGTCATTGATCTAGCATCGGTTGAGCGGATACCACAAGTCCCCCAAACCCGTCCCTTTCAGCCTCCGGTGAGGTTTTGCCGAGGGTGGGACACAAGGGGCAGAGAGACAGCGCTCACCTTGACCACAGGCGCGCCGCTGGGGCAAGGGAAGGTCCATCAGGATGCATCGCGAAGGCATCTGTTGCGAAGCCCCCCGCTGATTTAAGGACACACCGTCAATGGCTCCCGCCCCTGCCTCCCCCCTGGACCTTGAGGCCCTCTCCCGCATGGCCAATGCCGTTCGGGCCCTGTCCATGGACGCCGTCGAAGCGGCGAAGTCTGGTCATCCAGGCATGCCCATGGGGATGGCAGACGCCGCCACCGTCCTGTTCGCCCGCCATCTGAGGTTTGATCCCAAGCGGCCAGACTGGCCGGACCGGGATCGGTTCATCCTCAGTTGTGGCCATGGCAGCATGCTGCAATATGCCGTGACCCACCTGCTGGGGTATGAGGCAATGACCCTGGAGGAGATTCGCAATTTCCGCCAGTTGGGGGCCAGAACGGCCGGTCACCCGGAACGGGACTTGGCCATCGGCGTGGAGACCACCACCGGACCGCTGGGTCAGGGATTCGCCAATGGGGTCGGCATGGCGCTGGCCGAGCGGCTGCTGAATGCCCGCTTCGGTGATGCCCTGGTGGATCACTACACCTATGTCATCGCCTCGGATGGCGACCTGATGGAGGGGATCAACCACGAGGCCGCCTCCCTGGCCGGTCATTTGCAGTTGGATCGCCTGATCGTGCTGTTCGATGACAACGGCATCAGCATCGATGGGGCCACATCGCTGTCCATCAGCGAGGATGTCCAGGCCCGCTACCGGGCGTATGGCTGGGTCGTGGACGCGGTGGATGGCCACGACATGACCGCTGTGGATGAGGCCCTAACCCGGGCCCGCCTGTCGGACCGGCCAACACTGATTTGCTGCCGCACGGTCATCGGCTACGGCGCCCCGACAAAGGCCGGCAAATCCTCCAGCCACGGCGCCCCGTTGGGAACAGATGAGTTGGCAGCGGCCAAGGCGGCGCTTAGTTGGCCCCACGGCCCCTTCGAGGTCCCGGATGATATCCGGGCGCTTTGGACCGCCGCTGGTGCCCGGAACAAGCACCGGGTGGAGGCCTGGGATCAGCGCCTGGCCGACGCCGATGAGGAACTGCGCACCCTGTTCGAGGATGCGCAGGCCGGCAAGGTCCCGGTGGATGCCCTGGAAGCGCTGACGGAAATGGCCGAGACCGCCGTTCAGGAGGCGCCGAAGGAGGCCACACGGGCGGCCAGCGGCAAGGCCCTGGCGGCCTGCCAGCCGCTGACGCCGTGGCTGATCGGGGGCTCCGCGGACCTGTCCGGCTCTAACCTTACCCGCGTCAAGGGCACGGAGGCCGTTAGCGCAGGGGAGTTTGGCGGCAGCTATATTCACTGGGGGGTGCGCGAACACGGGATGGCCGCTGCCATGAACGGCATCGCCCTTCACGGCGGCCTGATCCCGTTCTCCGGCACCTTCCTCAGTTTTGCAGACTACTGCCGGCCTTCTATTCGTCTGGCGGCGCTGATGCGTCAGCGGGTCATTCATGTCATGACCCATGACAGCATCGGTTTGGGCGAGGATGGGCCCACCCACCAACCGGTGGAACATCTGGCCAGCCTGCGCGCCATCCCCAATGTCACCGTGATCCGCCCCATGGATACGGTGGAGACGGCGGAGGCCTGGCAGGTGGCTCTGACCAACCAGACGGGGCCGACGATCCTGGCGCTCTCCCGTCAGGGCCTCCCCACCCTGCGCAATCGTGCGGCCACGCCCCCCTTGGTGGCCCGCGGCGGCTATGCCCTCGCCGATGACCTGGGAACCATGCGGGTGGTGATCATCGCCAGCGGGTCCGAAGTGGAAATCGCGGCGGACTGCCAGACAGCGCTGCAAGGTGAAGGTATTTCCGTGCGGGTGGTTTCCATGCCGTCGCTGGATCTGTTTTTGACCCAGGAGGCGGACTATCAAGCCAAGACCCTGGGGCCGCCCACCTGCCTGCGGGTGGTGATCGAGGCCGGGGTGCGCAATGGTTGGGGCGCCGTCCTGCGGCCCGACGATTTGTTCTTTGGTGTGCCCACCTTCGGCGAAAGCGCCCCCTATCAGGCGCTTTACAGGCACTTCGGCTTGACCGCTGAGCAGATTGTCCCGCATATCCGCGCAGCCCTGGACGATTGACTGCCAGGATAACTGGTCGCCGTTTCTTTCACTCCATCTCGACAAGCGATATCATGACAGTACGGGTAGGTATCAGCGGGCTTGGGCGCATCGGGCGCTTGGTGCTGCGGGCCATCTGGGAAGAGTCCCGCAAAGACATCACCGTCGCCCTGATCAACGACACCGGCGATCCGCAAACCCAGGCCCATCTGCTGGAGTATGACAGCACCCATAGGCGCTGGGCGGTTGACATTGCTGGGGAGGCGGACGCCTTCCATATTGATGGTCTGAGCATCCCCCGCGTGGGGACCCGCGATGCCGCGCAGATCCCCTGGGGTGACCATGGCGTGGACATCGTTCTGGACTGCACCGGCGCGTTCAAGAAGCGCGACAAGGCACAGCTCCACCTGGACGCAGGGGCGTCCAAGGTCCTGATCAGTGCCCCCGCGGAGGGCGAAGATCGCACCGTTGTGTATGGTGTGAACCATCACGATCTCACCGCCGAAGACCGCATCGTGAGTTGCGCGTCCTGCACCACCAACTGCCTGGCGCCGGTGGCCAAGGTCATTCAGGAGACCTGTGGCATCCGCCATGGGTTCATGACCACCATCCATGCTTATACCAGCGATCAGCAGTTGCTGGACAACAAGCATAAGGACCTGCATCGCGCCCGGGGCGCCGCGCAGAACCTGGTTCCCACCTCCACCGGTGCCGCCAAGGCGGTGGGCCTCGTCCTGCCAGCGCTGAAGGGCAAACTGACAGGCAGTTCCATCCGGGTTCCGTCCCCCAATGTCAGCCTGGTGGACTTGAAGGTGGAGACCGAGCGCCCCGTGACGGTGGAGGAAATCAACGCCGCCATGAAGGAAGCCGAAGCTGGGCCCATGGCCGGCGTGCTGGGCACCTATAACAAGCCGTTGGTGAGCAGCGACTTCAATCACGACAGCCGCTCCAGCATCTATGCCCTGAACGAGGCGAAGGTCATCGATGAGACCTTCCTGCGGGTCATGAGTTGGTATGACAACGAATGGGCCTTCAGCTGCCGCATGCTGGATGTCGCCGCCGCCATGCACGCAGCCTGACCGGAGCGCCACCGGTGAGGCCGCGCCTGACCCCGTTCACCGTGCCAGCCGCCCTGCTGATGGCGTTGCTGGCCATGAGCGGCTGTTCCTTGCTGGACCCCGGGCTGGTGCAGGTCAAGCTGGTGGCCATGGAGGCGCGGGGCACCCGCTGCCAGGCATTCATCACGGTTGAAAACAGCACCGCCCAGCGGCTGGAGTCGCTGGAAATCCAGCTGACTTGGCCCCAGGCCGCGCGTCAGTTCGACGGCCGTTTCGTTGACCGCACCGCGCGCTTTGGCCTGGACCCCGTGCGCAGTGCCGATACCAGCCCCCGCACCGCCGCGGTGCAGGATCTGCCGGATCGCTGCCATGTCTACGGGGCGGAGCCCCGGTTGCGGATCGCAGCCTGCCAATTGACTGACCATGATGAGCGCCAGTGCATCGCCCGCGTCCGTTTCACTGACGCTCGGGATTTCGACGACCCTTCCCTGATCATGGCCATCCCGGAGTAGACGAGCCCGCTCAGGACAGGGGGCTTACTTGGTGGGTCTGCGGATCATAGGCCTGGGGCGCAAAGCCCGCCGCCCGGATGAAACGAACCAGATCATGGGGCGCGATGGTGGTGCTGGCGGTGTTCTCCAGGGGATGAACATGCAGGCGCTCCACCGTTAGCAAGCCCGCGTCCAGCAGCACTGTCTGCGGCCGGGGCGGTGTTGCGTTGATCAGCGCAAAGGGGCTCACCGACCCAGGGGTGGTGGCCAGCACGTCCAGCAACACGTCCGGCTTGGCGAAGCTGAACCGTCGTTGGGCCCCAACGGCGCCCTTCAGGGCCTTCACATCCAACCGCACCGCGCCACGCAGGACCAAGAGCACCAGCGGACCGCCCTTTTCCTCCTGGACCAGCAGCGTCTTGGCCCCCTCGCCAGGCAACCGCCGATCCAGTGCCTCCAGGGCATCCATGGTGAAAACGGCCTCATGCTCAACGGTCTCAGTCTCGATTTGCAGATCACGCAACATGGCAAAAAGATCAGCACGGGTTTTGGTCATCACATCACTCGGTTTCGACAGCAGACTTTCAACGGGACCTTCACTGATATAGAAGGACGGCGATGCATAACCAGTTATGCTCTGGCCATAACGGATGATTCAGGGGGCTCGGTTACCGTTGCCGACAGTCAATCCAATCCGACTGCGGCTGACAATGCACTCCCCTACGCACCCCTCCCTTCTTGCCGAGACGCCCTCTGCCACAGCTACGGCTGACGAGCGGCTCTGCATGGCGTCCGACCTCGTCCACGGGGAAAGACCGGAAACCATCAGCGATCTCAAGCGCCGGGAAGGGGTGCTGGATAGCATTGTGGACACCATCCACGCCGGCACGTGGGAATACGACATCGCAAAGTGCACCCTGAATAACAACCATCACTGGATGCGAATTCTGGGCCTGGAGCCGGAGGAGCATGACGGCAGCGTCCAGGTCTTCATCGACCGCCTGCATCCTGACGATGCCGACACCGTCCTCGCCAGCATAGGGCGGGTAATCAGCGGGGAGGACGGGGATGTCTATCGCAGCACCCACAGAATGATCCGTAAGGTTGACGGCGCTGTCCTGTGGGTCAAGGACAGCGGCCGGGTCATCGAACGGAATGCGGAGGGTAGAGCGCTGAGCATCGTGGGCGCGGTCATCGACATCACCGAACAGCATCTTGAGGCGCTTCGCCAAGCCGAGGACGCCCGTCAGGCGCGCAGCGCCAATGACGCCAAGAGCCGATTCGTCGCCCATATGGCTCATGAAATTCGCACGCCATTGAACGGGATCCTGGGCTTGTCCCAGGTGCTGCGGGACAGCCTATCCCCGGACGACCGAGAGAGCCAAAGCTTGGTGGGTGACATCCTGCGCTCCGGCGACACCCTGCTGGGCATTCTGAACGATGTTCTGGACCTCTCTAAAATCGAGGCCGGCCAGTTGGAACTGCGGTGCGAACCCTTCCTGCTGGACGACTTGGTGGAGCCGGTCATCTCTCTCTTCAGTCCCATCGCCGCAGAGAAGGGCATCAGCCTTGTCCGCACCCAGCCCGCACCCCTGACCCGGGCGCTGGTGGGGGATCGCCTGCGCTTGCGCCAGATCCTGTTCAACCTGGTGGGCAATGCCTGCAAGTTCACCGACCAGGGGGAGGTCAAGCTCGATATCACCCACGAGACGGATTGTGCGGGGGATTGCAGCCTGGTGATAGGCGTCCACGACACCGGCCCTGGCATCCCCATGCACAAACAACAGCGCCTGTTTCATCCGTTCCAGCAGGTGGATGACAGCGCAACCCGTCAGATGGGAGGCACCGGATTGGGCTTGGCCATCTGCCGTTCCTTGGTGGAAGCCATGGATGGCACCATCGGTGTGGTGAGCATGGAGGGTGAGGGCAGCCTGTTCTGGTTCCGGATCACGTTGCCCACAAAGGAATGGGTGACCACGGACACCAGCACCAAAGCCGATCTGCCTGTCAGGCCCCTGAAGATTTTGCTGGCGGAAGATGTCGTCATCAATCAGCGGGTGGCCCTGGCCCTGCTGGCCCAGGGGCAGCATGCCGTCACGGTGGCCAACGATGGACAGGAAGCCGTAGACATCGCCCGTGGTGAGCGGTTCGACCTGATTATGATGGACATCAACATGCCGCGCCTGGATGGCTACGGAGCCACGGAGGCCATCCGCGCGGACGCAAACAACCCCAACCAGGACACACCGATCTTGGCTGTCACAGCCACTGTGTTTGCCGAGGAACAGCAGAAGATGCTGGAGGCGGGCATGAACGACATCCTCGCCAAACCCTTCAAGAAGGACGCCCTGGTGGAGAGCCTGCACAAGTGGCAGGACAGCCGCATCATCCCTGCCTGACCGATCAACGATCGGGGGGCGTGCGTCATCAGCCAGCGACTATGGTCTAGAACCTGTCCCGCCTACCTTGACCACCCCGCGCCCCGACCCGGCCACCCACGCCAGTATCGTACCAATGGGTGGCCGGGTGGGGGCAGCCAAGTTGGAGGGGGAGTCGGTGCAGACTTTATCTCGAAGCAACACGCTCTGGCTATGCGCGGCAGCGCTCCGCGCTGGCCCTTGCCCTGGACGCATCACGGGTCCCGTGGCCTGAGGAGTCGCTGGGCCAACCCCGCGAGGGCCGCCCGCATCTCCTCATCCTCGATCTCCTCCAGCGCGGCCTGCGCCGATGGGGGCGTCGTCGGCAGAGGTGGCGGCGGCCGTGCCGGCGCGGTGGGCCGGGCTGGCATCACGCCCTGGACGATCTGCACCCGGGTGATCCCATCATACCCCAACCATAGGTTCACCCGCTCGGCCACCTGATCCAGGCTGTGGGCCAGTACCGGCGCCAGCACCGCTGAGCATCCCAGTAAAAGGGTCGCCCCCTGCTCCCGCGAGCGACCGAAGCGCACCTGGACCGGCCAGGTCTGATCAGCGAAGGCGGGGCCGATCACCGTGGGCCACGCGGCCATCATCTGGGCCACCAGCGCACGCTTGTTCCCCAAGGTTTCCCGTGCAAGACGACCGGCCAAATCATCCAGCCGACGGGTCTTGCCACGGAAATCCCGGGGACCGGAGGGTTTCTTGCCAGGCTGGCTCACGCCGGCAGGCGGGCCTCAATGAAGCGTGCCAGGACGCTGGCACCGATGGGCAGGACCTCATCATTGAAGTCATAGTGGGGATTGTGAACCATGCAGGCGCTGGGGCCGCCAGCCTGCCCTAACCACAAGTAGGCGCCGGGGACCTTATCCAGCATATAGCTAAAGTCCTCTCCCCCCATGCACGGATCAACGTCGCTGATGACGTTCTCCACCCCCACGACTTCAGCCGCCACTTGCTTGGCAACCTCGGTCTTCTCGACGTCATTGACCGTCGCCGGATAGCCGCGATGGTAGGCGAGGGTGGCGGTGGCCCCATGGGCCTGAGCGGTGAGCGTCACAATGTCGGTGATCCGTTTCTGGATATAGTCCTGGGTTTCCGCCTTGAACGTCCGAACGGTACCCCCCAGGGTGACGCTATCAGGGATCACGTTGAAGGCATCGCCGGCATTGAACCGTGTGATGGAGACCACGGCATTGTCCAAAGGGTCCACCTGACGGCTGACAATGCCCTGGATCTGGGTGACGATATGGGCACCAATCACCACGGGGTCGACGGTGGTGTTGGGCATGGCGGCGTGACCGCCCTTGCCCTGAATGGTGATGGTGATCTCGTCAGTGGCGGCCATTGCGGGCCCCGGGATCACCGCCACTTTGCCCACCTCCAGCGGCGGCCAATTGTGCAGGGCGAACACCTCGTCACAGGGGAAGCGGTCAAACAACCCTTCTTCCACCATCACCTTACCACCGGCCAGGCCTTCTTCAGCCGGCTGGAAAATGAACACGGCCGTGCCATCAAAATTGCGGTTCTCCGACAGGTATCGGGCCGCCCCCAGCAGCATCGTGGTGTGCCCGTCATGGCCACAGCCATGCATCTTGCCCGGAATGGTGGACATGTGGGGCTTATCCCCCAACTCCGTCATCGGTAGGCAATCCATATCCGCCCGCAGGCCCACAGCCCGGCCGGTCTTGCCCCCCTTACCGTGGAGGATGCCCACAACGCCAGTCTTGGCGATACCGGTGTGGACCTCGTCCAAGCCCCAACTCTTCAGCTTTTCCGCAACGATCCCGCTGGTCCGTACCTCCTCAAACCCCAACTCCGGGTGGCGGTGGAAGTCATGGCGCCACTCAGTCATCTCATCATGGAAGGCGGCGATGCGGTTGATCACGGGCATGGGGGGAAGGTCTCCTGATCAGAATATGGGGTGGCCCGGGGGGCGCAAAGCACCCCGGGCCTGATACAGCCGAGCGAGCAAGGATGATCGGAGTTGTCAGACTTTTCAAGCGCTGGGCTTGAACGTCAACGCAACGCCGTTGATGCACCAGCGTTGGCCGGTGGGTGCCGGACCGTCATTGAACACATGGCCATGATGTCCCCCGCAGTTGGCGCAATGGACCTCCGTGCGGGTGTAAATCAGCTTGTTGTCCTCGCTGGTGCCAAAGCAGGTCTCGTTGATCGGCCGCCAAAAGCTGGGCCAGCCGGTGCCACTGTCGAACTTGTGCTCGCTGCTCCACATGGGGTTGTCACACCCAGCGCAATGGAACACGCCGTCCCGCTTCTCGTTGTCCAGGGGGCTGGTGAACGCGCGCTCCGTGCCGTGCTGACGCAGGACATAAAACTGCTCGGGGGTCAGGATCTCCCGCCACTCCTCCTCTGTCTTTTGCACGGGGAAGGTCTGGTTGGCGGTCTTGGAGCGGGCTGAAAAACTGAACATGGGGCTCGCCAGGGTTACGCCGGCGGTCGCCGCCAGGGCGCCACCGGTCAGGGTCAGGGTCACGAGACGACGACGGGTCTGGGGCATGAGATGGGTCCTCTCCAGATCAATGGCAATTCGCCCCGAGGGCATAGGCACGGGGGGCATCGGGGTCGCGGCCCCTGGTATCCCCATATACGACCTGAGGTTAGCCGCAGACGTACCACACGGGCGAATCACCTTCCCTTCAACTCGGGCCCTTTAACGCGGGCCCTTTAACGCGGGCCCTT
>CAZCBM010000002.1:0-23232 GCA_964496805.1 uncultured Rhodospirillales bacterium | reverse complement strand
CGGGCCCTTTAACGCGGGCCCTTTAACGCGGGCCCTTCAACGCGGCCCGTCAGCAGCCACTGCGAACGTCGCCCCTCTGACAAACGCCCTTGCCGGCGATCACTCCCCGCAGGCGATTGCGCTCAGTCCAAACCGAACAAGGGCCGCAGCCTAAGACCGATCAGGCAACCCAGGAGGGCTGAGGGAAACCACAGCCAGCCATGCAAGCTGAAGCTGGCCAAGCCGCTGTAATAGGCCCCGATGTTGCACCCAAAACCCAGCCGGGCGCCATAGCCCAGCATCAGCCCCCCAATGACCGCCGCCAGTAAGGCGCCCAGCGGGATGCGCAACGTCGGGCGAAAGCTGCCCAGCAAGCCAGCCGACAGGGTGGCCCCCAAGATCAGACCCAGGTTGGTCAGACTGATCACATTGGTCCACAGCGGCGCCGCCAGCAGCGTTTCTCGACGCGCCCAAAACCCATAGGCGGTCATATCGTGCCCCAGCGCATCAAGGACTTTTGCCCCCCACAGGGTCATACCCATGGTGACGCTCCATGTGCCGCCGCTGAGCATCTTCACGGCATAGGCACCGGCGGCAATGACCAAAACCGTGAGCCAGATGGGCCAGGACTTGAACACCAGATCACGGGGGCGCCAGGGGTCGGCAGAGGTCTTGTCTGGCGCCGCGGCCATCGCGCCGAGGGTGCTCGCCTGCCGCCCTTGGACATGACGCCACCAGCCCCAGAAGGCCAAGGCCACACCGGCCAGCACAGCCGTCTGCACGCCGAGGGCCGTCCACCCACCCCACAGGGCCTTCAGGTTGAGCCATTCCGGGCGGAACTGGCGGGCCACCGCCTCGCCCAGCGTGCTCTGCAAGAAGGCTGGCAGGCCCGGTGTGCCCCCAACCCCCAGCCACCAATCCAGATGCATACTGCCCACCACTGTCCCGGTGACGAAGAACAGCAGGGTGACGATCATCTTCGTTGATCCCCCGCCGATGGTGAACAGGGTGCCGGAGCCACAGCCATTGGCCAACTGCATGCCGATGCCAAAGACAAACGCCCCCAGCACGATAACCCCGGAGCTGGGACCGGTGGTCATCCCCAAACCCCCTTCCCGCAGGGCATCGGTCGTTAGGAACAGCACCGAGGTCAGGGTGATCAGCACAAACTGGCTTAGCATGGGCCAAGGGGTCCGACCGCGCAGGGCATTGCGCCACGCAGCGGTGAAGCCATAATGCCCGTGATGCAGGGCAAAGCCCAAAACGCAGCCCAGCGCCAGCAGCAGCGGCAGGCGCCAAGCCTGGGACGCCCAGGCCAGTGCGACCAGGCAGGCAGCGATGACAAGGCCTGCGATCACGGGGACCAGTAGACGGGAACGGGGGGTCGGCGTGCGCATGATCTGGGATACCGGGACATAACCAATGGCAGGGGCATGAGGGGCCAGCGGCCGCAACCGGCATCTGTCGCCCGATTGATGATGCACCGCAAGAGCGCACAGCGGCCAACCAGAGCAGCGCGCTTAAAGTGTCACCTTAAGAGCGTTAGTAATTTTGTCGATTTTTGAATGGCTTTTAGTGTTTGTTATTGATTTTGGATGAGCGCTATGCCACAAGGGTTGCTGAAGCATTAACACGCCGCCAATCCCGCAGCGGCCCCACCCTCCGCAGGCCAGCGCGCCGACCGCCGCGGACTGCAAAGCCCCTCAGGAGGCACCGGCCATGACCCGCCTGCTCAGTGTCGTCAGCGACATCGTCATCGTCATCGCGGCGATTGTGTTCCTTTTCCTGCTGGAGATCACTGGCTACGGCCTGTTCGCCTATTTCTTCGTCGGCGACGCTCCCACTTGGTTGCAGGACGTGCGTCTGTCCCTCTCCGGCCTGTCGTTCATGTTGCCGGTCTTTGGCTTTCTCATCGCCCTGTTTCTGCTGTTTTTGGTTGCGGAGTGGGTTCGCTGGCCGTTTGGCGCCAGCTCCCGCGGGCTTGACCTTGTGATCGGCGGCGTTGCGCTGGTGGTTGGTCTGGGCCTGTTCCTGCTCACCCTGGATAGTGCCGTCAGCACCGGATCCTCCAGCCTCAGCCTGTCCGAAGGGTTCAGTGAGGTCTGGCGGAGCCTGCGCGAGGATGGCCGCCTGAGTTCCCCGCTGCCGGGCGTGGTCTTTGTTGCCCCCATCGCCATGTTGTTGCTGGCTGTGGCCGGTGCCTGGCGCCTGGCTCGGGCCGCCCGGTAACGGCCCATTTTGGTGCCCCATGGTGATGTCCCACGGTGATGCCCAGACCAACGGATGTGAAGCTTGAACGGAGCTGCCATGTGCGCCCCTGATCGCCAAGATCTCTCCTGCACTCGCGGCTCCGGGTGCACTCGCGGCTCCGGGGCTTCCCCGGGCCGCCTTTTTGCTTTCAGGCCGACCAAACGTTAACGGCCTTCAAGAACGGTTAACAGGGCGCTGATAGCGGGCCCTGTTGGACGACAGACCCCTCCCGGGCTTTCCCCACCGCCCGGACCAGCAGACGGACGACACCGCCATGACCGACGTCATCGACCCGCGCCCGACCCCCATCGCCCCCGGCTCCCCCTCCGGTCCTTATGGGTCAGAACGTCCCCCCGCGCAGGGCCGCGGCGGCGGCGGCCGGGGGTTCCTGTTGGGTGCCATTGGCTTCGTGTTCTCGGTCGCCTGGCTGGCCCTGGGGGGCGTAGCCTTTGCCCGGTTCGGCCCGCAACTCAACCTGGGGCTGGTGGACTACATCACCGCGGGCGGTGCGTTTCTGGTGCCCCTGGTGCTGGTCTGGCTGATCCTCACCTTCGTTCAACGTTCCAGCGAGGTCCGACGCGCAACAGAGGGCCTGCAACGCCGACTGCACCGTCTGACCTATCCCGAGCAGGACGCCAGTGGACGCATTGCGGAGGTGACCAACGCGCTGAAGGGTCAGGCAGACATGCTGACCTCCGCCTCCACCTGGGCAGCAGACAAGATGGAGTCCGCCCGCCACGGGTTGCAGATGGAACTGGCCACCTTTGAGAGCTTGGCTCAACGCGCCCTGGAGCAGACCCAAGAGATGGGCGTGAGCCTGCAAGATCGCTTGGGGGCCTATGAACAGCGGCTGGCCAGCTTTGGGGATCGGTTCAACCTGCTGGGGGAAGCCGCCGACACCAAACTGGATGCCCTGAATGAGCGGATCCATGCCACCGAATCGCTGATCCAGCGTATGGGTCAGACCATGGAGGACCCGCGCCTGGCCGGCCAGGACATCGTCATCCAGTTCCACGAGCGCCTGGACGATTTGCACGCCAAGGCAGCCACCATTACCGAAACTCTCGATCAGCGTGTGGCCAGCTTTGCCACACGCACCACCGAGGCCGGATCGGTCCTGGAACAGCAAATCACCTCCTACGAAGCGCGGGCTGGGGGCTTGGCTGCCCAGTTGGACCAAGCCTTCACCGACAGCGCCTTGCAGTTGTCCAACCGCCTGCAGGCACTGGGAGAGCAAGCACGGGCCGACAGCCTGGGGGTGGTGGCGACGCTCAGCGAAGCCGGTGACGGGGTGGCGCAGCGCATCACGACGCTGACCGATCATGCCCGCCAGGTGGGCGAGCAGTTGGAACAGCATCTGGGCCGCAGCAGCGAACAGGTGACCCAGCACGTGGAATCCCTGGGGCAACGCATTGACGGGCTGACCCAGACCTTGGGCCAGCGCCTGGACAGCGCGGCCGCCAATGTCAGTCAGGAGGCCGGCCAACTGGGTGACCTGCTGGACCGCCATCTGGAAACCGTTGGCGCCCAACTGAAGGAGCGCGTGGGCGCCTTTGGCGGCGACATCGACCAGGTGGGCCAGGAGTTGTCCACCCGTCTGGACAGCACCATGGAGAGTGTCTTCAGCCACCTTCAGACCCGTTTGAGCGAGGTCGGCACCGTCACCGCCACCTTGGGCGATGGGTTGGAGAGCAGGCTGGACGAGGTGAGCCAGCGGATGACAGCCCGTTTGGAGGACCTCACCGGCCACGCCGATGCCATCGGCGGGCGCATCGAAGGCCGAATTGAGCAGGTAGCAGGCCGACTGGACGCCACCGTCGCCAGCTTCAACACCTCCACCGACGAAGCGGAAACCCGTTTCCGCGGCGCCATGAACGACGTTTTGGGCGATGTCACCAGCAAGATGGGGGGCATGACCCAGCAGTTGAACGAGGCTGGCAGCGGCACGCTGTCCCGGATTGAGACGGCCAAGAGCGAGTTGAGCTTTGTCCTGGATCAGATCGCCCAACGCATGGCCGACCTGGCGGGTGACAGCGACCGCCTGTCCGGCACCATGCTGGAGAAGCTGGACGGTGCACGCGAGCGCCTGGCCGGCACCCTGGCGGAGATGACCCAAACCACAGAAACCCAGGCCACCGGACTTGCCCAGCGCTTGGCCGAAACCACCCAGGCCGAATTTGGCCGCGCCACCGATCAGGTGTTGGGTCAGGTGGGCGAGCGGTTGGGCCAGATGACCGCGCTGCTGGACACAGCAGGCAGCGGCACCCTGGATCGCATCGATGCCGCCAAGACCGAGTTGGCCACCGTCCTGGACCAGATTGCAGAGCGCATGGCGCACCTGTCCGGCGACAGCGATCAGCTGAGCCAGACCATGCTGGACCGCCTGGACCAAGCCCGGGAGAACCTCGTGGGCGCGCTTCAGGACATGGCCAGCAGCACCGATGCGGAGGTCTCCCGCGCCACCGACCGCCTGACCACGGTCAAGAACGAACTGGAACAACAGGTCGGCAGCGTCAGCGCCCAAACCGACGCCTGGGCAGAGGGCTTCACCCAACGCCTCGCCAAATCCCGCGACCTCGTGGCCCAACAGCTCTCTGAGTTGTCGACGGAGGCCGACCGCCTGGGCAAATCCGTGGCTCAGGGGCTGAATGAGGCCACCGCCAATGCCGCGGCCACCCAGGGGGAACTGCTGGATCAGATCCGCCGCGCCCAGAGCGAACTGAGCGATGGGGGCCTGGCACTGGCCGACACCGCCAAGGGATTGCGGGGCACCATTGGTGACCTCACCACCACGGCCGATCGACTGGAAAGCGATGTGAATCGCGCCAACAGCCAGGTTCTCTTCAGCATCAAAGCCCTGGCCGAGCAGCGCGAGAAGATCACCGACGACATGGATTGGCTGGGTGAGCGGATCAAATCCCGCCTGGAAGAAATCAACGCGCTGGGCACCCAGGCGTGCACCTGGGCCAGTGACGTGGAAGCCTTGGCAAGCAAAGGGGCCAAGGCCCTGGGTGACGGGGCTGAGATCCTGCGCCAGCGCTTGAGCGAGGCCGAGCAGGCCACCGGCGGCTGGCAATCTCTGGCCGACGTCGCCGGCCAAAAGGTGGATAGCCTGAACCAGCGATTTGGTGAGCAGGTGAGCCGCCTGCGGGAGGTGGCCGAGGCTGCGGAACAATCCTTGATGACCCAGTCTGAACGGATTGAGGATCGCGCCAGCCTGTTCAGCGCCACCATCACCGAGGGCGAGCGCCGCATGGAGGCGCTCGTCGGGGCCTCCGAGTCCCAGGCCGATCGCATCGGCGCCCTCGCCAAAACGCACCTATCCATGATGGACGAGGCCACCGACCATCTCAACGAACGGCTCAACGGGCTGCAGATGAGCTTGCGCGCAGAGGTGGATAGCTTCCGCAGTCAAACCGAGGCTCAGGCCGTCAAATTGAGCGAGGCCGTGACCACCCAGGTGGGCGCGGTGGAGACCGCCCGTCAGTCCACCGAGCAGACGGTCGAAAGGCTCACTGGCGAGTTGGGTCGCCTATCGGAGTTGGCGTCCCAACTCCACGCCTCCAGCGCGGAATCCCTTGATGCCACGTTGGACCGCTTTGAAAGCCTCGTGGCCGATGCCGCCGCCAAGCTGGAGACCGAGGGCGCCCGCATGGTCAGCGTCAGCGACACCACGTTGACCGAGACCCTGGCCCAGTTGAGAACCCTGGTGGATGAGGCCACCGGCAGCCTTGCCGCCGAAAGCCATCGCCTGGCCTCCAGCGGTGACACCGTCGTCCGGGAGGCGTTGCAGCGCATCCAGTCCGGGATCAGCGCCGCCACCAGTCAACTTGAGAACCAAGGTCAGACGTTGGTCAGCACCAGCGAGTCCAGCCTGGGTCAGGCCATGGAGAAGCTGTCCGGCATCGTTGCCCGGACCAGTACCGAGCTGGACGACCAAAGCACGCGCCTGATTGAGCAGAGCGAGACCCGACTGGGCGCCACGCTGGCGCGGTTGCAGGACCTGATCGGCGAGGTTCAGGAGGCATTGGCCCAGCGCAGCGACGACTTGTTGCTGGCCGGCGACAAGACCCTGCGCTCCCTGACCACCGGCGTCGATGCCATGGCGGAGCGCCTGGAGAGCGTCATCCACGCCAATGACGAAGAGATCAGCCGGGCCCGCGAGGGGCTGAGCACCGGCGCGGTGAGCGTCGTCAATGATGTTGCCCGGGCCGTGGAGGGCCTGGGGGCTGCCACCGATATGCTGGTCAGCCGGGTCTCCGGAGCGGCGCGGACCGTCAATGGTGCGGCCCGCAGCGCCGCCACCAGCCTGGAGACCACCATCAACGAGGTCAGCCAGCGGCACCATGAGGCGGCTGAGCGGGTCCAAAACGGCTTCCGCATGGCGCTGGATGACCAGCGCAGCGCCCTGGACACCACGCTGAAGGACTATGCTGGCCTGTTGGACCAGGTGATGGAGGCCCAGCGCACCCGCTTCCAAGGGCTGCTCTCTGAGCTGAGCCAGGACCAGGAGGGCCTGCTAGAGGGCTACCGCGCCCAGATCGCCCAGACCCTGGATCACGCCAAGGGGAGCCAGACCAACGTGCTGGAAGACATGCAGAAGGCGGTCGCCAAGCACCATGAGGACCTGGAAGCCGTTGTTGCGGCAAGTGGTGCCGGCCACAACACCATGCTGGAACGGGTCTCCACCCAGTTGAGCCAGCACCGCAAGCACCTGTCCGGCCTGCTGACCAAGGTGGGCGATGACCACGGCACCTTGCTGGAGGAAATGGGCGGCAACCTGGATGAGCGGGCCCGGCAAGTCACTGAGACCCTGCGCGATCGCATCCAATCCCTGCTGGCGGACAGCACCGGCGAGATGCAGTCCACCATGACCCGCCTGACCCAGATGGTGGCCGGCATGGCAGACCAGATTGGCGACAGTCAGACCGCGCTGGCAGAACAGGGCAAGAGCCTCACCGAAACCCAGGCGCGGCAGCTTCAGGAACTTCAGGAGACGCTCAAGCGCGACATCGAAGAAGCCGCCACCAAACTGGAGGGCCACACTCGGGGCCTGCAGGAGAACACCGCCGGTGTGCTGAAGAGCTTTGGCGAACGTCTGAACGCCTGGGAGAAGCTTACCGATACCATCACCCAGCGCCATGCCAGCGCCTTGGATATCGCCTCACGCAAGATCGACGACAGCACCGCCAATGTGGTGGCGGCGCTGGACGATGGGTCCCTGCGGTTCAACACCTCCGCCGATCGCTTGCACACCGACGTGCGGGCATTGGCCGAAGAGATCGGCAACCGTCTGGAACAGCAGGCCAGTGCCGCTCAGGAAACCCTGCGCAGCCAGCGGGATGTCCTGCAGACGCTGGACCAAAAGCTGATGGAACAGCGGGTGCGCTACCTCTCCGGGCTGGACAAGGCCTCTGAGCAGGTGGTCAGTGGCAACAAGGCGGCCATTGAGACCTTCGACAAGCTGTTGGGCGAGCTGACGCGCACCACCAGCGCCATCAGCGAAGAGAACGGGCGCATGGAAACCCTAGTGGAGTGGCTGAAGGCCCGCGATGCCGAGGTGGGGGATGCCCTGGAAAGCCGCGCCAGCTCCCTGCAAGGTACCGCTGAAAGCGCGCTGACCCGCGTCCAGGCCCTGTCGGAGGCCTTTGAATCCCAAGCTGATCTGTTGCAGAAGACCCGCCAGTCGGCCGCCAACGACATCGCCACCTTCACCGAGCAATTGGCGGAGAAGACCACCACCTTCAAGCAAATCACCGATCAGTCCACTGGGCAGTTGTCCATGGTCACCAGCACGCTGGCGGATGAGACCGAGCGCCTGAAGCAGATCGCGGCTGAGGCAAACTACGAAATCCGCTCCCTGGGTGACACCATCACCGACCAAACCCTGAAGGCCGACACCGCCGGCAAGACCATCAAGATCCAATGCGAGGAACTGGTGGGTCAGGTCAACGGCATGATCGACTCCATTGCCGGCCAGGCCGAAGGCGCCGCCGACCGGATCAACGAAGTGGCCAACATGTTCCGCCAGCGTCTGGCGGGACTGTCGGACAACTCCCGTGAACTGGTGGGCAACCTGGAGAAATCTGGGGAGGCCTTCCAATCCCGCGTCGGCCAGTTGCTGGGCGCCGTCAGGGGGGTGGATCAGGAGATTGCCACCATGGCCGGCAAGGTGGACCAGACCCTGGACGACCTGTCCAAGGCTGGCCGCGCCGCTGCGGCGGAAGTGGGTCAAGCCGGCAGTGTGGCCAGCCAGCAAACCGAACAGCTGGAAGCCTTCGTGGATCGCTCCCGACAGCGCTTGGCGGACCTGATTGGCGATGTTGCCACCCACATCGGCAGCGTTGACCGCCTCACCAACCAGCTCAAGGACAAGGCCACCGGCTTTGGTCGCGACCTGGGCAACGAGGTGGAAGAGGTTCAGGAGGTGGCCGACGAGGTCATTCGCCGCCTGTCCAGCGCCACGGCCAAGCTCAAGAGCGAGGCGGTGACCCTGTCCGCCCAAGCAAGCCAGCAACTGGAAGAACTGGAGAGCGCCCGCAATGGCTTTGAGCGGTCCGCCAACCGCATTGGCCAAGTCAGTGAGGGCACGGTGAAGAAGATCGCCGACGCGGCCGGCTTGCTGAAGCGCGAGAACGAGGGCCTGATGAGCGTGGCCGATAACTCCTCCCGCAAGCTGGAGGACGCCGGCGTCAACATCTCCAAGCGCATCGGCGATCTGACTGAGCAGACCAGCCGCCTTTCCGGCCAATTGGAGCGGATCGGCGACCGGGTCGAGGGTGCCACCCGATCCATACGCGATCTGGATCCCGATCGGATCTCAGCCGCCGTGGGCGCCCAGATCGAACAACTGGGAGAGATGCTGAGCCTCACAGAGGACCGCTTGGGCCGGCTGCAGCTGGCAAGCCAGCAGGCCACCGATCTGGAGTTCTATGGGGAGGCGCAGAAGCTGGTGGCTGCCCTGAACCAGATGAGCGTTCCGCTGGCCACCTTCCTGACCGAGGGCATCCCAGACGATGTTCAGGCCCGCTTGGACGCCGGCGACAGCGGTGCCATGACGCGCCATCTGGCGTCCCTGGACAGCGGCCGCACCTTGCCCATCGTCAAGCGCATCTATGACGGCAACGATGATTTCCGGCGCATTGTGGACCGCTTCCTGAGCCGCTTTGAGGAGTTGTTGAGCCGGGCTGAGCGCAGCGGTGCGCCGCAGGGTCTGGAGGCAGTGTTCCTGTCCAGCGATCTGGGCAAGCTCTATTGGTTGATCTGCTCAGCCCTGGAACGGGAGCCCAAAGGCATGGCCGCCAGCCTCCTGTGAGGCTGGCTCAGGAGCGTAGAACCCCAGAGTGGCAACGCCACGGAGGGGATCATCCGAGCGACCACCAGAAAGCGACAACAGGGGACACCGGTTCCAAATCGGTGCCCCCTGCTGTCGCTCGCCGCAACGGGCTCCAGAGCCAACGGCGCATCAGCTCATTCCGCCAAGGTAGCGCCTGACCGTGTCCCCCCGCCCTTGCTTTGCAGGGGGCTCTGCATGGCGCCTTGTCCGGGGGGCTTGTTGCTACCCCGCAACGCAGGTTCAGCGCTGCGGGGTAGGGGCAGGCGCAGAGGCCACTGCCGGCGCCTCATCGGCGGACGGGCCGTCCGGGTCAACAGACTGGCGGATCATCTGCCCGCCGATGCGCCCCAACTGGGCCGGAACGGCCTCGCCCCAGCCGGTCTGCAAGACCGCCGGATCGCTCAGCCGCGCCCAAAGCCCCAGAAACTGCTTCGCATCCGTGGCCGTGGTGAGTTGGTCCAGCATCTGGCTCGCCTCCTGACTGGAGGCAGGCGGCGGGCCGGAGACTGTCGCCGGTCCGATCCCGCCCTCCGGCCACCGCCCCTGGTCCGCCAACTGATGGGCCACATGGTGACCCATGGACTCCACAAACAGCGATTTCAGGTCAGTGGTCATGGTCTGATGGCGTCGGCGCGCCTCAGCCGCGTCCACCCCTGGGGCATCCTCGGCCCACCAATCCGGGCTGAGGTCCTGGAGCTTCTCGTGGACCGCATTGAAGCCGCTGAACAGCGCCATGGTCTCCGGTTGCTGGGGAGAGACGGGGGACTTGACGAAGTTCACAAGACTGGGCATCGCCTCGCGCCCCACCTCGCAAGCCAGACCATGGCGGTCGGCGCCCTCACTGAGCGCAAATCGCAGTCGGCAAAAATCCTCGGCAAACTGATGTGCCGGGACCAAGCTGTACTGATCATAGGCGTCTGGATCGAAGACACCGGCAATATGGGCAGGGTCGCCCCGACGTTGTTCGGTCTTGTCCCGCACCCAGTCCATCGCCCGATCAAGCCATTGCATCGTCAAACTCCCACCAACACGTTTCTGCAAATACCCTGACCTGACCGGATGGAAATGTCGACCATCGGCGGCCTGATCGGCCGCCGGCAGCCGAAAAGTCGTCAGGAGGGGAGCAGGAGGGGTCAGACTGATCCATGGATGATCCAGGCTTACCGCCGCCGCTGACGCTGCTCGTTCAGATCGCGGATAAACCGTTCGAAGTCCGCATCGGCCGCAGAGCCAGATCCCACGCTTCCGGGCATCCCGATGATCCTGGGCTCCCGCACGCTGACGGAGTTGGCTTGCACCGAACACCCGGTCACCAGGACCAAGGCCAGCAATACACATAGGCGGCGAAACGAGCTCATGGGCAGTCATCTCCACAGGGAACACAGGGCACGGCGGGCTGCCCTCCTGCCGTCAAGTGGAGCCGCTTGTCCCAGCGGAAAGCTGCCGGGCGCGTCACTGCCTTTCACACCCGCCTGATCACCCTGTCACCCCAATCAAGGAAGGGGCGCGGGCTACCGCCTCGCCTATGGTGCAAAGAAGGTCACCCTCGCCGCACGCCGCACGCCCAATGCCGGAACCCCTGTAGCAGGCGGTGCGGAGCCTTCAACCAAGGGCGCAGACCATGGGAAGCGGTCAGCGCAATAGCACTTGATCCTCTGATGACGAAAGCCGGATCAGCGGACCCTCACATCCATGATTTTAGCCCGATTATTGGTGAAGGTCGCATTGCTGCAACTTTCTCCTCGCCCTGACCCAAGGCCGATCATTACTTCATCACCGCTGCCGATGGAGCCGCTATTACCTGTAAGTTCACCCGTGGGAATAGTAACTGTGTTGCCACTACGTTCCCAGCGATGCGTAAAGACACAACTTGGACTGCCATTGTCACCACTACAGTTTGGCCCGTTATAGGAGTAGGTGCCAAAGTAATGGCTATACGAAGTAACGCCGTTCCAGACTGAGGTACCGATGCTGCTGCTGAAATAGCCATCAGTGCTATTCGATATGCTCGACGGAGCGGTCAGGGAGGGGCCAGCAATCAACCCCGCACCCATGGATGAATAATACCACTCGACATCGACACGGAAGTCTCTACCAGCGGGAAATATATAGTTAAGAGCAGTGCCGGGATAGCCGCCATTGCATCGCGGCGGGCGAAAGAAGTCGAGACCATCATTTTCCAAACTCCCCAAGGCGTGTCCAATCCAGGCAAGCGGAAAACTACCATCAACCTTACTGTTACTTTGAACAATCACTGTCCAGCCACCGCCCGACATATCGCAGTAAAGATCGTAAGTACCGCCCCCCATGGATATCTCATAAATTCCATTTTGAGCCGATGGATTCGACGAGAGGATTTCCGCGCAGGAAGTCCCAGACACTGGCGGGGTTCCCGTCGGTGTCGGGGACGCCCGCCCCGTCTGCGGTTGGTCTGTTCCGTCGATGGAGGAGGCAACGTCCACAAACAGCAGATCAACACTCTCACCGATGCGGGTCACCGCGGCCAATCCGGCCAAAGCCACAAGGCCCACAACCAACCCGTAGGTCAGGGCGGTGGCTCCACGATCATGACAATATTTTAGACATAACAGATCCACTCACCCAGAATAGCAATGCCACCGCAGCATGGCAGAGTATCCGCATCCGTCAAGGGCGAGCGCGCGGGTCCATGCGAAAGATGTTGGCGGAGGTCCGCAAGAGACCAACGAAGCGCCGCTTGGCCGATCGCGCCGGTGCCTCCTTCACCAGAATGCGCAACACCCCAAACACCACCAACAGGGCATGAACACCGCAGGTGTAGGCAAACAGCGCCCAGGGGCCGAAGGTTGCAATGCCCCAGGCGGCGACTGTCGGCCCAATGATCGCGGCAACGGAATAGATCACCACCAGCCCGGCCCCGATCTCCACAAAGGATCCTGGCTCCGCATAGTCATTGGCATGGGCGACGGACAGCGAATAGACCGGCAAAGAGAAGCCACCAAACAGGAACCCTGCCCCATACAGCAGCCAGAAGTCATCCGCAGGCGCCAGGATCATCAAAACCCCCGCTGCCATTGCCCCAACGCTGCACAACATCAGGACCAGCCGCCTGTCGATCCGGTCCGACATCGCACCCAACGGCCATTGCAGCACGGCACCGCCAATGATGGCCAGCGCCATGAACGTGGCCACCTGTGCGGTCTCCATACCCACGGCCTGGGCCCAAGTGGGCCCCACTTGGCGGAAGGTCCCGTTGACCATGCCCACCACCAGCGCGCCCATGACGGCCATGGGGGACAGGCGGAACAGCCGCCCCAGGGACAGGCGCGGCGGGTCAATGGGTTTGGGCACCGCGCCGCGGGACAACAGAATGGGCGAGAGGCCCAGACAGAACACCAGACAGATGACACTGAAGACCTGAAACCCCAGGGGGTCCATCAGACCCACCAGCACCTGCCCCAGCGTCACCGCAGACAGATCCACGATCCGATAGACGCTGAGCACGCGCCCGCGATCTTGGTTACTGACCTTCTCATTCACCCAGCTTTCAATCACCAGGGTCAGGCCGGTGAAGGCAAAGCCACAGATCATCCGCAACAGGATCCATGCCCAGGGGCTGACCACCATGGCATGAATCAGCGTGGCCGCCCCGGCCAACCCCATGAGGGTGGCAAAGGTCCGCACATGGCCGGATCGACGGATGATCGCCGGTGCCCCCCAGGCACTGGCTAGGCACCCAACAAAATAGGCCGAGCCCATGATGCCGATGGCAACGGTTGAAAAACCATCCTCCAGGCCGGCGCGAATACCCAGCAGGGTCCCCAACGCGCCATTACCCGCCAGAACGGCAGCAGCCGAGGCGAAAAGGGCGGACAGGGCCGCCAAGCGCAGGCCCATGGATAACAACTCACAATAGACAGGGGTGGGAGACCGCGGAGGACATCGCAGCAAAACCGGAGGGGCGACCACAGAGTACCCCCTGTGATGACCATCGGGTCATGAAACTATCTAATAGATAACCCCACCCGACCGTTATGCCTGCGGAGCCGTGGGACCCTCCGCCTTGGGCAGATCGGGGTCATTGCGGGCGGTCTCCAACTGCACCGTCACATGCTGAACGCCGAACCGGCTCTCCACCGTCTCTCGAACCGCGCGGATGGTGTCGTTCCAGCGCGCTGGCTCGCTGGTGACCACATGCAAGGTGATGAGGGCTTCACTCTTGGTGAGCATCCAGGCATGGACATGGTGCACGTCCACAACGCCGGGCACACTCTCCCGCACATGCAAGGCGACCTCGCGCACATCCAGGCCCTTGGGCGCGGCCTCCAACAGGATGCGCCCACTGTCCCGCAGCAGCCCCCAGGCACTGCGGGCCAGCAGTGCCGCGACTGCGAGGCTCAACAGCGCGTCGGCCCCCGTCCAGCCGGTGGACAGGATCACGATGCCACCCACTATGGCCGCAACCGACCCCAGCAGGTCCCCCAGCACATGCACCATTGCCCCGCGGATGTTCAGGTTATCCCGCTCACCCTGGGACAGCACCCAAAAGGCAGCAATATTCACCAGCAGCCCCAAGGTGGCGATGACCAACAGCGTGATGGGCTCAACCGCCTGCGGCGTCATCAGGCGACCCACCGCCTCAAGGATGATCCAGACAATCACCGCCGCTAGCCCCAGCCCGTTGGCAAATGCCGCCAATACCTGAACGCGGGTGTACCCATAGGTGCGGTGGGCATCCGCTGGCTTGCGGGCCTGGACAAACGCCCACCACGCCAGGGCCAGCGACAGGGCATCGGTGGCCATGTGGACGGCATCGGCCAGCAAGGCCAAGGAGCCGGAAATCAGGCCCCCGGCCACCTCCACCCCCATAAACCCGGCGATCAGCAAAGCGGCCAGACCGGTCTGCCTTTCGTTACGCGGAGACGGGTGATGGTGATCGCTGGGCACACTCATGCACCAACCCCTATCGCGGCCGGTGGGACCCGTCCACAGGCTTGTTGGCACCGGGCACCACAGGCATATGTCAGCGGTGAGTGTTGCCCACCCCTGGCGGAGGCCCCCATGCCCGTTTCCCAATCGCCGTTGCTGCACGAGGAAATCTCCGTCGAGATCTTCAATGGCTGCGCTGGCAGTTGCACCGGCTGCCTTTTGTCTGTGAGCGACCGGCAGGGGCAAGGCAGCCTAATGGATCGCGACGCCTATGCCCGGATGTGCCGCAGCTTGGCCGACTACGCGGCGGCCGAGGGGTTTGACTATCGCCTGGTGCTGAGCTTCGGCGATGTTGTGCTGTTGGCCCTGGAGGATCAGCAGCACCTCTATGCCACCGCCCGTGATGCGGGCCTGACCCTGGCGGCCACCATGACCTTCGCCACGGAGGGTCGGGACGCGCACTATCGCGAGGCGCAGGCGCTGCTGGTGGAACACGACCCCAGTGCCATCTTCGATGTCACGGTGGACCCGGTGCGGCTGGAGCGATCGGCCCCTTATCAAGCACGGCTGGTGGACGCCGCGGAACGCGCGCCAGAGATGCGGTTCAACATGTTGCTCTCCAGTGCGGTGATGGCCCGCTGGTCCCCGGCAGGGCTAGCGGCGCTGTGGCTGGACCGCATTGGTGACAGGCCAGTGATCCTGAGCTTCACCCCATCGCTGGCCACCATGGACCGGCGCAACAGCCGCTTCGGCATCCAGGACGCCGCAGACTATGCCAGTGGTTTCTATGCTGATGTCCCCTCAGCGCGGGAGCAGAACATCCTGGATCTTCAACGCTATGCCAGCAGCGGCAGCTTCGCGGATTTCTTGCGCCAACGCTTCCATGTGGATGCACGGCTAGATGTCTTTCCCCCGGCCTACTCCGCCTTTGGTGAAATGACCCTGGACCGTCGCAACGGCCAGACACCCCTTGGTAATCTGGATCAGACCCCCTTGCACCAGATCGTCAGCGGCGTCGGTGCCCATCGGCTCAGCACCCTCAATGAGGTGTGGATGGAGCGGGGATCTTTTGCGTGCGGGGATTGCGCCTTCCGCGCCGGTTGTGCCTTCAACGGCGTCGGCCTCGCCCGGCGCGTCTATCGCGACTATGAGGACAAGGTGGGCAGTTGCTATGGCCCGGCCGGCTTGGCCAAAGTGGCCCCGGCGGAGCGGCTGTTGGGCGCTGACTGATCCAGCGAGGCAAGCGAGGGTCTGGCCCTGGCATGGATGAGGCACGGGCCGGGCCCCTTGGCCATTCCCCGTGCCCCCAATCCTCGCCCAGACCCTGCGGCCAGAATGATGGCGCAGAAACTTGGGGGCAGGCCTACAGCAGGGGACACCGATTTGGGATCGGTGTCGCTGCTGTCGCTTACTGGTGGTCGCTCGGATGATCCCCTCCATGGCGTTGCCACTCTGGGGTCCTAGGCTCTGGGGCGCCCTGCTCTTTGACCACGCTTCCGCCTCCCCATCCTGTCTGGCACCCATCCTGTCTTGCAACGATGCCCTGAGGGGTCGGGAGGCGGCGCGGGGCTGGCGTGGACTCTGTCTCACCGAAACGCGATCGAGAGGGCCGCCGCGCGCTCAGAGCATCATGCTCAGAGGCTCTTCGATGTAGCCCTGGAAGGCCTGCAACCAGCGTGCGCCCACGGCCCCATCCACCACGCGGTGATCCACCGACAGGGTGCAGGACATAACGGTGGCCTTCTCCACCTCGCCCGCGGCATTGAAGACCGGCTTGGTCACCCCTGCCCCCACCGCCAGGATACACCCCTGGGGCGGATTGATGATGGCCTGGAAGGTGTGGACGCCAAACATGCCCAGATTGGAGAGGCTGAACGTCCCGCCCTGATATTCCGTGGGCTTCAACTTGCCGTCCCGGGCGCGCACGGCGAGATCCTTCATCTCGCCGGAGATGGTGGCCAGGCCCTTTGTCTCCGCCGCCTTGATGATCGGCGTGATCAGACCCTCGGGCGTGGCCACAGCAACCGAGATATCCGCATGCTGATACATCAGCATGGCATCCTCGGTGAAACTGGCATTGGCTTCCGGAACCTTTTTCAGGGCCAGGGCACAGGCCTTGATGATCATGTCGTTGACGGACAGCTTGTAGGCGCCATCGGCCTTGTCATTCAGTTGCTTGCGCAGGGCCAGCAGCGCGTCCAGGCGGACCTCCACGGTCAGATAGAAGTGCGGGACAGTCTGCTTGCTCTCCGTCAAGCGGCGGGCGATGGTCTTGCGCATGCCGCTGTTCTTGACCTCGGTATAGGCCATGCCCAGCGCGTCTGCCTGAGCCTTGGCATCCACACCGGCCGGAGCCGCCGCAGCCGGCTTCGGTGCCGGGGCAGCTTGGGGTGCCGCTGCGGCCTTCTCCGCCGCTGCAGCCGGCTTGGGCGCCTTTTTGGCGACCTCAACATCGGCCTTCACGATCCGGCCATGGGGACCCGTGCCGGTGACGGATCCCAGATCCAGGCCGGCCTCCGCCGCCAAACGGCGAGCCAGAGGGCTGGCGAACACACGACCGCCGTCGCCGCCCGCACCCTGGGCCGCACCCTGGCCCGCACCCTGGTCAGTGGCCGCAGCCGGTGCCGCGGATGCCGCCTCCGACGGCGCGGGCTCAGCGGTCGCCGACGACGCAGCGGCACCATCACCACCGCCCGCCCCGATCAGGGCCTCGGCGGCGGACGCATCGTCCCCTTCCTCCAAGGCCACGGCGATCAAAGCGTTCACGGCCACATTTTCGGTACCGGCCGGGACCAAGATCTTGTGGATCACGCCTTCGTCCACGGCCTCCACTTCCATGGTGGCCTTATCCGTCTCGATCTCCGCAATCACATCGCCGGGGGCAAAGCTGTCCCCTTCATTCTTCAGCCAGTTGGCCAACGTGCCCTCGGTCATGGTGGGGCTCAGGGCCGGCATCAGGATCTTGATCGCCATCGCTTGGGTTCCTTCTCAACTATCCGGGATGCCAACTCAGTTCTTGTAGCAAACGGCCTTGGCCGCCTCGATCACCTGGTCCGCCTGAGGCAGGGCCATGGCCTCCAGATTGGCGGCATAGGGCAAGGGCACGTCCGCGCCGCAGACCCGCACCACTGGCGCATCTAGATAATCAAACGCGTGTTCCATCATCAGGGCTGCGATTTCGCTGCCCATGCCGGCCACCGGCCAGCCTTCCTCAATACTGACAATGCGGTTGGTCTTTTTCACGCTCTCCACGATGGTGTAAGTGTCAAGCGGACGCAGCGTGCGCAGATCGATCACCTCTGCGCTGATGCCGGCGTCGGCAAGTTGCTCGGCGGCCTGCAGGGCCACTTCCACCATGCGGCTGAACGTCACCAGAGTCACATCGCTGCCGCTGCGGCAGATCTTGGCACGACCCAGCGGGACGGAGAAATCAGGATCGGTGGGGACATCGCCGGTGCGTCCATAGAGGATTTCATTCTCCAGGAAGATCACCGGATTCGGGTCCCGGATGGCCGCCTTCAACAAGCCCTTGGCATCCCCGGCGGTGCAGGGGCTGACCACTTTCAAACCCGGGCAGTGGGCATACCAACTGGCATAGCATTGGCTGTGCTGCGCCCCCACGCGAGAGGCGGCACCATTGGGACCGCGAAAGACGATGGGGCAGCCCATCTGCCCACCGCTCATGTACAGGGTCTTGGCGGCGGAGTTGATAATCTGGTCGATGGCCTGCATGGCGAAGTTCATGGTCATGAACTCCACAACCGGCCGCAAACCGCCGAAGGCAGCCCCGACAGCCAGGCCGGCAAAGCCATGCTCGGTGATGGGCGTATCAATCACCCGCTTGGCGCCGAACTCCTGCAACAGGCCCTGGGTCACCTTGTAGGCGCCCTGGTACTCGGCCACTTCCTCGCCCATCACGAACACCTCTTCGGTGCTTCGCATCTCCTCGGCCATGGCATCGCGCAACGCCTCACGCACCGTGATCGTGGTGGTGTTCTCATAGAAGCGATCTTCGTCCGTGGCAGGCGGGGCAGTGACCGTGGTGGCCGCCGGTGCAGCAGAGACGGTGGGCGCTGGGGCGGCGGCAGGGGCGTCCGAGGGGGCGGCATCGGCACTGGCGGCCGGGGCGCCGGTGTCGGCCCCCTCCAGCGCGCTGGCGTCTTCACCTTCCATCAGCAGCAGGGCGATGGGGGTGTTGACGGCAACCCCTTCGGTCCCCGCTTCCACCAGGATCCGGCCCAAGGTGCCTTCATCCACCGCTTCCACTTCCATGGTGGCTTTGTCGGTCTCGATCTCGGCAATCACGTCACCGGGCTGAACGCTGTCGCCCTCTGACTTCAGCCAATTGGCCAGCGTTCCCTCGGTCATGGTGGGGCTCAGGGCTGGCATCAGGATTTGCGTGGGCATGGGGGGTAACTCCTCCGCTGCGGCACCATCCCCGGCACGGGAGGCGCGCGGTTGGTTCTTGTTCCTTGGATCGCGATCCGGGGGGATCGCGGGGTTGGATCAGGCCTCGATCAGGATATCCGTCCAGAGTTCCTTGGGGTCGGGCTCTGGGCTGGACTGGGCAAAGTCCGCCGCCTCCGACACGATCTCCCGGATTTCCTTGTCAATGGCCTTGAGATCATCCTCCGTGGCCAGCCTCTGATCCTCCAGCAGCATTTTCAGGTTGGTGATCGGGTCCCGCTCCTCGCGGGTCTTGCTCACCTCTTCCTTGCTGCGATACTTGGCCGGGTCGGACATGCTGTGCCCACGATAGCGATAGGTCATCGCTTCCATGATGATCGGACCGTTGCCTTCCCGGATATAGGCGGTGGCGTCCATGGCAGCGGCCTGGACCGCCCGGACATCCATGCCGTCAATCTGCATGCCCGGAACCCCGTAGGCAGCCCCGCGCATATAGAGCTCACCGGCAGAGCTGCGGGCCTGGGCTGTGCCCATGGCATACTTGTTGTTCTCAATCACGATCAGCGCCGGCAGCTTCCACAGCGCCGCCATGTTAATCGCCTCGTAGACTTGGCCCTGGTTGACCGCGCCATCGCCCAAATAGGCTGCACACAGTCCGCCATCTTCTTTGTACTTGTGGGCAAACCCCAGGCCCACACCGATGGGCACCTGCGCGCCGACGATGCCGTGGCCCCCAAAGAACCCCTTCTCCCGGCTGAACATGTGCATGGAGCCGCCCTTGCCTTTGGAATAGCCCCCCTCACGCCCGGTCAGCTCGGCCATCACGCCCTTGCTTTCCATGCCACAGGCCAGCATGTGGCCATGGTCGCGATAGCTGGTGATGACAGTATCCTGTTCGTTCAAGGCCGCCTGGATGCCCGTTACCACGGCCTCCTGACCGATATACAGGTGACAGAAGCCGCCGATCAGGCCCATGCCGTACATCTGGCCCGCCCGCTCCTCAAAGCGGCGGATCAACAGCATATCGCGATAATGCTGCAGCAATTGCTCCTTGGAGAGATTGAGCTTCTCCGCCGTTGTGCGGACCAAAGCGGGGTCTGAGGCTTTGATTTCGAAAGCCATCGGCATCCTCCAGTGCTGCGGGGCCAGAGTTCGGGTGATCTGACCGTTTATAGAGTGTTCTGCATGTCTTTGGCGGTCGCACCGTCAAAAGAAACAGGCATCGTCACTCCCGGTCCTAGAGCGAGTCACCCGTCCCTGACAAGTGCATGGAACACCGCAGGGCGGAATGGCGTTGCAAAACCACCTGTTAGGGACAGTCTGACGCGCCCCAACCGCGTGTTCCGTAGGTTGGAACGCCAGTTCATTTTCGGATTATGTTGCAGCGCACCGTAAACACGATGGACAACACAAGCGCCGATGGCGCGTTCCATGCAGTGGACTGGCGTTTCATTGGCGAATAGGTGCGACAAAAACTGCCGCCGACGGCTGGAGACCGGATCTGGGTCGGCCATGGACGGCGCTGCTGTCCCAGATCAGCAGTGCCTTCGCCTCGTCCCACGACAACAGGAGGCCGGGTTTACGGTGCCTGATGCCGTTCTTTAGGCACGACCCACTGGCTGGGCATGGATTATCGGTCGGGCAGCAGATCCTGGACCAGCAGGACCTTTTCGGTGGGCTGGACATAATTCAGGCTGAGGCGGGCTTGTTCCACCAGCATGTCTTCGCGGACCGGCGGAACGAGGCTCTTGGTGCGGCGTTGCAGGGTTTCGCGCTGCGATACGAGGCCGCTCAACTGGTCGCTGAGCACCGCCTGCTCCTGCTGGCGCATCTCCAGCGCCAGCAGGCCCTTGCGCCCATAGAGCGCGTGGTACCCCAGATAGCCAACGACACCCAAGGCCAGGGCGCTGACGCAGCAGAAGCGCAGGAAGTGGGCAAAGGACAGACGCATGATCACGGACAAAGCTCCCGATGAGACGCGGGAACTGTGCCAGTCAGGGCGCTAACGGGCCGTTAAGCGCCGGCGTGCGGCGCGCCGGCGCCACCCACCATCACAGCTGATAGTAGACCGCCTGATCCCCCAGTTCCTCTTCAATCCGAAGCAGTTGATTGTATTTGGCGGTGCGATCGCTGCGGCTCAGCGATCCGGTCTTGATTTGTCCGCAATTGGTGGCCACGGCCAAGTCGGCGATGGTGGTGTCCTCCGTCTCGCCGCTGCGGTGGCTCATGACGGCGGTGTATTGGGCGCGGTGAGCCATATCCACCGCCTGCAATGTCTCCGTCAGAGTGCCGATTTGGTTCACCTTGACCAGGATGGAGTTGGCCAAGTCCTGATCAATGCCTTCAGCCAGACGGGCAGGATTGGTGACAAACAGGTCATCGCCCACCAGTTGGATTTGCTCGCCCAACTCGTCGGTCAGCGCGCGCCAGCCTTCCCAGTCGTCCTCTGCCATTGCGTCTTCGATGCTGACAATGCCGGGGTAGCTCCCACACAGGTCGGTCCAGTAGCGCACCATCTCCTGCCGGGTGAGGCGCCGTTGCTCGCCCTCCAGGACATACTCTCCCTCGCTATAGAACTCGGTGGCGGCGGCATCCAGGGCCAAAACGATTTCGCGACCGGGCTCGTAGCCCGCCTTCTGGATCGCCTCCAGCAGATAGTCCAGCGCCTCGCGGGTGGACCGCAGCGCCGGCGCAAACCCGCCCTCATCGCCCACCGCGGTGGAGAGGTCGTTGGCCGACAGCAGCCCTTTGAGCGCATGGAAAACCTCCGCGCCCATACGCAACGCGTCACGGAAACTGTCCGCGCCCACCGGGGCGATCATGAACTCCTGCACATCAATGGGGTTGTCGGCATGCGCCCCGCCATTGAGCACGTTCATCAGCGGCACCGGCAGCGTGCGGGCAAAAGCGCCACCGACATACCGATAGAGCGGCAGTTGGGCCGCAGCAGCGGCAGCCTTGGCGGTGGCCAGGGACACCGCCAGAATGGCGTTGGCGCCCAGGCGACCCTTGTTAGGGGTGCCATCCAATTCAATCATGGTGGTATCAATGGCCACCTGATCCCGCGCCTCCATGCCGGAGAGGGTGTCGAAAATCTCGCCATTGATGGCCTCGACAGCCCGCTCGACGCCTTTGCCGCCATAGCGCTTGCCGCCATCGCGCTTCTCCACCGCCTCGTGGGTGCCCGTGGACGCGCCAGAGGGGACGGCCGCCCGGCCCATGGCACCACAGGCCAGCCGGACATCGGCTTCCACGGTGGGATTGCCACGGCTGTCCAGGATTTCACGGGCGCGCAGGGAGACGATGCTGCTCATGGAAATAGGCCTCAGGGCAGGAGCGAAGATGAGGTTGAACGGGTCAGTCTGCGGGGTATCGCCGCTTTTCACCCCGGGGTCAAAGGCTTAAAGCGCTTCGGCCTCTGGGGGCGAAACTCGCCCGCGCAGGACGGGCTTTGGCTGGCCCCCCTTTGGCCAGTTGCTAGGTTTGGTGAAATGCCCATTCGCCATGGCAAGCCCGAGGGTCTACAGCATTTTGCCAAACAGTCTGGCCCAGCCCACTCCCCCTTCCGGCCACCCACGGGCGATTGATTGCAAAGGGTGGCCAGCCAAAGGTACGCCGGGAGGGGGAGCGGGCCGCTGGTGACCCCTTTACCGCGCAAAGGGCTCTAGCCACAGGCGGCTGTCCGCCAAGTCTGCCGACGCCGAAAGAGCTTTGCGATGGTGGCACGCAGTGGCCCTCCCGCCCAAGCGCCGTTACCGGGGGGGAGGCGCTTGCGGGTCAGGATCGTGTCCCGACCAATGGCGGCCTTATGGCGCGGGATAGGAAATGATGATGAGACCGTCGTTCCCAGCCGCTTCAAAGGTGCCTGGCTCGCCGGCGGATCCGCGACGGGAATCGGCACCCAAACCAGGTGTAAGGCGGTCGCCTGCATACAGCGTCCCGGTGACCCCCTGGTCGCCATTCAAGTAGCCGCTGCCGCCACCGCCGCCGCTATCCACGCAGTCCGCCCCGGCGCCGCCGCCAAACCAGCCACCGCCGCCGGTGCCGTTGCCACCATCTTCCCCCGCGAGCCCGGTACCACCTTGAAATTGACTACCGGCCCCGCCGAAGCTGCCACCGCCGTTGCGGGTGGCAGCGGTGCCCCCTGCGGTTTGCGTGGCCCCATAGCCGCCGTCCCCGCAATTGGGGCTGTAGGCGGCGTTCTGGCCAGAGGTCCCACCCCCGGCGCCGGCGCGACCACCTGAAGAGTTCTCCGCACGGGGGCCACCGCCCCCGCCTCCGGCAACGACCAGGGCATTGCCTGGCTGGGAGGCGGAGAAGGCCCCACGGAAGAGGCCGGACAACCCACCCCC
>CAZCBM010000001.1:0-59420 GCA_964496805.1 uncultured Rhodospirillales bacterium | reverse complement strand
TTGCATGGTATCGGGTCTGCGCGGCCTTACGGGTAAGCGGAACCCGCCTGATGGATGTACCCGCAGCGCTGCGCGCCGTTGGGGGACCCTCCTCCTTGCACCCTATGCCAGGGGCCGGACTGGGGCAGGGGATCCAACCTGACGGGCTCTCCGGGAATAGATCCAGTGCCGTTTCTTCGCCCGCAGAAACCGGGCAGGGGATTGGCCCTGTGCTTGGCCTCCTGGCCCATAGGCAGCGCCGCCCGGCCCTGATATAGCTCACGCTCACCAAGACCGCGGTCATTCAGGAACGAGGGCGCCGTGCCGCTGCATCCCGGGGATATCCTCAACAACACCTATCGGGTTCTGGGCGAGGTCGCCCAGGGAGGTTTCGCCACCGTCTATAAGGCGGAGAGCTTCGACCCGTCCATCGACAGCACTGTCTACGCCCTGAAGGCCCTGCACGAGGGCAGCCTGAACGAGACCGCCGCGGAGTTGTTCCGGCGGGAGGCGCGGCGCCTGATCCAACTGAATGTGGAAGCGGTGGTCCGGTGCTATGGCATCCAGCAAAGCCCGGATGGGCAGTTGATCCTGGTCATGGACTATGTGGAGGGGCCGTCCCTGCAGCAGCGGGTGAAGCCCAGCCCTTTGGAGACCTCGCCCCTGTCGCAGGCGGACATTGTGGCGCTGTGCCGCCGGCTGCTGCCGGCCATGGATGCCCTGCACGCCCTTGGCGTGGTGCATCGGGATCTTGCGCCGGACAACATCATTCTGCGCGACGATGAAGTGGCCAAGGCCACCTTGATTGATTTTGGCATCTCAAAGGACTTGGCGGACGATGACGCCGCCACGGTCATTGGGGATCGGTTTGCGGGCAAACTGCGCTATGCCGCGCCGGAGCAGATGGGTTTGTTCGGCGGGGCGCGCACCATTGGCCCCAAGACTGATCTGTACAGCCTGTGCGTGGTGATCCTGTTCGCCGCCACCGGCCGCCCGCTGTTTGAAGGCTCCGGCTTCACCGATGCGGTGACCGCGCGGCAGGCGGCCCCTGACCTCTCCTTCGTGCCGGACTGGCTGCGGCCCATGCTCATCGCTGGGCTAACCCCTGATCCGGCACACCGTGCCGGCAGCGGATCCCAGTTGCTGGCCCTTTTGGATCCGTCGCTGGCCAATGTGGCGGCCGAGCCGGCGCCGCCCCCGCCAGCAGGCGCTCGGACGTGGTTAACCGCCGAGATCACCAGCATCGATGACGATGCCCCTGCGACGCCCGCTAGCCCGGGCATGGCGCCGGATCTTGAGGTCAAAGGGGGCCGCAAGGCGCCGGTGGCCACAGGCCTGGTTTTGATCCTTGTGTTGCTGGGCCTGGGATGGGCGGTGGCGCGCTACGCCCAGGGGCATCTGGGGCAGCAGACGGCCTCCAGCCTGATGGCCCAGACCGACAGTGCTGCTGGTGAGCCCACCACCACCGCAACGCCGCCTCCGGCCGCACCCTCCGCCGACCTGGAGCCTCAGACGCTGATTGGCACCACAGCCGGCGCTCGGCTGGGGTGGGACCTGGGTGTTGTGGGGGACGAAGCCTATGTGTTGAGTGTCCCCATGGACCCTGCGTTGGCCGGCTTGGCCCGGGTGGACGCCGTGCGACTGGGCAATGCGGATGGGATTTCTCGCCTGGGGATCCTGGTGGGTGATAGTTGGCCTGCCTTGGACGTGAGCGGAGATAGGGTGAGGCTCGGCACGGTTGTCGAAGGGGACAAGCTGCTGCTGATCTCTCCCAAGGGCGGGCCGGCCCGGACAGAAACCCCCAGTGACGGAACTCCCACTGAGGGCACTCCGGCTGAGGACACATCCGCTGAGGACACATCCGCCGAGGGCTCGGCGACCAGGACGCTGCAAGTGCGGTTGCTGGACCCGGCCGTTCCCTCAACGGTGGTCGATCTGGTTGAGGTCCGCCATGGCAACGGGCCGGTGGCAGCCGTGGCCGATCAGGCGCTGCTGGCCAGCGCCGCAGAGGGGGGGCCGGTGCTGTTGACGCCCCTCACTGGCACCTTTCCAAGCCAGGTGGAGGCGCCTCCTGTGGGGGTTGCCCGCTTTGCAGCCTCGTTGCTGCTGACGGAGACCGCTTTGTTCGTGGGCTCTCCAGGCGACGACAACACGCCTGGTCGGGTGGATATCTACCAGCGGTCGAATCCCTGGGCCGTCACCCTTGCCCCGGCCGTCACCTTGTCGGCCCCACAGTCCCGCCCCGGTGATGGGTTCGGGGCGACCCTGGCCCTGGATGGGGAACACCTGCTGGTGGCGGCACCGGGAGCACGGCAGGTCCATAGTCTGGCACCCGCACAGAGGGGAGCCCCCTTGGCGGACTGGACCGTGCAGCAAAGCCTGCAAGCCCAACCCCTGGACGGTCCCGTGGCCTTCGGGGTTAGCCTTGGTATGGATGAGACCACGCTGCTGGTGGGGGCGCCCGGTCAGCCGGGGGAGGCCGAAGCGCGACCCGGGGCGTACCTCTATCAGCGTGCTGGGGCGGACATGCCTTGGCAACTGAGCAGCATCTTTCGTAACCCACAGGCACCGACAGGGCAGGGCACGGAGCCCAGTTTTGGCCGCCGGGTTGCTGTGATCCCCAGCGCCCTGCTGGTGGCAGCCCCCGGCGACAACCGCGAGGATGAGGAGGCGGGAGCCGTCCATCTGTATCCCCGCGACACAGCGCCGTGATCCCTGGCCCAAGGGCCGTGGCGGCGGTTGCCTTGGGCGGCTTGGAGCGCGTCGACCCCCGAAGGGGCAACGCCGCGGAGGGGATCATCCGAGCGACCACCCTCCCAGGACGGCAGCGGGGCCGGTTCCAATTCGGTGCCCTCTGCTTTAGATGCCAAAGGCGGTGGATGGCGCCAATACCTGGGAAACCGGGTTAAGGGTCAATCAATGAAGTCGCAGCGCACAAACCCGCCGTGGCGATCCTGAAGGCTCTGCAGGAGATCAGCGTCGGCACTGCCATCCCGTTCAGCCCCGGAAATGGTCAGCTCCCCCGCGTAGACGGTGAGCAGGATGGCCATGCCATCTGGCAAGGTCAAGCGCACCCGCTCATCAGGATCCAGGGCAACGGTTCCCGCCGGTTCCAAGCCCCGGCCCTCGTTAATCTGCAGGGCACCGTCAGCCCCGAACCGCAGGAACTCATTGTCCGCCGCGCAGCGAAGTCGGCCATTTCGATCACCGTAATCCCCAGCAAGGCTATCCAGGGTGACGGTCTCGGCCGCAGCAAGGCTTGTGCTGAGGGCAAGAAGACCAGCAGTCAGAAGGGGTAGGCGCATGGCGACCTCCGGCAAGGGGCGGGAAAAAGACACGACCCCTTTTAGGATGGAGAATTACGGCCAGGAAACGGCGCTGCTCTGCTCAGGCGGTGGCAGCGTGGCCTGCCGCACGGGCCTGCCGACGCTCGGCGGCGGTCAGGGTCGCCTGCATCAGGCAGGCGATGGTCATGGGGCCGACGCCTCCGGGGACAGGGGTCACCGCCGAGGCAACCTCCATGGCCTCCTCAAACGCCACATCGCCGGCAAGGCGGGCCTTCGCCTCCGGATTGGCCGCAAGGGCTTCGGGCGTTGGCTCCAATCGATTGATGCCCACATCCATGACCAGCGCGCCGGGCTTGATCCAATCCCCTGTCACCATCCCTGGACGGCCAACCGCCACCACCAGGATATCCGCCTGTCGGCACAGGGCCGGCAGGTCCCGGGTGCGGGAATGGGCCAGGACCGTGGTGGCATTGGCTTGGGTCAGCAGGGCAGCCATAGGCCGGCCGACGATGTTGGAGCGGCCCACCACCACAGCCAGTTTCCCAGAGAGATCCGGGACCCGGTCCTGGATCAGCATCAGGCAGCCCAGGGGCGTGCAGGGGACCATGGTTTCTTGGCCCAGGTGCAGGCGCCCAACATTCAACGGGTGAAAGCCATCCACATCCTTGTCGGGATCGATGCTGGAAATGACTTGGTCTTCGTCGATGTGGGCTGGCAAGGGCAACTGCACCAGAATGCCATCCACCCGAGGGTTCCGGTTAAGCGCCGCGATGCGACCCAACAGATCGGCTTCGCTGGTTTCTGCCGGCAGGCGCACCAACTCCCCATCGATCCCCAGTTTCTGGGCCATGCGGGCCTTGTTGCGCACATAGACCTCGCTGGCAGGATCCTGACCCACCAGGATCACGGTCAACCCAGGCGGTCGGCCGCATCGGGCGCGAAATCGCTCAACGCCTTCGCCCACGCGGGCACGCACGCCCTGGGCGAAGGCCTTGCCATCAATGATGTCTGCGGTGGCGGCGGTCATGGGCCTTCCTCCGTACAGGGGACTGGGGGTCGGTGTCCCACCTGTTGCCCCTCTCGTCAGGCGCGCGCGTCAGGTGAAGACCACCGTTTTGTTGCCGTTCAGCAGAATGCGGTTTTGCAGGTGATAGCGCACGGCCCGTGCCAGCACCCGTGCCTCAACGTCGCCGCCGGCATCCACCATTCGGCGCACACTGAAACTGTGATCCACAACGGCCACGTCCTGGGCGATGATTGGACCCTCGTCCAGGTCCTCTGTCACGAAATGGGCCGTGGCGCCAATTAGTTTCACGCCCCGTGCATGGGCCTGATGATAGGGCTTGGCCCCCTTGAACCCAGGCAGAAACGAGTGATGGATGTTGATCACCCGGCCATACAACTTCCGGGACAGGCTGTTGCTCAAAACCTGCATGTAGCGCGCGAGCACCACCAGGTCCACCTGTTCGGCATCAATCAGCGCTAGGAGTTTTGCCTCCTGCTCCGCCTTCGTTTCCGGTGTCACCGGCCAATGATGGTAAGGGATGCCCAAGGCCTCCACCTCCGACCGCAGGACATCGTGGTTGGAGACGACGGCAACAATATCCATGGCAAGGCGACCACGCCGCCAACGATACAGCAGGTCATTGAGGCAATGATCGATCTTGGAGACCATGATCACCACCCTTTGACGGTGGCTTTCGTCAATCAATTCGTGGCGCATGCCGAAGCGGTCAATCACAGGCTTGAAGGCGTGCTCCCACCGATCCCGCCCTTGATCGGTCTGACAACTGAACCGCACGCGCATGAAGAAGTCGCCTGTGTCCAGATCGTCAAACTGTGCGCTTTCCAGAATATTGCCACCATGCTCGGCAATGCAGCTGGATACGGCAGCGACGATGCCAGGGCGATCCTGACAGCTCAGCTTGAACACGAAGATCGGATTGGACACGGCTGGGAGACCTGTTGTTCTGGAGGTAAGGTGACGCACGAGAAGCAGCGGATGACCCCTTGTCGTCGGTTGACCCCGCAAATCAAGGTGTGGAGACGCACACAAGTGGCCAAGGCGCGCCATGGCGCCACAGGGGTTGCCATGATCGGGCCATGGTGGTCCAGCATAGAAGCCCATGTCTGCGCCTTCCTCAAGCTATCCACCGGATCGGAGCCCTCTGCCATGACCCGTCGCCTGCGTACCCTGCTTCCCGTGCTGGCCCTCGGTCTGCTGGCCGGTTCCGGCATCGCCCACGCCCAATGCGAAACCATCAGCGCCTCTGATCCCCAGGCCATGGTTACCCTGCTCCAGGCGGCCGGGGCGGCTGAGGTAACCAAGGACCAAGAAGGAGATCCTTTGATCACCGGGCGTATGGAGGGGATCAGTTATGCCGTTTACTTCTATGGTTGCACCAACGGGCAGGACTGCACGGATGTCCAGTTCACTGCCGGTTTCACCGTGGACACGCCTGTGACGCTGGATCAGATCAACAGTTGGAACTATGAGAAGCGCTTCGGCAAAGCCTATCTCGACACCCAGGGCGATGCGGTGATCGAGATGAACGTCAATTTGGACGGCGGCGTCTGCACCGCCAATTTCAAGGACACGGTGGATTTCTGGGGCTTGGTGCTGCGGGAGTTCACGGCCCACATCGGCTACTGATCCTGGCAGTCAGGGCCTTTTTTAGGAGCCGTCTGGCCCACCCGCTCTGCGACCCCGCAGCGGTTCCTTTGCCGCGCGAACGGCTTTAGAGCCCGTTTCGGTGAGATAGAGTCCACTCCAGCCCCGCGCCCCCACCCGGCCACCCATTGGTACGATACTGGCGTGGGTGGCCGGGTGGGGGCGCGGGGTGGTCAAGGTAGGTGGGACAGGCTTTAGCCCGCGTCTGCCCACGGGTCCTGCAGGTGATGCAGGCGCCTGGCGGCCAGCGTGGCCAGATGCAGCAGCATCGCCCGACGCCTGGCGGGGGCCATGCTGCGGGTGTCCGGGGGGCGGTGTTCGACCGCTCCGTACGCGTCGGCGATCAGGATGCCCACGGCGGGCTCGTCCGGCAGCAACGCCAGCGGGAACGCCGCGTCGACGGCAAACCAAAAGCGCTGACAGTACCCCAGATAGGCAGGCCACTTGCTATCGCTGAGAAAGTCTGCGGGCCCCGATTTCACCTCGACAATCAGCGGGTGGCCATCGCGGCTCATGCCCATCAGGTCGGCGCGGCGGCCGTCCGGCAGGGTAACTTCCGGCAGGGCATCACAGCCGCCGAGGGCCAGATGCCGCCGCGCTCCGCGCGTGATGGCGGCGGCACCGGTGAGGGAGAGGCTACAAGCAGAGGTGGGGTCCGGCACGCCTATTGTCCTTCTGAGGCTGATGGGAGAGGCAAGGTCAACCCGGCATACCGCGGATCAAGGGGGGCACGGGGCGCCACAGCGGGTTGCTCTCCAGGCTGCCGGCTTGCCCTGTCAGGAGCGGTCAGCTATGGCCAGCGTCTCGGGTTGCTGCGTGGTGTGTGGAAACATCCGAGCGTCTGAGCAATCCTGTCTTTCTGACCGTGGGCGGCGATCGGCCAGTCCGCCGACGCCGAAAAGTGTGGCAAGTCCCGTCGCACCGCCCTCCCGCCATTTGCCTGTGGTCCCGTGATGTCTCTTCCCGCCTCCCCCCATGCCCTCGTCGTTGCCGGTCATGGCCTGAACTGCGAAACGGAGACGGCAAGAGCCTTTGAGGAGGCCGGCGCAAAGGCGCGCATCGTCCATACGGACGATATCACGGCTGAAATCATCCGGGACGCACAGATCTTGGCCATCCCTGGGGGATTCAGCTACGGCGATGATACGGGTGCTGGCAACGCCCTGGCCAGCCGTATCCAAGGACGCTGGGCAGATCACATCCCAGGTCTGATTGCACGGGGCGGGCTTGTGCTGGGCATCTGCAATGGGTGCCAAGTGCTGGCCTCCCTGGGGTTGGTGGCCCTGGGGCGGGACAGTGTGACCCTATTGCCCAACCGCGGCGGACACTATCAGGCCCGTTGGGTCCATTTGGTGGTAGGACGAACCGCCTCGCCTTGGTTGGCGGACATCAAGCGCCTGCATGTCCCCGTGGCCCACGGCGAAGGGCAATGGATGGTGGCACCAGGCGCCTTGGCGCATCTGGAGGCCCAGGGGCAAGTGGCCCTGCGCTACAGTGATGAGCAGGGGGCGCCGGCGGGCGGCGCCTATCCGGCCAACCCCAATGGCAGCGTTGACGACATCGCCGGCCTCACGGACCCCAGCGGCCAGGTTCTGGCGCTGATGCCCCATCCGGAACGGGCACTGTTCTTCCATCACTTGCCGGATTGGACCCGACGCGTGCAATCCGGCGACGCCCCGCCCCGCTATGGCGACGGCATCCATCTGTTCCGCAATGCCGTGAGGGCGCTGCAATGACCGTTCTGGCGGCTGGCAAAACCAAAACCATCGTCCAGGGGCCGGAGCCGGATACGGTCTGGTTGGTGACGAATGACGGGCTGACCGCCGGGGACGCCGCGCGGCGGGCGGAGATCGCATCCTTGGGGCAGGAGAAGACCGAACAGGCGGCGATCGTTTTTCGCACCTTGTCTGCTGCGGGTATTGCAACGGCCTTCCTGGATCATATGCCACCGGACCGCCTGCTGTGCCGCGCGGTGGACATGCTGCCGCTGGAATTTGTGGTGCGGCGCTTTGCATTCGGCAGCTACCTCAAGCGGCATCCGGAGGCTACCCCCGCCGCTGATGGGCCACCGAAGCGGTTCGCGTGTCTGGTGAGCGAGGTTTTCCACAAGCACGCTGCCCTGGTCCCCCCGGCGGTGGCGCAGCCGCAGGTGATGGAGGAGGGCGCGGCCCGGCAGCGGTATCTGCACCAGGGCGCCTGGGCCGACGGTGTCCACACAGACCCCTACTGCGTCCGGGCGTCGGACCACTGGGCGCTGTACTCTGCCAAAGCCCCGGTTCAGGGCACACCGTTGATCCGTATCCCCGCCCCGGTCAGCGCGGCCTTGTTCGCCCGGATCATGGGGGAGCTCATCCTGCCTGCCTTCCAGGTGCTGGAGCAAACCTGGGCCGCCGTGCCGGCGCCGGACGGCCCGCTGGTGCTGGCCGATTGCAAGATGGAGGTGGGGCTGGACGCGCAGGGGCACCCGATGATCGCCGACGTGGTGGACAACGACAGCTGGCGGCTATGGCCCAACGGCGACCCCCATCGGCAACTGGATAAGCAGCTGTTCCGCGATGGGGGTGAACTGGACCAAGTCGCGCAGAACTACGCCAAGGTCACAGCCCTGATGCGGTCATGGCCTCAGTAGGCTGGGGCTCCTCGCTCCACACAGGCGCGGTGGCATCGACGGTCAGGATCAGCACGGCAATGGCCGCTGTCCAGGCCGCAACAATGCGCAAGCCGATGCCCACCCAGGCCGATGAGGGCCACGCCTCCCGCAGCGCCGCCGCAAAGCAACCCAGACCCGCCGGGACCATCTGCCCCGCCACCGCATAGCCGCAAAGCAACGCCACCAGACCGCCGGTGTCAGCGTCGGCATGATCATCGGAGGCCAAGACCCCGGTGAGGGCCCCGAGGGCAGCGATCAACCCGACACTCACCCCCAGTGGCAGCCGGGGCAGGGCGGCGGCCAGCAGGGCTGCCGCCGCGGCCAATCCCATCACGCCATACAGGGACCAGACCAACAGGGTGAAGACCGGGGCCGGGATCAGCCTCAGGGTTACGAGGATGGCGGCAATGCTGCCAAGGGCCAGCCCTCCGGCCAGCGCCGCCCAAGTCCAGGCTAGGCGACTGAAGGGGTGCTGGCCAATCAACAGGCCCGCAGCCACCGCTGGAAGGAGGGTATAGGGGCTGCCGAGGACAATCTCGGCACCAAGACTCACCCCCTCGAACCCATTGGGCAGACCATGGGCAGAGGCGGGGCTGCTGAAGACAATCGCCGGAAGGGCCAGGAAGAGACTCCGGCCCACGAAAGAGCGTTTGAAGAGGCCGCGCGCTTTACGCCAGGGCACGGCTGAGGAACAACACCCCCAGGGCCGCAATGCCGACGCCGCCGGCACGCACGGCCAGCCGGCCCATCCGCCAACGTACCAGCACGCCCAAGGCGATCCCGGCCAAGTGCAACAGGCCCGTGGCCAGCACAAATCCTACTGCATAGGCCGCCGCATTGGTGGCGGCGGGCAACTCTGTGCCATGGGCATGGCCATGGAAGACAGCAAACAGCCCAACGACCACGGCAGCGGCCACCACAGGCAACCGAGCGGCTGTGGCGATCAGCCCGCCCAGGACAATAGCGGAAGCGGCGATGCCCACCTCGACCTCAGGGACAGGCACGCCGAGGATGCCCAGAACAGCCCCCAACGTCATCACCAGGGGAAAAGCAATGGGCAGGATCCAAAGCGCGGGCTTACCCAGGAAAGCCCCCCACAGGCCCACGGCCACCATGGCCACCACGTGGTCCCATCCCAGCACCGGATGCGAAAAGCCACTCACGAAGCCGCCCCCAAGCCCCTCGCCAGCATGGGCAAGGGCAGGGACGCTGAGGGCCAGGAGGCTCAAGGGAGCCAGCACCAGAAAGCGGGCCATAGGGACTGTGGACATGGTACGACCTCATACAGGCGAGACAAAGGGTTGAAAGACGCATTTGTCATAACCGTACACCTGCAGCAGACGGCCAGCCAAGGCCTAATGCCTGAATCATCGGCAAGGCAACGGGCTCAGGAGCCAGATGCCGCCGACGATGCCGTCGCTTGTTCCGCCAGCGGGCGCACCTCCGGCCCAGGGTTACCCAAGAACCGAGCCAGCAGGATAAGGCCTGCCAGGACGGCCAACACAATGGCCGCGATGAGCGGCCACTGGCCGATCAGGTGGGCCTGACCCAACGCCAACGCCCCAACAAGGCCACCTACATAGTAGCTGGTGAGATAGAGCCCATTGGCAGCCGCCCTATTGGTTAGCGCGGTTCGGCCGACAAATCCCGTGGCGGCGGCCTGCATAAAGAAGGTGCCAGCGCCAATCACGGCGAGGCCCGCCAGAACCGGTGGCAGTGCGGGGATCAAAGTGAGGCCGGTCCCAGCGAGGCAGCCCCCCCCCCGCCACCTGGAACACCCGCTTCGGTCCAAAGTGGCTCACCGCCCGCGATGCATAGGGCGTCGTGATCAGGGCCGGCAGAAACACCAAGTAGACCACGCCCAGCAACGCCTCATCGATGCCCAGGGCTTGGGTCAGATGCAGGTTCACATAGGTGAAGACACCCACGAAGATGAACAGGATGGCGAACCCCATCACAAAGGCGGCCCGCAGTGCCGGATGGGCCATATGCTGACGCCAGGCGGCCGCCGGCGATCCCGTCCGCACCGGGCGCTCGTTATCCCGGGCCCCCACCAGCGTAAAGGCCAGCAGCGCGCCCACGAGGTTGAGAGCGGCAAAGACGAAGAAAGAACCGCTGAGGCCCAGCCCATCGGCGGCACTCACCGCCATGATGCGACCCAGCAGGTTGGAGGCAACATTGCCGGTGATGTAGGCGGCCATGGCTCCACCGGCGGCGGTCACATCGCACTGCTCCGACAGATAAGTCATGGTCAGCGTGAAGGCTGCCGCCATGAACACGCCCTGGGCAATCCTGAGCGCCATGAACAGGTTGACCGAGTCCACAACCCCCAGCAATGCCGTCGGGACACTCAGGCAGGCAAGGCTGATCCAGATGCCGCGCTTACGGTCAATCCGGTCTGCAAACTATGCCACCAGCAGGCCAGACAGCGCCATGCCCGGCGTGGCCGCGTTCACCGCGAGGCCCATGAACCCAGGGTCGGTGTCGAACGCAACCACCAGCCGGGGCAGCAAGGCCTGGCTGCCGAACAAGTCGATCAGCGTAAGAAAGCTGATGATCCCGATGATGGTGGAGCGACGAATAATGTCCCGCGGCCGATCCCCCCGTAGAGCCCCTTGAACCAAATAGAGCATGTCTCAGTCCTCCATGGCCCGGTCACGGCGAGGGCGGCTGCGCCGGGCGGACAGCCCCTTGGGCCTGCGTCGCCACTACTGGTTCTTCTCGCGGGTGGTGAGCAATGCTGCAATGCGCCATGGCGCACTTTCCTGCTTAACAAACAGAATTGTGACCAGGAACCCCAAGCGGTTCGGGCGGGGATCCGACCCAATCTCCAACACCAAGGACAGGTGCAGGAAAGCACTGTCTTGCGACAGGGGAACAATCCTGGCGGTGTCTAAGTCAGGGAGAACCCGCCAGATATCCGCCCCTTGAAAGCGGCCCATGCGTGCCAGGACGGCTTCCCGTCCCCAGAAGGACTGACCATCGGAGACCCACAGGAACTCAGGTCCATCGATGAAGAATTGCCCCACCCGATCAAGATCACGATCATTCTGTGCGGCAGCGAATGCCTCATAGGTGGCCAACAGAGACGCTGGCCCATCGGGCCCCAAGTCGGCGGTCTGGGCCTGCGCCAGAGAGGCAGATCCGATGATCAGCAGCAGGCTCAGAACCACATTTTTCAACATCATCGGCCCTCCGCAGGCCATTGATTGGCACGCGCGGCATCTCTCTCCCGCTCCCCCTGCGGGGCCACCGCCGGCGATGATGCTGCCTTGGGTGGACCGAAGGGGAACAGGAGCGGGAAGACATGCTGCACCAGGCGGCAGGGGCGCTGCCCTTGGGGATGCAGGGCAGCGCGCATGCCAGGAAACGTCAGTTGCGGGCGTCTTCCGGGCTGCTGTTGGCCTCAAACCCGTAGAAGAGGTCAGCGTCACTGGGGAAGGGCACCACGTCGCTGGACAAGAACGTGACGACCTCGTTGCCTGGATTCTCCCACCAATGGACAAACCCTGGGCCAAACTCCTCAGACACTTCGCCGGCATGGTGCACGATGGGAACGGCGCAGAAGCTGTTGTGCTCAATCACCGTGCCTTTGAGGATGTAGACGATGGCCGGCCGATCAGCGTGGCTGTGGGTGGGCACCAAACCGCCTGGCTGAAGTTCCAGCCGCCGGGTGCGCAGGATGAAGGGTCCCATGTCGCGCCAGCCCTCAAGCCGGACATTGGCAATCACCTCCCGGGTGAGGTGTTCCTGCGGCATCCTCTCCAGTTGCCGTGGCTCGGTCAGGACGTGTTCCGGCGGGCAACCGGCCGCCTGGGCCTGCGGGGCAAGACCGCAAAACAAGCCCAGGGATAGGGCGAGGGATTTGACCATGGTTGTCATGGTGGGGCACTCCTGCTTCTGAAAAGGGGACCGACCGCCTGCTGGCCGGATGCGCAGACATGGCCAGGAAGTGAGCAGGAGAGGAAGTCACCGCAGGCTATGGGATCGATAGCTCAAAGGCATGGGATCGCCCATCACGCGCCTGCTATGCCAGCGTTATTGCCCGTGACCCGCCGGAGACCAAGCCCGATGGAAATGCATCAAATCCGCTATTTCCTGGCCGTGATTGATTGCCTGAACTTCACCCGCGCGGCGGAAGCGTGCAACGTCACCCAACCCTCCCTGACGCGAGCCATCCAGAAATTGGAACAGGAGTTGGGAGGGCCGCTGTTTCGTCGGGAGGGCCGGCAAACCCACCTGACCGAACTGGGGCGAATGGTGCGTCCGCGTCTTGAGCAGGCATATTCGCTGACCGAAGCGGCAAAGACGGAGGCGTTGGATTTCTCGGCCATGGTCAACGCCAAACTGACCTTGGGGTGCATGTGCACCATCGCACCGGACAGCATGATCGGGTTGATCGAGTATTTCAGCCGCCAGGCACCGCAATTGAACCTCAGCCTGCGCGAGGCACCCGGCGCGCGCCTGATCCATCTGCTGGAGGCCGGCGACATCGACGTGGCCCTGGTGGCCCTACCCACCTATCCAGACACGCTCAGTGCCCAGCCGCTTTTTCAGGAAAGCTATGTCATCACCTTCCCTGCTGGGCATCGCTTTGAGGCCATGGAACAAGTCGGGATCGAAGACCTTCGCGGGGAGCGCTACCTCAAGCGGATCAATTGCGAGTACCTGGATTTCTTCGAAAGCGCCGGCTTCGCTTACCACAATGGCACTGAGCATCGGTTTGAGAGCGAGCACGAAAGCTGGGTCCAGGCCATGGTGGTCGCGGGGTTGGGGTGCGCCATCATGCCGGCCAGTCTGGCCGTGAACCCGCAGTTGCGCCATCGCCCCCTGAGCCAGCCGCCGATCAGCCGAACGGTCTCCGTCGTCACCCGGCGTGGTCGTCGCCACACCCCTGTCGTGGACTTCTTTGTCAAGCTCTGCCAGCGCATGGATTGGCAAGGCGGCGCGTAGAGCGTCGGACCCTGAAGTGGCACCGCCACGGAGGGGATCATCCGATTGCGTTGACCCTTCCGGCTATGGTCCCCCGATTCTCTAGTTCCCTGGCGCCATGGCAGCCGGAACGAGGTCGGATCCAGGAAAAGGGCAGCCCCAGCGGGGCTGCCCTTGACAGAAGTGTTGAAAGCCTGCGCCGGTGGGGCAGGGTAGGTCCGCTTCAGATCAAAGCTGGACGTATTTGAAGTCCAGGGCGCGCGCGGCGGCCATGGGCTCCTCGCTGAGGCCGGTCCAGGCCCGGGCTTCCTCCCGGAACTTCACCAGGCTCTCGCCAACTTTGCGGGACAGCGGATCAGCGGCCATCTGCTCGGACAGGTAGGTGCCGGCCAAGCCCCCGAGGGAGGTCAGGATACCATCGCTGAAGCGACGCAGGTCCACGCCCTCTTCTTGGGTCAGTTTGGTCAGGAACTCATTGTTCCGGGCAACGCTCTCGGACAGCACGGTGGCGTTGGCGATCTTGTTGGCCATGGCGACGATCTCTTTCAGGTCGTCGTCCAGGCTGTTGTAGGCTTCCAGATTGATGAAGCAGTCCAGGCAGGTGCCCGGTTCGTGCCAGCCCGGGTAGTAGTAGTACTGGGCAACCTTGTGGATGCCGAAGCTATAGTCGTTGTACGGGCCCACCCACTCCATGGCGTCGATGGTGCCGCTGGACATGGCGCCCAGCAGTTCACCGCCCGGCAGGTTGATCACGGTGGCACCGGCCAGCTTGGCCACTTCGCCGCCCAGGCCCGGCATGCGCAGCTTCAGGCCCTGGTAGTCGTCGATGGTGTTCATCTCTTTGTTGTACCAGCCGCCCATCTGGACGCCGGTGTTGCCGGCGGGGAAGAACTTGCACCCCATCTCGGCGTAAACTTCGTCAGCCAGCTCCTGGCCACCACCGAATTCAAACCAAGCGTTTAACTCCTGCGCCAGCAGGCCAAACGGCATGGCGGCGATGTACTGCGCCGCAGGCACCTTCCCCTTCCAGTAGTAGGGGGCGCCATGGCCCATCTCGACTGTCCCATTGGCAACGGCGTCGATGGCTTCAAAGGCCGGGACGATCTCACCCGCACCGAAGACCTGGACTTCCAGGCGGCCGCCGGAGGCTTTGGTGATCAGCTCCCCCACCAGCTCGGCGCCGGTGCCCAGGATCGGGAAGCGCTTGGGCCAAGTGGTAACCAGACGCCACTGCTTGATGCCCTGGCTGATGGCCGGGGCCGGAAAGCTGCTGGCCGCGGCGACGGCAGCGCCAGCAATGGCACCGCCCTTGAGCAGATTACGACGCTTCATTGATCGTCTTCTCCCTAGAAATCTTGATGGGGCCGGTTGGCGGGCCCGTGTATGGGCCACAAACCGTTTCCTGTTCGTTGAGGTCTTCTGGTGAGCCCTCTTGGTGAGCGGTTTTGTTCCGCCCGGTGACAGCGCAGAACGCTGCTCGGCCCAGGGTCAAACCAGACCGCGGAGCCCTATTTTTGGGCGTCCGATGGCTGCGACCCTACGCCAGGTCGGTGGGACAATTCAACGCGTTTCGACGCCCTGGCTCTCACGCTGCGCCATGCTCCCCTCAAAGGGGATCCAATGGCCGCCTTCCAGCACCTCCAAGGGCTGGAACTCAGCCTTGTAGGCCATTTTGCGGGACTGTGCGATCCAGTAGCCAAGGTAGACGTGTCTCAGCCCCTCCTCCCGCGCCCAGTGCGCCAAGGCGTTCACCATATGCCGGCCGAGGGAGCGTTCGGGCATCGCCGGATCGAAAAAGCTGTACACAGCGGAGATGCCCCCCTCCACATGGTCGATCAGGATCACTGCCACCAGCGCCTCCCCCAACCGCCACTCCATCAGGGACGAATGCTCGCTGCCTTCGCGGATCATGGCCGCATAGTCTTCCGGGCCCATGCTGGCCATGTCCCCGTCCCCATGACGCCGGGCCTGATATCGGGCGAACAGCCGATACTGCTCGCTCGTGGGCACACAGGGCGCTTCGCGCATCACTAGGTCGGCATTCTTCTTGAACAGACGCCTGACGTTGCGGGACGGCGCAAAGGCCTCCGCACGAATGCGAACGGGCTTGCAGGCGGAGCAATGATCGCAAATGGGCCGGTAGACAAACTCGTGAGACCGGCGGAAACCGCCAACGGTCAGGCTGCCATTCAGGTTATCCACATCCTGCCCCGGCAGCCGGGTGAACAACTTGCGTTCCAGTTGGCCAAGGATGTAGGGGCACGGCAAGGCGCTGGAGCGGTAAAAATTCACCAGCTGCGTGACTTTGCCGGTAATCGCGGACATGAGGGCTCCGGTGATCAAAGAGGACGGTAGACAGTCTAGGCGCGACCCGTCAGGGGTGGCAAGCCGATGATGGGTGCTGAAAATGGGAAAGCAATGTCCAACGAAACCTATACCCGTTCCGTCCTCTGTTCCAGCCCGGCTGGCCTGCATCGCCTGAACGTCCATGTTCACGAGCCCGTGTGCACCGCAGGGCCTGAATTGCCACCGGTGGTGTGCGTGCATGGGCTGACCCGCACGGGACGGGACTTTGATGCTCTGGCGGCCCATCTGGCCGGGCAGGGGCGGCGGGTGCTGTGCCCGGATATGGTGGGGCGCGGGGGCAGCGATTGGCTGCGCGATCCCCAGCACTACCATCCTGGCCAGTATGCCGCCGACATCGTGAATATGCTCAACGCGTTTGGGCTGACCGAAGTGGACTGGGTGGGAACCTCCATGGGCGGGCTGATCGCTTTTGTCCTGGCCGCTGACCCGCTCAGCCCCGTGCGGCGGTTGGTGATCAACGATGTGGGGTCGGTGATCCCGGCGGCAGCCCTGGATCGGATCGGGGCCTACATGCAGGCCGCGCCCCAGCGGTTCGACAGCATGGCAGAGGTGGAGGCCCACCTGCGGCGGGTTCATGCCCCGTTTGGTGCCCTGAGTGACGCCCAATGGCGACACCTGGCTGAGACGTCAGTCCGCCCGCAGGGGCAGGGCTGGGGTCTGCACTATGATCCGGCCATAGGGGCGGCGATCCAGCCCAACGGCAACACCGATCTGGACCTTGGGCCCCTCTGGCAAGCGATCCAGGCACCGACCCTGATTCTGCGGGGCGAGGACAGTGACCTGCTGCCCGCGGAAGTCGCCCGGGAGATGGTCGGAGCCAAAACGGGTGAGCCGGCAACGATCGCTGAAATTGCAGGCTGCGGCCATGCCCCTGCCTTGATGGATCACAGCCAGATGCACATTGTATCTTCGTGGATTGGATCGTGAGGAGGCCCGTGTCGTGTCCCCCAGTGCCATCGCCGATGGTGCCCGCTTGGCACCCCTGAGCCTGCCGCTGGATCCATTGCCAGCGTTTGAGCCGCGGTGGCCTTGGCGGGGGGGCGACTTGCAGACGCTCAAGAACTTCATCTTTGGCAGCAAGCGACCCTTCCCCGGTCAAGCCGCGCGCACGCTGCATTTCCCCATGAATGACGGCACCGGCGACCAGATGGTGGGGCTGCTGGATCAGCCGCGCCAGCGTCGGCCACGGACCCCGCTGGTGGTGGCCCTGCATGGGGTCACCGGGGTGGCCGACAGCTACTACATGCGCCTGCTCTCCCGCTATCTGACGGCCAAAGGGGTCAGGGTCCTGCGCCTCAACCAGCGCGGCGCCGGACAATCCATGGGGCTGTGCCGCGTGCTCTATCATGGCGGCAAGACCGATGACATCTGCCGCGTGCTGGATCAGTTACAGGGGGAGGCGGCGCGGGACGGTGTCTTGCTGGTGGGCTTTTCCATGGGTGGCAATGTGGCCCTGAAATGGGCGGGCGAGCAGGCAAGCCGGCCCAGTGTCGTGCGGGCGGTGCTGAGCGTCAGCCCGCCCTTGCGCATTCGTGATGCCAGTCAAAGCCTGTCGGAGCGCCGCAACCAAGTCTATGAGCAGGCACTTCTGCGCGATGCCCGCAAGGAGGTTCGGGCCATTCGGGACGTGGATCCAGAACTGGTGGCGCGGGCCGACGGCGCCAAGACAGTGCTGGACTGGGACCGGGAGGTCAGTGCCTGGCGCACCGGGCATCCCTCAGCAGAGGCCCTGTATGACGCCTATTCCAGCCTCGCCCTGTTGCCAGACATTCGCATTCCCAGTGTCATTCTGCATGCGGAGGATGATCCCTGGATACCGCCCCATGCCCATCATGAGGCTGCCACCTTGAGCAATGCCTCGGTGCAGGTGGTGATGACCCAAGCGGGGGGCCATGTGGGCTTCCACATGGCCGGACGGGATGAGCCCTACTACGCCCTGTTGGCCAGGGAGATGATCCGGGGTCTGTTGGGTCCGGTGGTCCAGCCAAGCGAGCAAAGCCCCAGCGGTGGACGCTTAGTCCAGCGGTGGCGGGCGCGTTTGACCGGCTGAGCGATGGCTACAGCAGTGGACACCGATTTGGAATCGGCCCCCCGGCTGTAGCTTGTTGGTGGACGCTCGGATGGTTCCCTCCGTGGCGTTGCCACTCTGGGGTCCTACGCTCTACGGGGTGTCCTCTGGCCGTTGCGTTGGCTTCTGAGCGGTGTCTTGAGGCGGCCGCGGCGCCCTTCCGCGCAGTTGCAGATCCTTCAGGTAGCTGCCGGAGAACTCAATCTGGATCAGCAACCCGATGGCGCCCAGGCTGACAGCAACGGCCACCAACGGATCAATGCGCCACGTCATGGCGGCCCCGCTCATGACACAGCCCCGGACACCGGCATTGAAGCTGCGTGCTGCCCGCGCATGGATACGCTGGGCGAGGTTTAGTTCCTCGCTCAGCCCCTCGTCATCGCCAGCCTCCCGCCCGGAGATGGAGCCCCAGAGGATGCACAGGTGATTGTACTGGCGCAGTGAGGTGACGAACTTCAGGAACACCACCGCCATCATGACGATCAGCAGCCCCACATGGGCCTCAGCCCACTGTGCGGGGACGTCCAGACCAGCGGCGTTCGGCCCGGGTGCCAGGGGCCCAACCGCCGCAACCGCCGCCCGTCCCTGGCGCTGTATCTCCCCCAGATACGCCCCCAGGGCCAACAAAACCAGGACCGTTGTGGAGGCAAAGAACCCGACCGACCGCATGATGTTGCCGATCAGAATGGCATCGAAGGGCAAGGCAGATCGTCCTGGCAAGGACAGGGCCCACCGGCCCCGGTGATGATCCATGATCGACGACAAAGACGGGCGGGACCGCTCCCACCGACCGGCGAAGTAACCATAGGCCAGCCACGTCACCGCGGGCAGCAGCATCGCCCCAAGGGTTGCAGCAGTCTCAATCATGGGGGCGCCATCGCATCAGGGCGGACGGGTTCAGGGCGGAAGGGTTCAGGGGCTACGATCCCTCCATGCCCCGATCATGGCATGGGGGCAAGGGGAGCCGATCCCGTTCCCCCATCGGGTGTTACATCACGCCCAAAGCTTTCAGGCTTTCGTGGCCGGACCGGGCAATGATCAGATGGTCATGGATGACGATGTCAAAGGGGCGGGCGGCCTGCACGATGTCCTTGGTCAAGGCGATGTCTGCCTTTGAGGGCGTTGGGTCGCCGGATGGGTGATTGTGAACCAGGACCAAGGCGGTGGCGCCCAATTCCAACGCCCGCTTCATGACCTCCCGAGGATAGGCAGGGGTCTGGTCCACGGTGCCCTGTCCCTGCACCTCATCGGCGATGATCCGGTTCTTCTTGTCGAGAAACAGCACCCGGAACTGCTCCACTGGCTCGTGGGCCATGGCCGTGTGGCAATAGTCCAGAAGGCCCTGCCAGTTGCTGATCACCGGTCCCTGGCGGGCCTGCTGGCGGCTCAGACGGATGGCCGAGGCCTGCACGGTTTTGATCGCCGCCGCTGCCGCCTCGCTGATCCCGGCCACCTGCATCAACCGCTCCGGCGGGGCGGTACAGACACCAGCAAAATCACCGAACTGGGCGATCAACTGCTTGGCCAACGGGCGGATGTCCCGCCGCGGCACGGCCATGAACAGCAATAATTCCAGCAATTCATAGTCGGCGAAACTGTCCGCGCCGTGCTCCAGAAAGCGGGCCCGCAAGCGTTGGCGATGACCGTGATAATGCTTGTCTTCCGGAGGCGCCGCGGCCGCCTCCCCCAACAGATCACGACCCCCGCGCGCCATCCGCGTCAGCCCGACGCCGCTACGGAGGCCGACGCCACATAGGGGGGACGGGTGTAGCCCGCCGGCGAGGCGGTAAAGATCTCGTACCCCGTCTCCGTCACGCCGATGGAATGCTCAAACTGAGCTGACAGGGATCGGTCACGGGTCACCGCTGTCCAGCCATCGCGCAGGGTCTTCACACCCCAGCCACCGGCGTTGATCATCGGCTCGATGGTGAAGAACATCCCCGCCTTCAAGACGGTGCCTTCGCCGGGACGGCCGAAATGCTTGACCTGGGGGGCCGTATGGAACTTGCGGCCAAGCCCGTGGCCGACGAACTGCCGGACCACACTGAACCGGTGGCTCTCCGCATGGGTTTGAATGGCGTGGCCGATGTCGCCGGTGGTGGCACCGGGTCGGACCACAGCAATGCCCCGCATGAGGCACTCATAGGTGACGTCCACCAGTCGCTGGGCCTTGATGGGCACATCCCCCACCAGATACATCCGGCTGGTGTCCCCATGCCATCCATCCACGATGGGTGTGACGTCGATATTCAGGATATCGCCGTCCGCCAGCTTCTTGTCGCTTGGGATGCCATGGCAAACCACATGGTTGAGGCTGATGCAGCTGGAGGCCGGATAGGGCATGACCCCCGGGGGACCCTGATAGCCCAGGGTCGCCGCAACGGCACCGGCATCCTGCACCATCTCCGCAATGCGCTGATCCAGGCTGGCGGTGGTCACGCCCGGCTGAACAAAGGGCGTGATCTCGTCCAGGATACGGGCCGCCAGGGCACCGGCCTTGTGCATGCCGGCAAAGTCCTCAGCCGTGTGGATGGGGATCTGGCGGGGGTCGTCGTCTTCGTCCACGGTCGTGGGGCCTTTGTCTCAGATGGGGAGGGGGTCGAGAACCGGCAGCGGCGCAGCCAAGCTGATTCCTGAGGGGCTGATGTCGCACGCGCGGGCATAGGCTGCAACCCCTGCGGCACGGGCTGCCGCGAAGGCGGCGGCATAGCCGGGGTCCAAGTCTTGCGCCAGACGGACACGCTGGCAATCCGTCCGCTGCACCACGAACAGCAGGGCGGCGTCCGCCTCCCCAGCCTGCGCCACGTGGGCCAGATCGGCCATGTGGCGGGCGCCTCGCGCGGTAACGCAATCGGGGAACTCGGCATCCAGACCATCCCCTCGCTCCGGCCGGCGCAGATGGACATTCTTGATTTCCAGGTACAGCGGCTTTTCCCCATCGCGTTCCAACAGAAAGTCAACCCGCGAGCGCTCAGCATAGGGAACCTCCCGGCGGACCTTGGTTGGGGCACCGAACTCATCCAACAGGTTGGCAGCCAGGGCTTCGGCCACCAGGCGATTGGGCATCATGGTATTGATGCCCACCGGTCCCCCGTCCGCCTCCACCAGCTCCAGGGCGAAGGGAAGCTTGCGTTTGGGATCGCCGCGATGATCCGCCACCCAGACGCGCGATCCGGGCGCATTGAGCCCCAACATCGCCCCGGAATTAGGGCAATGGGCTGTGGCCTCCGTCCCATCCTCCAGGCGAATGTCAGCCAGAAAGCGCTTGTACCGGCGCACAAGGGTTGCGGGCAGCAGCGGGTGCGGGAACTCCATAGGCATGGTCCATCATGGGCAAAGAGTCAAAAGGGACAGCGGCACAGGCGCTTGCCAGCGACCGGCGTTCGGGCTACCGACTCAGCGCCGCCAATGCCACCCTGTCGGCACCGCCAACGGCCACCCTGTCGGCACCGCCAACGGCCACCCTGTCGGCACCGCCAACGCCACCCCCGGACACCCAACCATGACCGATACCCCCGCTGATCTCATCACCGCCGCTGTTCTGGTCATCGGCGACGAGGTTCTCTCTGGCCGCACGGCCGACAAGAACATGGGATGGCTTGCGACCGAGTTGGGGCAGCGTGGCATCCAGGTCCATGAGATGCGGGTGGTGCGGGACGATTTCGATCAAATTGGGGAGGCGGTGCGGGCGCTTTCGGCGACCTATACCTATGTTTTCACCACCGGTGGCATCGGTCCCACCCATGATGACATCACCGCGGAGGCCATCGCCCGCGCCTTCGGCGTCGCCCTGGAGCGCAATCCGGAAGCGGTGGCGCGTCTGGAGGCCCACTATCCGCCGGGGGAGTTGACAGAAGCACGGCTTCGCATGGCCAACATCCCGGCCGGTGCGCGTCTGATTGACAATCCCGTCAGTGGCGCCCCGGGGTTCATCCTGGGCAATGTCCATGTGATGGCGGGCGTGCCCAAGATCATGAACGCCATGTTCCTTGGCCTGGCAGATCATCTGGCAGGGGGGCTGGTGCTGCAATCCCTCACCGTGACCTGCCTGATCGCAGAATCGAAAATCGCGGCCTTGCTGGGGGCGCTGCAAGACGCCAACCCCACCATTGCCATCGGCAGTTATCCGTTCTTCGATGGGGAGAAAGGGGGCGCGCGGGTGGTGTTGCGGGGACCCGACTTGGCGACCCTAACAACCGTCGCCGATGCCGTCGTCACAGGCGTGAGCGACATGGGTGCGATGGCCCGGCTTGAGCCGGTAACGGCCTGACCCAACCCACAAGCGGCTTTCATCCACCTGGGTCCGTGGCAATATCGCCAAGCGGCATATGTGGGAGAAAAGCCACTGCCCGGTAAGCGGTTCTGTCTTTGCGCGAAGCCCCCTGCGGTCTTGGCAGAGGGGCCTCAGCTATATTCCTCGATCACCGCCTCGAACAGGTCGCCAAAGCTGCGATATTCTTCGATGACTTCAAAGGTGGAGCGGTCCAGCACGGCGGCTGTCTTCTTCTCCGTGTCAAAGACATACAGGTCGTCGTCGGCTGCACCGATCACCTGCCAAGGCGCCAGATCAGGGCGGATGTCAGCGATGCGCTGATGGGCCTGGATTAACGAAGGCAGGGTCAACGGATCGGCCGGCTCAACCATCTCCCGCGTGCCATAGAACTGGACGCCGTTCCAGGCGAAGCCGTTGCTCTCCAGCAGAAACTGGCCGTACGACTGGGGGATGCCGGACAGCTGTGCCGCCTTCAACCCGTCCTGGAGGCTGCTGACCTCTTCCACCGTGGCGGGTGGGAACAGGATGGCCTCTGCGGCCAGGCGTTCAAGGATCGGCTCATACATTGGGATCAGTCCTTGCTGATGACACATATCACGGCGTTGACGGCACCACCGAATCCAGAGAAGGCGTCCAGAAAAAGCGTCGACACGGAACAGCGCCACAGAACGGCGCCACGGAAGCAGCGTCCACAGGAGCGGTGGGGCCACGGCTCACTATGCAGCCCGACCTCGAGGTGCTGTCTAAACCCTGAGGACAGCGGCGTTGGCGCCGGGGGCAGAAACGCTCTTTCCCCCGGAGCCTCTAGCCCGAACGGCCCCTGTCCGCCAAGCCCGTTCAGCGCCTTCGCGGCGTGGAAATCTGATTGGGATCGAAGGACTCGACCCAGGTCTTCTTTGCTGGCTTCTGGGGTTTGCGATGCCCCTTGCTGCTGGCCGGGGCATCCTCACTGACACCCAGCGTCCAGCCAAAGCCCTCAGCATCGTCGCCTTTGGGCGGGGACTTGGGGGCGGAAGGGCGAGCAGGCGCCGGGTTGCTGCCGGTTTCGGCCCCATCCAGGGTCCAACCGTGGGCAGCGTCGTCATCCGAGGCCGCCGGCTGCGCCGATGCCTGGTGGGAGGGAGGCGCCAGGGACCGCGAAGGGCGGGCGTCCTCTTCCCCCAAAGCCCACCCGTAGCCGTCATTGGACGGGGCAGCGGGCGCTGCGGCAGGATCAGCCGCGGGCTTTGCCGGGGCTGCGGCCGATGGGGCCTGTGCCACCGGCGCGGAGGATTCAATCACCCGCGGTGCACGGGTTGGGGCGGATACGGAGGGCTGCTGCTGTGCCGGGGCGTCCAGCCGCTGGCCCTTTTGGGCAGCCGCCATGATCGCGTCCATATCGCGGCCCTTCCACATATCTGGATGCTTGGGCGCATAGATCGGCCCGGCCGGCCATGCCATCACAATGGTGCGGCTCTGACCCTTGCCCAGGTCCACGATCTGCGGATCGCTGTGCCGATGGATGGCGCTGTGATGCGGCTCAATCGGGATGAGGACCAAGTTATCCCAGACATTCTTGCCACCGCCGCTCAAGGGCAGCTTGTGGTGGACATTCATGTTGGGGGGGCTGCGACCCTGATCGCGCATGGTGTCGATCTGCGCCTCGCTCAGGCCGGCCTTGCGCAATTCATCGCTGTAGTTCTCGGCCAAGTGCTGGAGGAAGCCGCGGCGTACCTCCTTGAAGGCGGAACGGGCCGTCTTGGTGGGTGACTTGGTGAAGGTCACCTCCTTCATATCGATACCCCAGGCGCCAAACTTTTGCTCCATGCCACTGGGACCAGAGGCCTGGGGCGTTGCCTTCTGATGGCTCTTTTGCGGCTTCTTGCGATGCTTCGCCATCGTGGGGTCCTCTCCAGGGCATGGGATCCAGGGAATTGGGATCAGGGCGGCTGACACCCCTGAAACTGGCCGCAAATGCCGAAAGGCCCAAGCAAAATCACCCCTCCGGAGGCGCTTGAGGTTCGCCCTTGGCCTTTAGGGCAGACGTCTTTCCCCTTGCCCGCTGTTTGCCGCCAGAACGGTTCGGGACGGCCGTTGCTTGACCGTTGGCGCATAGCCGTGGCCATGCTAAACCGCCTTTCCATCTCAGGGGACATTGATAAATGTCGATAACACCCGAGAGATGGCCCCTTTGCGGGTAATCCGAAACCCCTATCCCTGCCACGAGGCTGCCATGGCCGAGGCTGCATCGCTCATAAACACCGTGATGTTTGCGGACATCCAGGACAGCACACGCCTGTATGAGGTGTTGGGCGACGAGACAGCCGCCCGCCTCGTGACTGGCGGGGTGGAGGCGATGGTCCAGCAGATCGCCCGTACGGGTGGCGTCGTGGTGAAGACCCTGGGCGATGGGGTGCTGTGCCGTTTCTCTACACCCCATGATGCCGTAGCAGCGGTACGGGCCATTATGACCGGCCACGATAATCGCATTCGCATTAAGATCGGCCTGGACCATGGGAACGTCCTGTTGGACGACACCGGCGATATTTTTGGGGACGTGGTCAATTGCGCGGCCCGCATTTCTGGCTTGGCCCGGGCGTCGGAGACCCTGGCCAGCGGCGCAGTGGTGGACGCGTTTGGCATTCAACCCCCGGGCGGCATCCGGTTTGAGCCGCTCAAAAGGGTCACGCTGCGGGGACGGCAGGAGCCCGTGGATCTTTTCTTCCTCTCCGATCCCACTCTGCGCGAGCAGGAAGAGGCCGTGGAGGCCGATGAGACGGAGAGCCCCACGATCTTTATGGACCCCTCTGAGGTGGCCGCTGCTCAACCTCAGGCCCAATTTGCCCGGCTGCGGGTGATCCTGGATTACCAGGGCGAGATGGCAGAGCTTTCCGTGGACAATCCCCGCATCCTCCTGGGTCGCAGCGAGCATTGCGATGTGACCGTCCGCTGCCACAACACCTCCCGTGAACATGCCACCATGAGCCTTGAGCGTGGGCGGTTGTCCATCAAGGATCACTCGCGCAATGGCACCTATGTCATCCTGCCGGGCCGTCGGATCAGTCTGATCCGGGAGATGATGGACCTGCCGGATGTGGGCGTGGTCAGCCTGGGCCAGGATGAGACGGAGGGCGAGGCCGCCTTGGTGGGGTTCAAGACCTTTGGGCGGTGAGCGATGCCCCCGGCGCCAGCGGCTGATCCGACGGACCGTGACAGGCACCACACCGACCCCCATCATCCGCGGACCCTTCCAACAGGCTCGACACCTGCGTCATGGCTGAGGCATGGTGTCTGTATCATGAGTGAGCCGCCCTCGATCCTTCGCGACATCGTCACCGGCCCGGACAGCGCACCGGTGCTGGAAGTCCTCCGACCCGCCGTGCAAGTGGCCCCGATCGTGGTGGCCTCTCCCCATTCCGGTCGATGGTACCCGCCCGACTTTGTTGCCAGTTCCCGCTTGGATCCCCTCTCGTTGCGCCGGTCCGAGGACGCCTTTGTCGATCGGTTGTTCCAGGATGCGCCGACCCTGGGCATCCCCTTGCTGAGCGCGCAGTTCCCCAGGGCTTATATCGATGTCAATCGTGAGCCTTGGGAACTGGATCCGGAAATGTTCCGGGATGCGCCGTTGCCGTCTTTCGTCAACGTCACCTCCCCTCGTGTGGCCGCGGGCCTGGGGACGTTGGCCCGGATCGTCGCCCCACGGCGGGAGATCTATCGGCACAAGCTGAGTTTCCGTGAAGCGGAGTTCCGGGTGACCAGCTTCTATCGGCCGTATCACGAGGCGCTGTCCGCCCTGGTGCAGGAAACCCGTGCCCGGTTTGGGTTCTGCCTGTTGATCGACGCCCATTCCATGCCTGCCCTGGTTCACGATGGCACCGGTGCCCCGGCGCCCGATGTGATCCTCGGCGACGTCTATGGCGCCTCCTGCGATCGCCACTTTGCTGAGGCGATCGCCGCTTGGTGGCGCGATCAGGGCCGGGTCATCGGGCGCAATGTGCCCTATGCGGGCGGGTATATTACGCGGCGCTATGGCCGGCCGCCGGAGGGTCTGCACGCTGTCCAGCTGGAATTGAGCCGTGCGCTGTATCTTGATGAGGCCAACCTCACACCAACATCAAGGATGCCGCGCCTGCGCGATCAAATCCGGGGGCTGCTGACCCATATGGTGGCGGTGACCGCCCCCCGCCGCCTGGTGGCCGAGTAAGACCCCTTGGCGCACGCCGCAAACGGGCCAGCCTGCTTGCCTTTGGGCGCGGTCTGCTCTACCGACCGCAGCAATGCCTGCCGCTGATCCCGTCCCATCGCGACGCCTCAGCCCTTTCCCCTTGCCTGACAGGAACCCGATGACCAGCCACACTGACTTCAAGGTCAAAGACATCAGCCTCGCCGACTGGGGCCGCAAGGAAATCGCCATCGCCGAAACGGAGATGCCGGGCCTGATGGCTCTGCGGGAGCGCTACGGTGACGAAAAGCCGTTGGCAGGGGCGCGCATCGCTGGCTGCCTGCACATGACTATCCAGACGGCGGTTCTGATCGAGACCTTGACCGCGCTGGGGGCAACGGTGCGCTGGTCCAGTTGCAATATCTTCTCCACCCAGGACCAGGCCGCCGCCGCCATCGCCGCCACCGGTGTGCCGGTGTTTGCCTGGAAGGGCATGGAAGAGGATGAGTTCTGGTGGTGCATCGACCAGACCATCAAGGGACCTGACGGCTGGACCCCCAACATGATCCTGGATGATGGCGGTGATCTGACCATCCGCATGCACCAGGAGTTCCCCGACCTGATGGCTGAGGTGAAGGGCCTGTCGGAGGAGACCACCACCGGGGTGCATCGCCTCTATGAGATGGAGAAGGCCGGCACGCTCAAGGTCCCGGCCATCAACGTCAACGACAGCGTCACCAAGAGCAAGTTCGACAATCTTTATGGGTGCCGGGAAAGCCTCATCGATGGGATCAAGCGCGCCACGGACGTGATGATCGCCGGCAAGGTGGCCGTGGTCTGCGGCTATGGCGATGTGGGCAAGGGCTCCGCTGCCAGCCTGCGCGGCCAGGGTGCGCGGGTATTGGTGACCGAAATTGACCCGATCTGTGCGCTTCAGGCGGCCATGGAGGGCTACGAAGTGGTCACCATGGATGATGCCGCCACCCAGGGGGATATCTTCGTCACGGCAACGGGCAACGTGGACGTCATCACCGTGGATCACATGATGGCCATGAAAGACCGCGCCATCGTCTGCAACATTGGCCATTTCGACAATGAGATCCAGATCGAGGCGCTGGGCAATTTCAAGTGGGAGGAGGTCAAGCCGCAGGTGGATGAGGTTGTCTTCCCCGACGGCAAGCGCCTGATCGTTCTGGCCAAGGGACGCCTAGTGAACCTGGGCTGCGCCACCGGCCACCCCAGCTTTGTGATGTCCACCAGTTTCACCAACCAAGTATTGGCACAGATCGAACTCTGGAAGCACCACGCCACCTACGAGAACAAAGTCTATGTGCTGCCCAAGCACCTGGACGAACTGGTGGCCTATCTGCACCTGGAGAAGATCGGCGCCAAGCTCAGCCGCCTGACGGAGGCTCAGGCAACCTATCTGGGCATGAACCCCGATGGTCCGTTCAAGGGCGACCACTACCGCTATTGAGGGGGCTAGACTTCTTAGGGGGCAGGCTTTCGAGCCCGTCGTGGCACGATCGGTGGACCGGCTGAGCACCGCCGATCGTGCGACCCAGAGGGTGCGATCCAGATGAGCCTGGGAACGGTTGCTTGTGGAGACCAAACAGGCAGCCTTTTCCGGTCAAAAGCGCCGGCGGGACGGAAGTCTTCCGCAGGGCCTCGACCGCCGAAGGGCGTTCACTTCGGGACGTTCAGCCCAGGCCCTTCACTGCCAGAGGTTCGCTGCCGAGGGGTTTCTCCGGGCGCGCGGCCGTTCTCTCACCGCGCCGGCCCCGGTGCCGCAGCTGGTCCAGCAACGCTGTGCGGGGGAGCCGGTTGAGGGGTGTAGCTGGGATCGATGGTGGCACAAATCCGATCGATGGTGTCGCTGTTGTCCGTGATCAGCTTCTTTGCAAAGGCCTCCAGCCGCGCCACATTTTTTGGGCTGGCGTCGTCCAGGTGCCCGCTGGGCCGGGTGGGACCCTCCGGCATCTGGTCGATGTCCATGTCCAGGCGCAAGAACCCATCGCCCAACAGTCGCTCGGCCAAGCGATTGGCCATCTCCGAGGCACCATCCATCATCACCCCGATCATGGGCGAGCCGGCACGGGGATTGGCCCACTCCACCGCCCCCCACTTCTCGGCCTTCTCATAGGGGATTTTCGGCGGATAGGACCCGGTCCCCAGGCTCACCATCTCAATCCGGGCGTCCTTGGGGGCAAGCTTAATGGCTTGGGTCAGGGCGAACAGCGTTGGATTTCGCGCGATCACGCCGCCATCGATGCAGGCGTGACTCTCCCGCCCATCGACGCTGGTGAAGCGGTGGGGCGGGAAATACGTTGGCGCCGCTGAACTGGCCGCGGCCACATCGGCCATTGCATAGTCGGGATCGGAGGCGCCCTTCAGGTTGCGGATATGGCGCAGGCTGAGCGCATCGCCCCGTTCAATGTCATAAGCCGGGACAATGACGTTGGTGAGGGACTCACTCATCTTCGTGTCGCCCAGCATCGCCTGGAGTTTCTCGCGCAGCGGTGCGGCGTCATAGGCTGGGCCCATCATCTGCCGAAAGGCCTTGAACCGCGAGGGCGGAAAGATGGATTGGCCATCTTCAGCATACAGGCGCGCCACCTGAGCGGCACTGTAGGCTGGCTGGGTCGGGTCCTCGGGACTGGGGACGTTGAGGCCCAGGCCGATGACGGAGCCGGTGGAGGTGCCGGCGATCAAATCAAACTGCTTGGCGATGGGCTTGCCGGTGCGGCGTTCGATCTCTTCCAGGACGCGGGCAGGGACAAGGCCGCGAATCCCGCCGCCATCGATGGCCAGCACCCGATAGACAGGCCGCTTGCCGAAGCCAAACCAGGGTTTCGCCTTGTCATTGTAGCTGCGATCCAGGACGCCGCGCTCTCGCTCCCCGCGCCAGAGTTCGCCCATGGTGGAGGCGGCGGTACGGGCCATGCGGGCCAACTTGTCCATCAGCCCTTCAGGCTGCTGCGGACTGTCGGCGTCTGCCGTCTCCCCGTCTTGGGCCTGTTGCAGGGCTGCATGGCTATAGAGCGCGGGCGTCGCATCGGTCCAACCTTGATCCCCCGCGGCTGAGGCGGCAGACCCCCGATCCGTTTTTTGGTCAGCGGACTCCTGGTCCGCAATCTGTTCAGCGGACTCCTGGTCCGCGGTGGCAGCACCGGCGGTCGGAGGGACAGGCTTCTTGCGGTGCTTATGGGCCACGGCGCAGCGCTCAGGTCAGCAGGATCGGGACGCCGCAGGATAGCGCCCCTGACGGAAAGCGGCTACAGCCGCTCCAGATCAGTGCGGGTGCGCACCATTGCCGCGCGCACCTGCCGCCAGAGCCCCGCCATCAGCCACAGCGGACTCAACAGGGCCACCACCGCCGCCGGGGGCTTCACCCGCTCCTCCTGGCGGATCACCAGCATCCGCACCCAATAGCTCAGCTGGTCGATCACATAGACGAGCACCAGAATGATCAACACGATATAGAGGGTCTGATCCCAGATGTCCGCCCGTATGCGCTCAGTGATCAGCAACCCGATGCCACCGGCCCCCACAGCACCGATGATGGTGGCAGAGCGCACAGTGCTCTCAAAGAAATACAGCGCTTGGCTCAACATCACCGGGAACACCTGGGGCAGGTACCCAAACCGGTAAATGCTGGCCTGACGGGCCCCAGTGGCGCGGACTCCCTCGGGCTGCTTGCGGTCAATATTCTCGATGGCTTCACTGAACAGTTTGCCCAAGGTGCCGCTGTCCACCAGCCAGATGGCCAGGATCCCCGCGATGGGTCCCAGACCGAAGGCGCGAATGAACACCAAGGCCCAGATCAGGGTGTCAACGCCTCGCACCACGCCAAAGGCAAAGCGGGTACTGCGGCGCGCGAAGGATTCAAAGCGCGGGCTGTGCCCGGCGCGGGCCATCAGCCACCTCACGACCTTGTTCTCCGCGCCTGGTCCCATGACGTGGGCGCGGATGGCGGTTAGACTGGCGGCTGCCAACACCAAAGTAAGCATGGCTGGGAAACCGAGGACAGCCAGAAGCAGCAGGCCAGCCACCCCCAGCCCATACCAGAACTGACCCTGGACGTTGCGTGCGGCCATGAATGCCAGCGGGATGGCGGTGAGGGTGGCAAACAGGGTGCCCAGAAAGGCAATCACCAGGGTCTGCAGAACCCCTTCCCAAATGGCGGCGTGGGGCCAAACCCAGAAATTGATCCAGCCCTTTTGGCTCTCGGGGTCATAGGTCCCCCACCCCACCATCGCCTCCCAGGCGCGCCAGAAGAATTCCGATCCCCGCTGGAACGGTTCCCCCCAGTCCAAGGCGGGCAGGGTGCCCAGGGCCCCCAAAGACAATCCCGGTACGACACGAAGAATCTGAAATGTCAGTAAGGACTGTAAAACGTAAATCATCACCAGGGATGTGACGCCCAGCCCGATCCACAGGCGCTGCCGGGCGGCGCGATAGGGGGCGGGTTCCAGGGCATCGGGTGGACCCAGGGCCGCCCGATGAACAAAGCGGCCCACGGCGGCGGATAGCGCGGGCAGCCCTTGCCGCACGCCATACCAAAGGTCAGAGCCGATCTCCGTCAATTGCGCCCCCACCCAGCGTAGAGCCTGAGCGATGACGCGCAGCCAACCGGCGCGGGCAGGGCTGCCTTCTTGATCACGGATCAAGCGTTGGCGCAGCACGGCACTGATCCAGTCGATCAGGATGATGGTGGCGATCAGTAGCACGATGATGGCGAAGGCCTGGGGCTCATTGCCCTGGGCGATGCGCACTTGCAGTTCCTGACCGATCCCACCGGCGCCCACATATCCCAGGATCGTGGAGACCCGGATGTTGATCTCCAGCCGCAGCAGGCCATAGCTGTAGAAGTTGGGCAGCACCTGCGGAAGGATGCCGTAGCGCATGCGCTGCACCCAGCTTGCCCCTGAGGAGGTCAACCCCTCCACAGGGCCCGGGGGGGCATTGTCAGCCACCTCACTGAACAGCTTGCCCAGGGCGCCGACCGTGTGAATGGTCAGCGCGAAGACCGCCGCCAAGGGCCCCCCGCCCAGCAGATAGACCAGGAACAGCGCGGAGATCAGCTCCGGGACGGAGCGGCAGAGTTCCAGCATCCGGCGCGCCCCATCGCGCAACAGGGTGCGGGGCAGTCGCGCCTCGGCCCAGGCCTGGAGGGAGCGGTGTTGGATCTCCCCCAGCATCCCAAAGCGCCGGAGCAGGGCCAGCAGGCGGGTGACCCAGAGGACCAAGATCCCCGTCGGGCCGTAGCGATGGGAGGCAACAAAGGCCAGCACCACAGCCAAGCAGAAGCCCAGGACGTTGGCGAACAAAGCCGCGTTCACGGTCTGCCAGAGAAGGTCAAAATACTGGGGCCAGTTGCGCAGCCAGCGCGCGATGGATCCGCGATCCTCGGTCTCCAGGCTGAGCAGGTTGGCGTAGGGGCTGAGCTCCTGGCGCTCCAACTCGCCCCGGTGGAAATAGCTGAAGAAATCGGTGAAGAAATCCGGGATGTGCTGGAAACCATCCGCGAAACTGCGGGCGGAGGCGTTTTCAGCCACCCGAAGGCCCATCCAGACCCCGAAAAGCAGGCCCAAAACGACATAGAGGGTGAATCGCCGGCGGCGAGCGATCAGGCCGTTGATGGCCTGCAGCGTGCCGGTGGCAGGCCCATTCCGATCATCGCCCTGGGTGCTGATGGCCATGATGATCCAGCCCTCGTCCTTGATCAGCAGGGGGGCGGTGACGCGCGGGACCCGAAGGCCCCGCCGTCACCGCCGTCACAGGGATCAGTCCTGTTCGATGGTGGAGCGGCGGGCGTCCACGATGGTCTTGAACGCCTCGTGGTCCACTTCAACATAGCCGTTCCGGTCACCGCCAGAGACGCTGTAGAAGCACTCAGGGTCGGTCTGCGGCAGCTCCAGCAGGACTTTCAGGACAGTGTCCTTGACCTCCTGAGGGATGTCCTGACGGATCACCACGGGACCGTTGGGGATCAGGTTGCTGCGCCACAGGATGCGGATGTCGCTCATGTCCAGCATGTCCTTGTCCACCATCTTGCGCAGGAAGCCGGCGGTGTAGCCCTCGCTGTATTCGCCGATGCCGCTGGTCCAGGTGACGCCCGCGTCGAACTGCTTGTTCAGCACCGCGATCACGGTCTGCTCATGTCCACCGCCGAACCCGGTCTCCCCGAAGAACTCTTCCACGGAGGTTCCCAGGGTGTTGGGCAGGTCCACGGTGGGGATCAGATAGCCACTGGTGGAGTTGGGGTCAGCGAAACCAATGCTGGCGCCCTTGAGGTCATCCAGGGTCTGGAACTCGCTGTCAGCGCGCACATAGAGCACGCTGTAGGAGCCGCGGGAACCGTCCAACTGTTCGGTATGAACCAGGGGCTCAACAGCATCAGGATTCTCCAGATAGATGCCGGCATAGCCGGAGGCACCCAGTTCAGCAAACTCCAGGGTGCCGCCCAGCAGGCCCTGCAGCACACCGGCGTAATCGGGGCTGGGGAACAGCTTGGCGGGCATGCCCAGGGCTTCTTCCATCGTGGCACGCAGGCACTCGCTGCTGCGCAAACGGTCCTGTTCGTTCTCGCCACCCAGCAGACCGATGCGGAACTCGGTCAGGTCTTGGGCGAGGGTGGTGCTGGCACTCAGGCACAGTAGGGCAGCGGCGGCAATGGCCGTGGTTGTCTTGGTCATGGTTCTCTCCTGGTTCCTCAAGCGCGGGGACTTGTCTTCCCGTTGGGTCCCGGCTGGCTCCTCTTCCAGCCGGTGGGGGGTGGCGCCGGTGCCCTCGGCCCGGGAAGGGCCGGGGTCCGGGGGGTGGCGCCGCTTGCAGATCAGGCCGGTGACCCAATGGCCTGGGCAGGGGGGGCGCTGCCTTTGGCGGCCTTCCCCAAACTGGTGGAGGTGACGCCATCATCGAACGTGGCGTCGTCAGCTTCGACCCCATAGATGTGGCGGACCATGGCATCGGTCAGATGGGCAGGCGGTCCGTCGAAGACGGCGCGGCCCTGATACATGCCCAGGACGCGATCGCAATAGCTGCGGGCGGTATCCAGCGTGTGCAGGTTGGTGATGACCAGCAAGCCATCTTCGCGATGGATGCGGGCCAAGGTGTCCATCACGATGCGGGCATTGCGTGGGTCCAAGCTGGCGATGGGCTCATCGGCCAACAGGATCTTGGGCTGTTGCATCAGGGCGCGGGCGATGGCCACCCGCTGCTGTTGCCCCCCGGACAAGGTCTCCGCCCGCTGAAGGGCGAGATCGGCAATGTCCAGTCGATCCAGAATGGAGAGGGCCTTGGCGCGCTCGGCGTCGGTGAACAGGCCGAGGGTGCCGGCCAACCAGGACTTATGGAACAAGCGCCCCAACAGCACATTGGTCAGCACGTCCAGGCGGGGGACCAGATTGAATTGCTGAAAAATCATGGCGCATTGGGACTGCCATGCCCGCTTTGCGCGGCCCTGACGGGTCAAGACGTCCTCTGGCTGGCCGTCGGCACCGGTCACCAGGATCCGCCCGGCTGTCGCCTCGTTTAGGCGGTTGATCATGCGAAGCAGGGTGGATTTGCCCGCCCCGGACCGCCCGATGACCCCCAGCATCTGGGGGCGATCAATAGACAAGCTGACGGCATCCACCGCCAGCGTCTCGCCAAAACGCTTGGTCAATCCGTCCAGGGTTAGCACAGCTGCCTCCGTCCTCAAAGGTCGGACAAGCGCGTACCCCGGTTCCGGTGTCAGTGCAAGGGGAACCGGACACGCCAGACCCCGAGGCGGCCTCTGATCAACGGGGCTGCAACCAGCTCGCCCCCGCTTCCTCCGACTCCAGTACGGGCTGAATCTCCCGCTGCAGCAGGTTGGAAATATAGGGTAAATCGTTCGCTTCCCGGGGCATCAGGCGTGCCGACAACCCCATGTCCAACGCCTTGCGAGGGCGGGCAAGTAACCGGTCAATCGCCAGGGCAAATTCCCCAACGTCGCCCTGCGGCACCAGATAGCCGGTTTCCTCGTGGCGGACGATCTCGCTGGCGCTCTCCGATCGGCCGGCCACCACCGGCAGGCCCACCACCTGAGCATCCAACAGGGCAGAGGCGATTTCCAGGCGATTCGAGGGCCACACATAGATGTCAGCGGCGGAATAGAGGGCCTGGACGGTCTGGGTGGGCAGGCGTCCCAGAAAGCGAACCCGATCCTTGTGGGGCCGGAAACGCTTACGGATCTCCGCCTGCTGCGGGCCATCGCCCACCACCAGCAGTTGCCAGTCCTCCTGCCGCATATGCTCCAGGACCTGGGCCAACATGTGAAAGCTGGTCTGAACTTCGCCGCGCATCATGCTCTGCACCACCAGCAGCCAGCCTTTGCTTGGGTCCAGCTTGTACTGACTGCCGAACTGGCGGCGTGCGGTCATGCGCTGGCCGGAAAGGGCGCGCAGCTGGCCCACATCGGTGAACGGCGGCACCTGGACCAGGGCGCCACGGTCCGTGCGAATCTGGCTCAGCGCGGCCACCTGATGGCGGTTGATGCAAAAGATCTTGCGGGCCCGGATGATGGCATCCTTCGCGGAGGCGAAGTTCTCCCGCCATTTCCCCGCTCGCTCCTGCAGGTTGTAGCTGCAATCGGCGATAAAATACGGGATGCTCAGCACATCACTGAGCACGGTGCCAATGTGATCGGGTGAGAGGTGGGAGTTGGCGAAGGTGAACAGCGCGCGGGGCACCTGGGCACTCTCGCGGGCGCGAAAACGTTGGACCAGCGCCTCCGCCTCTTTCTCGCAGGCGCGCTGAAGCTCCTTCTGCTCCGTCTCCAATCCAACCCGGTCGTAGGTGAGGGTCTGACTGATGACCTCGATCCGCGCGCCAGCCCGCTGCAAAGCCTGGGCGAACAGGCGCGCCAAGCGTCGCTCCCCGGAGTGACGGACGTCCTCCAGCGTGACACGGGGTGAATAAAAGGCAATTGGGCCGAGCGCCATGGCTCCTATCCCTTCGGGTTTCCTTCGTCGGGCTATACCGGGCTGGTGTGTAGGAATCAAACACAAGCGCGGTTCAGTCCGTGAAGATCCTTATCGTTGGGCCGGTTTTGCCTCAGGTCAGGCCGATGCTGGCAGGAGGGCAGGGGGCCCAGCCGGAGGGGTCTGAGAAGGCGGGCGCCAAGCCCATGCGACCCGCCAGAGCCGCGTTGAGGGCCATGCTGTACCCAAGAGGGTTTCAGAGCCCGAGGAGATCGGCCTTGCCCTGCTTGCGGTTAAACCCGCTCCAGGTTCAGCGGCGGGCTCTCCGCGCGCAGTTTGGGCTGAATGGTGGTCCGCAATTGGCGTGCGGCGGTATCGATGTCGTGCCGGTCCAGCATCGTGGTTCGCGTTGCCGAGGCCAAGTGGTGGCGCTCCCTGGGGTCATCCAATAGCCCGGCGATGGTCTGTGCCAACGCCTCTGGATCCCGGGGGGTGACCAGACGGCCCGTCAAGCCATCGTGGACCACAGCCGTGACCCCGCCTTCCGCTCCTGCCACGATGGGCACACCGGCGGCCTGGGCCTCCAGAAACGCCATGCCATAGGCTTCCTTCACCGCAGGCCAGACATAAAGGTCGGAGGCGCGCAATGCCGTCAGCACACCGGCGCTATCCCGTTCCCCCAGCAGCGTCACCCGGTCCGCCAACGGTGCAAAGGCATCGGCGACCTCTGCGCGGGCAGGGCCGTCCCCAACCACCAACAAGTGGAACGGGCGGGGGCTAACCAGCGCCAAAGCCGTCGCCAACAAGCGATAGCTCTCCAGTTTGGCGCCGTCGCGCATCATGGCCACTGTCACCAGCAGGGGCAGGTCCGGATCATCGCAGGGCACACGGCCACTGGCGGCTAGGCTGCGCCGTGCCTCCTCCCGCTCGGGCAGTTTGCGCATCAACTCCACACAGTCGATGAACGGCGGCAAATCCACCAAGTTTTCTTGATGGCCCAACAGGCGGGTCAGTCCCGGTCGGTCGGCCGGGTTGAGGCAGAAGATCGCGGAGGCGAGGCGAATGCCCCGCTCTGCGATGGCCAGACCTGCATCCCACGGCCCGCCACGCTGCTTTTCCCCATGGCTGGCTTCGGCAACGAAATAGGGAATACCCAGCATCTCCGCCACAATGGGGCCCAGATGGTCGGGCGCCTTGTGGTAGTTGTGATAGGTGAACCACGCGCTGGGCCGGTCATGGGCCGGCACATCTCGCCAACGCCGGACCAGGACCTTGGCCTCCCGTCGGGCAGCCTCTGCAATGGCGCGCTGCGCCACCGGGTCGCCCCGGCCATCAAACGCCCGCAATGTGGAGGCCACCTCCACTTGCAGGCCCGTGCGTTGCAAGGCCGCCAGCAAGAGCCGTCCCGCAGCCCGGTCACCGGATGGAACGGGGTGGTCAACCGCCTTGAGCGGGGCGTAGAAGGCAATACGGGACATGGGATCGGGGCGCTCCCCAAGGGACAGGGCGACCGCGTCGATGCGGCTGACTATACTTGGCTTTAGTTTACGTCCGTGTCATCCCGTTCGCGCTGTCATACCTCTTCACAGCCCTGTTAGCCGTACGAGCTCAGGCTGAGATTGCACGTGCAAAACCGGGCATGGTGGCAGCGTGCCCAGGAGTCTGCGCCCCCACGCGCCAGCCTGGACGGTGCCGATTGGGAACCGCATCAGGGTGCAGACCAGCTTGGGTGCCCGTGCCGGCACAGCTGCCTCACGACGTCGTGAGCATCAGCGGCGGTTGAACGCTCGGGTTCAGGGCTCCCGGCGCCGCCCAGAGTTTTGCAGGGCCTCCAAGCGGATGCAGGGCTGGCCCGCACAAGTAGGCGCGGTGGGTAAGTGGGTGACCCCTGCTGTCGTGTCCCCTGCTGGGCGTTGTAACTTCCGGGTCCTACGCCCGAGTTCGCAGCGTTCAGGGGGTTTGCACAAACGGACGCTGCTTCGCCGATGACGTGAGACAGGCCGTCCCTTGTGCGCCATACCCATCCCCCCCTAAACCAGGGGCCTGGCGTTGAAAGGTCTATTGACCAGTCTCTACCATGCCGCGCGCCCTCTTGTGGCCCCTACGGCAGCACAGCCTTCAAGGGGCCAACGGGCAAGGGAAGCGGGAGGGATAGGCTGAAGGGGGTTTGAGTGGATAGGGTTGGATCACGACAAGAACGACTGACGGAACTGGCGCGGCGGGATTGGCCCATCTTCGCAGCGGCGCTTGGAAGCCTTGTTCTGGTTTTCTTGCCAGAACTGTCACAGGCCACCTTGAACGTCGATGACTATGGCCAATTCAGTCAGACCAGTGTGAGCTGGCACTCTCTTGGCCGCTGGCTTCAAACCTGGATTTATCAGTTTGTTTTGGGGGGGAGGTTTGCCCCCACGCTGGCACTCTTCTGTGGATTGGTGTTCCACACCCTGCTCATTACGCTCAGTTTGCGCTATGTCGGTCTGTCGCGGACAGCGCCGGCGGTCATGGGCGCGCTATTGATGGCGCTGCTGCCCTATCATCTCGACATGTACAATTTCGGCACGGCCGTCCTCACCTATCCGCTGGCCAATCTGTTGGCTGTTGTGGCTTTGCTGATCGCGGACCGTCGCGCAGGCTTGCTGCCCTCTGCCTTCAAGCGCCGGAGGGTTGCTTACCCCGTGGCCGCGTCGCTCCTGCTCATGGGGCTTGCCATCTATCAGCCCAGCGTTTCCGTCTACACCTGCACGCTGATGGTTGGGTTGGTTTTTCTCGGCCTCAAGCACAAGCAGGCCTCGCTGGCTTATTGTTTTCGGCGCGCCCTTGCCCATGCAGGTGTCCTACTGCTGGCCGGTTTCGGGTATTTGGCCTTGTTCGTCATCCAGAGCCAATTCCTGGATACGGCCATGGACACCCGCAGCCAGCAGCCAGAGACCGTTGGCGGTGTGGTGGTCAAACTCTTCAGCCCGCTGGCCCTTGCCCTTCGCTCCTTGTTGGCGGACGAGGTGCTGTTTCCGCGTCCCGCCAAATTCTTGCTTCTGGCGGGGCTGGTGCTGAGCTTAGTGGCGTTTTCGGCGCTGCGCCAACGCCTACACATGCCGCTAAGCCGCACGCTGAGCGTTCTGTTGCTGTGGCTTGCCGCCCTGGTGTCTCCCTTCCTGATGGCCGTCAGTCATTCTGGGGACCTGCCGCCCCGGGCCATCACCGCCTATGCCCTGGTGGGGGCCGCATTGATCGGGGCGCCGCTAATGATTGGCAGCCGCGCAATCCGCGTCCTGGCCTATGGGGCAGGGGCGCTGGTGGTGTGGATATTCGCGCTGACCGGGTCGTCCTTGGTCTTTCTGCAACAACTGACATATCAGCAAGATCAGGCGATGGCGATCCAAATCGTGGGGCGCGTGGATGGCCTGCCCGGCTATGATCCGCAGGTTCATCAGCGGGTTAGCGTGGTGGGCGTGGTGGAGAGCCACTATGGCCAGCGCCAGAACAGTGTCCTTCGCTCGGCTTTTCATGCCCCCTGGTCGCAGGTGGAAGTGTTGAAGTTCGTGGCCCCAGAGCGGCGGTTTTACAGGGACCTAGCGTTTGTTCCTGTCGCAGCAGAAGTGTTGCGGGATCAGCCTCCGTGGCCTGCCCCGGGCGCGGTGCAACTGCTGGAAGGACGCTTGGTCATTAAGCTCAGTGAGCCTGACTGAGCGCGCCCGGTTCGGCGGTCTTGGGCCGACCGGCTCGGGGCAGGTTCCACCCACCTCGGCCACCCCACGCCCCCCCGGCCACCAACGCCAGCATCATCGCAATGGCTGGCCGGGTGGGGTCGAGGGGGGTTGGTGATCACTCTACAGCAGCGACACCGATTCCAAATCGGTCTCGCTGCTGTCGCTTTCTGGTGGTCGCTCGGATGATCCCCTCAGTGGCGTTGTCCCTTTGGAGTCCTGCGCTCTATGCCGGCGCAACGCGCTCTGGACACCGGCGCTGACAGGCGCTGTGGACGCAGGATCAGGATACCAAGGTCTGTCCCCCAGGGAGCGCTGAGTGTCGGCCTACCCCTTGCGCTCCGCCGTCTTCACCTGCTGCCACAGGGCTTCCTGTTCAACCAAGGAGCGTTCGCTGAGGGGACGGCGCTCCTGATCGGCCAGCCTCTCCATGCCCTGGAAGCGGCCTATGAATTTGGCATTGGCCCCCCGCAGGCAGGCTTCGGGGTCCAGGCCGTGCCGGCGTGCCAGATTGGCCAACACAAACAGCAAGTCGCCGATTTCCTCCGCCAGGTTGTCTAGATCCTGCACGGCCATGGCCCCGCGGACTTCCCCCAGTTCCTCTTCCACCTTATCCAAGATGTCAGCCGGATCCGTCCAGTCGAAACCCACCCGCGCCGCCCGCTTCTGCAACTTTGCCGCCCGTAGCAGCGCAGGAAGGCCTAGCGCCACCCCATCCAACACGCTGGGCTCGCGTCCCTCCTGGGCCGCTTTGGCCTGGCGCTCGGCTGCTTTCAGGTCCTCCCATTTGCGGGTCATGGCCTCGGCATCCGCAATGTCCAGGGTGCCAAAGACATGGGGATGACGGGCCAGCATCTTGTCCGCCACCTGTTGGGCCACGTCCGCAAACCCGAACAAGCCACGGTCGTGGGCGATCTGACTGTGGAAGACCACTTGCAGCAGCAGATCCCCCAGTTCGTCCTTCAGATCCTCCGCCGACGCCTCCCCCGCTTCAAAGCGGTCGATGGCATCGGCAACCTCGAAGGCTTCTTCGATGGTGTAGGGGGCGATGGTGGCAAAGGTCTGCTCCAGGTCCCAGGGGCAGCCGCCGTTGGGGTCCCGCAGACGGGCCATGATGCTCAACAGGCGTGCCAGCGGCTCGGCCGGCAGATGATCCTCTGCGGTCATGGGGCAGAACACTCCTTGGGGCAGGGGGGGACAAAGACAGACCGGAGACGGGGGGAGGCAACTCCGGGGCCGCAACCGCCTTGACGGCAGGCACAAATAAGAACACAATCAGAACATGACAGGGCATCATGGGCGCAAACACGCCCCGTCACCAGGGGCTCTACAGCGACTTCAGCGCAAAATCCAGCACATCCAGGGGATGGGGAGTGCGGCGGGCACACCTGTGCCGGGACTATCCCTGGGCGTGCCGGATATCGATCGCCACCTGCCACCAGGGGGAATGAAGCGGGCAGCCGTCCATCGTCTCGGCGGGCAGGGGGGGCCGGTGCTGGGGTTTGCTGCCTGGATCACGGCCCAACTGGCCACACCGCAACGGCCAGCCCTATGGATCCAACAGGGGGCAGCCCTGCACGCCCCGGGGCTGGCGGCTTGGGGCGTAACCCCCGACAGGTTGATCCTGGCACACAGCGTGCGGGAGGCGACAGACCGGCTCTGGGCGCTTGAACAGGGCTTGCGGTGCCCGGCGCTGTCAGTGGTGGTGGCGGAGGTGGAACCACAGGGCGTGACGGCGGCCCGACGGCTGCAACTGGCCGCGGAGGCCGGTGGGGTCATGGGTCTTATTCTGCCCCATCGGACGGCTGAAGACCCTGGGCTGACGGAATCGCCAGAGCTCCCACGTCATGCGGCAACCCAACAAGCCGACACGGCAGAGGCTCACCAGTCCACTGATAGACGCAGGGGCAGCAGCCCCAAGGGGATCCAAGCGGGCCTACACAGCGTGTGGGCTGTGGCCGCTGCGCCAGGCCCCGCCGAGCAAGACCTCACAGGGGCGGCGTTGCCCGGCGTTGGCCTGACGGCCTGGCACCTCAGCTTGGTACGCAGCCGGGGTGGGCGCCCAGGCCAGTGGACGGTGATCGCAGCGCCGGAGCCTGACACGGGCCAGATGCGCTTATGGCCAGGGTTGGGGTCTCTGCCGCGTCCTCGCCTACCGGCGCTTGCGCCAGTCCGGCCGCCCTCAACGGATCGCGAAATCACCGCCCTCCAGAACCAACAGGACGTCGCGTGAGAGGTCGCATGACCGCCAATGGCGGTCATGAAGGGCGGGCGAGGGGCGGGAAGATCACCCCCCTCCCAGCATCCGAAAGTCCGATAATTTTGATTATGGGACTAAATCCAGGTCCGATGCCAGCCAGTGCCGGGCACCGCTGCTGGCGCCATCCCTCTGGCAGCTCACGATAAGCCCACGATCAGCCCTCTGGGGCGGTTCCCTTGGGCAGGATCAGCCAGTATCGACCCAGGCTGCGCATGGGGCCGGCCAAGGCTTCCGCCTCCTCGCCGTAGCCCCAGAACATGTCACCACGCACCACGCCCGTGACCGCGCCTCCCACATCCTGCGCCGCCATCAGCCGCTGGACCCGTGCCTCCTCGGCGTCATCCGTGGGATGAGTGATGTCCACCCACAGGGGCGCGCCAAGGGGCACGTGCCGGCGATCCACGGCCAGGGACCGGCCCGGCGTCAGCGGCACGTTCAGCGCGCCGCGCGCCCGGACATCTTCGTTGAGCTGAAAAAAGACGTAGGAGCGGTTCAGTTCCATCACCTCCTGCGCCCGGTCGGGATTGGCCCGAAGCCATGCTTTGATGGACTGCAGGCTGATCTCTTCACGGGTCAGGTGCCCTTCCTCCAGCAGTGTTCGGCCGATGGCAAAATAGGCGTGGCCATTCTTGCCAGCATAGCCCACGCCCCGCCGGGAGCCGTCTGGCAGGACGGCGATGCCGCTGCCCTGGATCTCCAGAAAGAACAGGTCAATGGGGTCATCCACCCACAAGATCTCCAGACCCTGCCCCTCCAAGGCGCCCGCATTGATCTCGCTCCGGTTGAAGTGTGGCACCAGTCGGCCGCCTTCCACACGGCCAATGATGGCACCCTCCCCATCCCGTCGGAAGTCCGCCAAGCGCGCCGTAATCAGGTCTGTCGGCACGCTATAGACCGGGGTCTGATAGGGGCCGGTGCGTGTCAGCGATCCCCGGACTTCAGGGATGTAATAGCCGGTGAACAGACCGTCCGGTCCTTCCGGTCCATAGACGCTGTGGGGATTGAAATAGGTCGTGAGCCAGGCGCGCAGCGCGTCATCATCCCCGTCTGCCACCGCTTGCAGGGCCTCGCAGGGGCTCAGCCAGTCGGCCACCCGTCCGCCGAGCCCATCGGGACCCACCGGCCGGGCAGGTTCGCCCCGGGTCAACGCCGTGCAGCTTTCCCTCAAGGCTGGCAGCGCCTCACTGAGCCGGTCGGTCTGCCATCCCGGAAGATCGTCCCATTGCTCCAGGCGATAGGGATTGAGCGGATCGGTGGTCACGGTGCTTTGCTGCCTCTGGGTGATGCCGCCGATGCCCCAGAGGAAAACGCTCAGCACGGCGATGATGTAGACCGGCAGCCATCGCCGGAAGCCCGCAGGTTGTTTGGACAAACGCAGCATTATGGGTGCTCAGCAGCGGGACGGCTTGGCCGCCATCAGGGCGGCCAGTCTGTCTCCGGGCAGGGCCTCTTGCCCTAACTGCGCCTTGCTGGAGCAGAAGGCCACCCTGCCCCAGGCCCTGCCCCAGGCCTTAGGCATCCTCTGGCGTCCGCGTGCGCACCAGCAACCACGTTGGATCGTTGGCGCCGATACGACGCTCAAACGTCCAAAGGTCGGTCACGGTCAGTCGCTGCTCCGGGTCGCCGTCAATGACGACACCACCTTCATTGCGCCAAACTTGGGTTTGTTCGCTGACAAAGCGGACCTCCACCCGTGCCAAGTCCTCGTCCACCTCGGCGCTGTGAATATCCACGCTCTCGACGGTGTGGACCGTCTGTTCCTGCGACTCTCCAGCCGTCTCGCGCTGGTCGATGGCTTGCAAGAACACTTGGAACAGTGGCGGGCTCAGAAGGCGTCGCAGCGTATCCGTGTTGCCCTCAGCGAAGGCCTTGGTGATCATGCCGAAGGCCATTTCCGCACCCTTGACGAACTGCTGCTCATCAAAGCTGGCGTCTGCATGCTTCAGCGTGCCCACCGGCCCGGTTGCGGCCATCGGGGCAGCCTTGGCGGGCGCGCTCTCGCCGGCCTGAGCCTCGCTGCGTGCGCTGGGTCCGGTTGCCCCCTGCCCGTTACCCTTCTGTTGGTAGGGGTTTTTGGGGCTTTGCCCGGGCGTTTCGTCCTGCGTGCCCAGAACACTGTGCAAGCGATAGAGCAGCAGAATGGCAACAGCGGCGTAGATCAAAATATCGAGCGTCACAGGGGCGACGGGCTCCGTATTGGCGGGGAAGGATTGATCCACTGACAGATCAATCCACTGACAGATCAATCAGCACCGAAAGCCTACAATCTAACGGTAACGAAGCAGGTAAGCCAGCCAAACCCGGATGCAAGGGGCAATGACACGCCACAACGGGCGTGTCAGGCGCAATCAGCCGCCGTCATCCGTGCCCAGAAGCGTCGGCACCGCATCGGTCTCCGGCTGTTGCGCGGGGTCGCCCAGCCATTCCCGCTCGCATTGATCCAAAGTCCCTGCCCGAACGGCCGAGCGGATTTCGCGCAGCAGGCGCATCATCACAGCGATATTGTGCTGGCTCAGGAGTTGCGGCCCCAGCGTCTCCCCCGCCTTGAACAGGTGATGCAGGTAGCCCTTGGCGTATAGGCGAGAGGCCTCAGAGGGGGTGCTATCATCCAGCGGATCGGGGTCATCGCGGAAGCGCGCATTGCGGATATTGATCCGCTCCTTGGGTGCCCCCTTCATCAACGCCCATCCATGCCGTGCGATGCGGGTGGGGCTCACACAGTCGAAGGTGTCCACCCCGTGGCGGACGCCGTTGAAGATATCCTGGATGCCGCCGATGCCCAAAAGGTGCACGGGACGGTTGGGGTGAACGAAGGGCATACACATGGCGACGATGGCGTGCATTTCGGCCTTGCTGCCGCCCAGCGAACCACCGATGGCCGTGCCAAAGAAGTCCGCATCCCGGGTGTATTCGCTGCTCTCCCGCCGCAGATCCTCGTAAACGCCCCCTTGGATGATGCCATAGACCGCTTGGCGCCCGTCGTTCCCGCGGTCGAACTCTGCTAGGGATCGCCATCCCCAGCGATGGCTCATGGCCATGGAGCGCGCCGTGTAGTCCTTGTCCACGTGGTAGGGGGTGCATTCATCCAGTTGGACGATGAAATCGGCCCCCAGTTTGCGCTGGATGTCGATGCTGTCTTCGGGCCGAAGGTTAATGGTGCGGCCGTCGGTGTACGCGCGGAAGCTGGCGCCTTCCTCGCTGATCTTGACAAGGCTGGCCTCGCGCTCCGGCCTTGCTCTCCCCTTGATTTCATCCGCCACACCGCCGTGGCCCATGCTGAAAATCTGGAAACCCCCAGAGTCGGTCAGCATCGGGCCATGCCAATTCATTATCCGATGCAATCCCCCCAGGCGCGCCACGGTGTCGGCCCCCGGCTGGATCATCAGATGATAGGTATTGGACAGAATGATATCGACGTCCAAGGCGCGCAATTGGTCTGCGGTCACCCCCTTCACCGCGGCCTTGGTGCCGCAGAAGATGAAGTTGGGTGTGGAGAGGTCGCCATGGGGTGTCCGCAGCCGGCCAAGACGGGCGCGGCTGCCGGAGTCGCGATGGGTTATCTCAAAACAGAAACCGGGGTAGCGCGTGCTGGCCCATGCCGAAGGCGTTGCCAGGGCCGTGGGCGTCTGGCTGATCACGCAGCCGGAGCCTCAGCCGCCTTGGCTTCAGCGGCCGCAGCCACTTCCTTGCGCAGTGCCCGCAGGGATGGGTCCAGCTTGGTCGGCGCGGTGTCCAGCAGGAACACATCCAGCCCACCCTTGTGCTCCAGCGTCCGCAGGCCGGCGGTGGAAATCCGCAGGCGAACCGGCTTGGCCAACGCCTCGGAATACACCGAGACGTCCTGAATATTGGGCAGCCAGCGGCGGCGGGTCTTGCGCTGGGAGTGGGAGACATTGTTGCCGGTATGGACACCTTTACCGGTCACGACGCAGCGGCGGGACATGGGACGAAGCCTCGTTGAACACAGGATTGGCGACGAACCCTCCCCTGCCCCGGCGACAAGGTCGCTCGGGGTGTGATCGGATCGCCGCCTGATCAGAAAACAGAACGACGGTGGGCGAACAATCAGCAAGGGTTCAACACCCCCACGCGCCCGGACGCGCCACCAGTCATGACCGCGGACCATGAGCCACCCACGCGACAGTGTCAACCCACTCCATGCCCGGTCTCCAGGCAGTTCTAACAGCCTTCTGCCAGTCGGTTCCTTGCCCATGCCACAGCCATCAGCGCTCACCCAGGCGGGGGCACCGGCGTGTCGCGGCTGGGACAGGACATCAGGGCGCGGGTCGGTCGCTTCCGTGCCCCCTCGCCTATTGGCACGTGGTACCCTATGTCGACCGATACCAGCCCCCGCTGTCATAGCGACCTTTGCAGGAGCGAGCTTTCCATGACTGACCGTCAGCGTCCCATGCGATCCGCCCGTGGCTTGGATTTCTGGCGCGAGATACAGGATGATCGGCGCACCAGCCCCAGGGGTCAACCAACCCTGGGGGATCTGCTTGCACGCCGCCTCAACCGCCGCGGCGCCCTGCAGGGATTGTTGGCAGCCGGCGTGATGGCGGGCGTCGGGATGCCCCTTGCCCGCGCCGAAGCTCAACCGGCCGCCGACAGTCAGGCCCCTCCCGACGCGCAGGGATCGTTCGGCTTTCAGCCCGTCCCCCATGGCGTTGACGCCACCCATCATGTGGCGGACGGACACGCTACGCAGGTGCTGCTGCGCTGGGGGGACCCGCTCTTCCCGGACGCGCCGGCCTTTGATCCGATGCGACAGAGCCCTGAGGCGCAAGCCCGCCAGTTCGGCTACAACAACGATTTCGTGGGCCTCATCCCCCTGCCCGGGACCACGGACACCAGCGAGGCGGCGCTGCTGGTGGTCAATCACGAATACACGAACGAAGATCTGATGTTTCCGGAGGTGGCCGCCGGACCAGGATATGCCGCCGCTGGCGAGCCCACCCCGCAGCGCATCCGCACGGAGATGGCAGCCCATGGCGGCAGCATTGTGGAAATCCGGCGCATGGGCCAGCAGTGGCAGGTGGTCCGCGATGGCCCCTACAACCGCCGCATCACCGCAGAGACGCCGCTTCGGCTCAGTGGCCCGGCCGCGGGGCATGACAGGCTGAAGACCGCCGAAGACCCCACCGGAACCGCCGTCCGGGGCACGCTCAACAATTGCGCAGGCGGCGTCACCCCCTGGGGTACTTGGTTGATGGCAGAAGAGAATTTCCACGGCTATTTCTTGGGTGATCCCGCCGGCCATCCGGAGCAGGCCAAGCTCGCACGGTACGGCATTCCCGGCGGCTGGTACGACTGGGGCCTGTTTGAGCCCCGTTTCGACATCTCCCTCGTCCCCCAGGAGCCCAACCGGTTTGGGTGGGTGGTGGAGGTCGACCCCTTCGATCCCACCTCGACCCCCGTTAAACGCACAGCCCTGGGGCGGTTCAAGCACGAAGGGGCGGAATGCGTCGTCAACCCCACCGATGGCCGGTTGGTGGTGTTCATGGGCGACGACCAGCGCTTCGATTATGTCTACCGCTTTGTCAGCCGCGACCGGGTGAACCTGGAGACCCCACAGGCCAACCGCAATCTGCTGGATAATGGGACCCTAAGCGTGGCGCGCTTTGATGAAGGGGGGGAAGTCGTCTGGCTGCCCCTGGTCCACGGAGAGGGGCCGCTGACGGCGGCCAATGGCTTCGGCTCCCAGGCAGACGTTCTGATTGACACCCGGCTGGCAGCGGACCTGTTGGGCGCGACCCCCATGGACCGTCCAGAGGATGTGGAGCCAGACCCAGCCACCGGACGCATCCACATCATGCTGACCAACAACAGCCGCCGCGAGAAGCCGGACGCGGCCAACCCCCGGGCGGACAACCGCTTCGGCCATATCGTCCAAATGCAGGCCCCAGGGCGCGACTTGAGCGCCGACACCATGGGTTGGGAGATGCTGGTGGTCTGCGGTGATCCCGGCATTGCGGAGGTCGGGGCGCGCTGGGCCCCGGGGGCCGGCGACGGCCAATGGTTCGCCTGCCCGGACAACTGTGCTCTGGACCATCGCGGCCGCCTGTGGGTGGCCACCGATCAGGGTCGGGGTTGGGGACGCACCGGGGTGGCCGATGGCCTTTATGCCCTGGAGGTGACAGGGGAGCGGCGCGGCGAGGCCCGCCAACTGTTCCGCGTGCCGGTGGGGGCTGAACTCTGCGGCCCGCGCTTTACCAGCGATGACCGCAGCCTGTTTGTGGCGGTGCAGCATCCGGGTGCGGATGGCGCCAAGGACTTTCCAGGCTTTGAGCGGGACAGCACCTTTGCTGATCCCGCCACCCGCTGGCCGGATTTTGCAGCCGGCATGCCGCCGCGCCCCAGCGTGGTGGTCATTCGCCGCGATGACGGGACACCCGTTGGATAATGCAGGCTCCCCCGGGTGCCCTAACCATAGGCCTGGCGTCGCTCTCTGGCGCGACCCAGCGGGCGATGCCGGGCCTTGCATGTGGCGCGCGGCCTGCCTAAGTGCCCACACGGCGCTGTGAGAGCGCCCCCACCTTTTGCCGCCCAACCCCGAGAGAGACCATGTCCGAGACTGCTGCCTCCCCCTCCGCTGCCGCCGGTGCCTCCCAGGTCGCCTTCCAGGCCGAGGTTAGCCGGCTTTTGGATATCGTCGCCAATGCGCTGTACTCCAAGCACGAGGTGTTCCTGCGCGAGTTGATCTCCAATAGCTCCGATGCCTGCGATAAGCTGCGCTATCTGGCCGTCACCCAACCTGAGCTAACCAAGGACGATCCCAATTTCCGCATCCGCCTGTCGGTCGACGAACCCGCCGGCACGCTGACCATCGCGGACAATGGCATCGGCATGGATCGGGAGGAGTTGATCGCCAACTTGGGCACCATCGCCAAATCGGGCACGGGCGCCTTTATGCAGGGCCTTGCCCAGGCTGAAACGGACGAGTCTCGGCTGAACCTTATCGGACAGTTCGGGGTGGGCTTCTATTCCAGTTTCATGGTGGCCGATCGGGTGGTTGTGCTGTCCCGCCGAGCCGGATCGTTGGAGGCTTGGCGGTGGGAAAGTGACGGCAAGGGCACGTTCACGGTCACCCCTGCCCCCACCGAAACCCCGCGCGGCACACAGGTCACGCTGCACCTGAAAGACGATCGCAAGGAATATCTCGATCCCACCCGCCTTCGGCACGTGGTCGAGACCTACAGCGACCATATTGACCTGCCGATCATTCTGGCTGGCGCCGACCAGGAGGAGACGCTCAATCGCGCCTCCGCCCTTTGGTCCCGTCCAAAATCAGATATCACTGCCGAGCAGTATAAGGAGTTCTACCACCACGTCGCGCATGTGTTTGATGACCCGTGGCTGACCCTACACAACCAGGTGGAGGGGCTGATTGAATACACCAATCTGCTGTTTATTCCCTCCTCCCGGCCATTCGATCTGTTTGACCCGCGGCGTCGCAACCACCTAAAACTCTATGTCCGTCGGGTATTCATCACCGACGATGTGGACGAGCTGCTGCCGGCCTACTTGCGGTTCGTGCGCGGTGTCGTGGACTGCGCCGACCTGCCACTGAACATCAGTCGGGAGATGTTGCAGACCAATCCTGTGGTGGCGAAAATTCGCAGTGGTCTCACCAAGCGCATTCTCTCTGAGTTGGAGAAGCAGGCCCGCGATCCGGCAAAATTCAAGACCTTCTGGGACACCTTTGGTCCGACCCTGAAGGAAGGCTTGTATGAGGATTGGGAGAACCGTGACACGCTGTTCCGTGTCTGTCGGTTTCACTCCACCCACGCCACCGATCAGATGACCAGCCTGGAGGATTACCTCTCCCGCATGAAGGAGGGGCAGGAGGCCATCTATGTGCTCACCGGCGATGATCTCTCCGTGCTGCGCACCAGCCCCCATCTGGAAGGGTTCCGCGCCAAGGGGGTCGAGGTGCTGCTGCTGGACGACCGGATTGACGAATTCTGGCTGACCAATGCCACGGCCTTTGAGGGCAAGACCTTCAAGAGCATTACCCGCGCCGGCGGAGACCTGGCCGGCATCAAGAGCGCCACGGCTGCCGATGTTCAGGAAGCCGAGACCGCCGACGAGACGGCCGCCGCCCCCCTGCCCGAGGGCCTTGATGCCTTGGTGGCCCGCGCGAAGGAGGTGCTGGGCCCATTGGTGAAGGATGTTCGCACCAGCGATGTCCTGACCGAAAGCGCTGTCCGTCTGGCTGCGGATGAGGGGGACATCGACATGCATCTGGCGCGGATGCTGCGGGAGACGGGGCAACTGCCGGAGGAGGCCAAGCGCATCCTGGAGCTCAACCCCAAGCACGCGCTGATCCGGGGCCTTGCCAGCCGCCAGCAGGCAGACACCGCCGATCCGGTGGTGGGGGAGACGCTCTCCCTCCTGCTGGACCAAGCGTTGGTGGTGGAGGGCGAGCCCCTGCCCGACACCGCCGCCTTCGCCCGCCGACTGGCCGCCGCCGCCGCCCGTGGGCTGGTGTAGGCGTGGCTAGAACAATCCATGGCCTTGGCGATCCCGCCCAAGCCAGGCGAACAGGGCTCTGCCGGCGTTGCTGCCCATGATGGTGGGCTGTGGATACGACCGGAGCTTTCGCTCCGATCGTCCGGTCGCACGACCTGTAGGCGCGCAAACAGCGAACCATCCCCCGCGCTCAGCGCCCCTTGGAAAGCGCAGACGGCCTACAGCGCGGCTGCCTGCGCCTCCAGCGTGGCCATCATGCGGGCCAAATCAGCGGCGGTGTCCTGCAGACGGGCGCTGGCAGCCACCATGGCCTTGTGATCGCTGCCGTGGAAGTCACCGGCCTCCAGCAGCAGGTCGTTCAATGCGGCCAACGAGACGGTATCGCTGGCCTCAATCGCCTCCCGGGGGCTGAGATCGGCCGGTGCCCGCTCGTCCACCCGCGCCACGTCCCGGGCATTGCCCAACCCATGCAGATCCTCGCGCCACGCCATCACTCACTACTCCCGATCAACAGCACCCCTTAGGGCACCCTGTGACAATTCTTCGGGCCAGCTTGGCGCACCGCGACTTAACAGCCGGTTACTCTTGAGGGTCGAAGCGGTTAAGCGATAGCTTGTAAACCGATGGTGGAACGGCAGCGCAGCGCCGTGATGCCTTTTGTCGACAGCCCTACCCGACGGGGCAGTCGATGGCCCCAACAATCAAGAAAACCCTGCCGACGACAGTATCGTTCGTCCGGTAATCCATCCGTCAAAGGCTCGGCACAGAGCTGCAGACGGTCCACAGTGGTGAGGCAACGCCCATGACTTACGATCCGCACTTCTTCCCGGTTGATCCCAGTGCCGCCCAGGGGGCGCACATCGACGAAGCCACCTATGAGGCGTGGTACAAGCAATCGGTGGAAGACCCGGAAGCCTTTTGGGGCGAACACGGCAAGCGCCTGGACTGGATGAAGCCCTATACCAAGGTCAAGAACACCGAGTTTGACGGCAATGTCCAGATTCACTGGTTTGAAGACGGTGAGCTTAACGTTGCTGCCAATTGTGTTGATCGCCATCTGGCGACCCGCGGCGATCAAACCGCCATCATTTGGGAGCCGGATGACCCCACCACCACCAAAGCCCGCCACATCACCTACAGCCAACTGCATGACCGGGTGTCCCGCCTGGCCAACGTGCTGAAGGTGAACGGCGTTGGTCGTGGTGACCGCGTGGTCCTCTATCTGCCGATGATCCCTGAGGCCGCTTATGCGATGCTGGCCTGTGCACGCATTGGGGCGATCCACTCCATTGTTTTCGCTGGCTTCAGCCCGGACAGCCTGCACCAGCGCATCACTGACTGTGACGCCAAGTGCGTCATCACCGCCGATGAGGGCCTGCGCGGCGGGCGCCATGTCCACCTGAAAGCCAATGTGGACGACGCGCTGAAGGAATACAGCCACGTGACCAGCGTCATCGTGGTCAAGCACACCGGTGGTGCGGTGAATTGGGTGAAGGGTCGCGACGTCTGGTATCATGACGCCATGGCCGCAGTATCCAACCATTGCGCACCGGAGCCGATGATGGCGGAAGACCCGCTATTCATCCTCTATACCTCTGGGTCCACCGGCAAGCCCAAGGGTGTTGTCCATTGCAGCGGCGGCTACTTGGTCTATGCCGCCATGACCCACCAATATGTGTTCGACTACCGCGAGGGCGATGTCTACTGGTGCACTGCTGACGTGGGATGGGTCACCGGCCATAGCTACATTGTCTATGGGCCGTTGGCCAATGGCGCCACCACCCTGATGTTTGAGGGCGTGCCCAACTTCCCGGATCACAGCCGCTTCTGGCAGGTCGTGGACAAGCATCACGTCAACATCTTCTACACGGCCCCCACCGCCATCCGTGCCCTGATGCAGCACGGGAACGACTATGTCACCAAGACCAGCCGCAAGAGCCTGCGGGTCCTCGGCAGCGTCGGGGAGCCGATCAATCCTGAGGCCTGGATGTGGTACCATGAAGTGGTGGGCGATGGTCGCTGCCCCATCGTGGATACCTGGTGGCAGACAGAAACTGGCGGCATCCTGATCGCCCCCCTGCCCGGCGCGACGGGCCTCAAGCCCGGCAGTGCCACCCGCCCCTTCTTCGGCGTTCAGCCGGTGGTCATGGACAATGACGGCAAAATCCAGGATGGAGCCACCGAAGGCATCCTGTGTATTGCCGACAGTTGGCCCGGACAAAGCCGGACGGTCTATGGCGACCATGAGCGCTTCGTTCACACCTATTTCTCCAACTACAAAGGCTATTACTTCACAGGCGACGGCTGCCGCCGCGATGAGGACGGCTATTACTGGATCACCGGGCGCGTGGATGACGTGATCAACGTCTCCGGTCACCGCATGGGCACCGCTGAGGTGGAAAGTGCGCTGGTGGCCCACGATGCCGTCTCTGAAGCGGCGGTCGTGGGCTACCCCCACGACATCAAGGGCCAGGGCATCTATGCCTATGTCACCCTGATGGATGGGTCCGAGCCGTCGGAAGAATTGCGCAAAGCCCTGGTGAAGTGGGTGCGGCAGGAGATTGGCCCCATCGCCAGCCCTGACATCATCCAGTTCGCTCCGGGCTTGCCCAAGACCCGCAGCGGCAAGATCATGCGCCGCATCCTGCGCAAGATCGCCCACAATGAACATGACAGCCTGGGCGACATCTCCACCTTGGCTGACCCCAGCGTGGTTCATGATTTGATTGAGAACCGCGGCAACAAGGACGCCGCCTGATCCATCGCTCCGGGCTGGAGGCCCTTGCAGGTCTCCGGCGCGGTGGGCTTATCTGCTGCCCCCCTCCCCCACCCGATGTCGGGTGGGGGATTTTTTCTGTGTACAGCCGCTTTGAACGTGGGGGGGGACGCGCCCAGCCAGCCTGCCATGGGGATCCCTCCGTGCTGCGAATGGAATCATCCGCCTGACGACATGGCTGCTCACCCACCGGAACGCATTGCCGCATCCTTGAGCAGCGTGCTTGCGGGATGCTGCGTTGCAATATAGCCTTCTCTTATGCAGACCGCGCCCCCTTTTTGGTCCTGCGCGGTGGGTAGTGCTGGAGCAGGAGGAGCACGCGGCATGATCGACCTGACTGGAAAGATCGCCCTGGTGGTGGGCATCGCCAACGACCACTCCATCGCCTATGGCTGCGCCAGGGCATTTCGGGATGCCGGTGCGACGGTGGTCGTCACCTATCTCAACGCCAAAGCGGAAAAGTGGGTTCGCCCCCTGGCAGAGGAGTTGGGTGCTGAGCTGTTCCTGCCGCTGGATGTCAGCCAGGACGATCAGATGGACACCGTGTTCAAGGCCATCCGGGACACTTATGGACGCCTGGACATCTGTCTCCACGCCATTGCTTTTGCGACCAAGGAAGACCTGCATGGCAGGGTCGTGGACAGCTCCGCCGCCGGGTTTGCTCAGGCCATGGACATCAGTTGCCACAGCTTCGTGCGGATGGTCCGCCATGCCGAACCCTTGATGCAACCCGACGGCGGCACCTGCCTGACCGTCAGCTACTATGGGTCCATCAAGGTGGTGGAGCACTACAACATGATGGGACCGGTAAAGGCAGCGTTGGAGAGCACCACGCGCTACTTGGCCCATGAGTTGGGGCCGCAGGGCATCCGCATTCACACCCTATCGCCTGGCCCGATGGCCACCCGGGCAGCCAGCGGCATCGATCACTTCGACGAGTTGTTGGCCGCCGCCGCCGCCGAAGCCCCAACCCATCATCTTGCCACACCAAAAGACGTGGGCGCCTATGCCGCGTTCCTGGCCAGTGATCACGCAAGAAATGTAACAGGCAGCCTCGTCTACATTGATGGCGGTCAGAACATCATGGCGTGAGCCAGAGGAGTGGGCGAAATGAGCATCGAGACACTGGGACGCAACCATCTGTTCGACGATATCAGCGTCGGGCAAACGGCGGAGATCCGCCGCCGTGTGAACGAAACCGACTTGATCGTGTTCGCCCACGCCAGCGGCAACCGGAACCCCTTGACCCTGCCAGACAGCGATGGTGATGGCGACGGCCAGCCGGAAGCCGTGGTTCCAAACGCCTGGGCTGCCAGCCTGTTCAGTGCGGTGTTCGGGATGATCCTCCCCGGTGCTGGCAGTGAGTTGCTGGCGCAGGAGATCAGCTTCCTGGCCCACGCGCAGGTGGGCGATACCCTCACGGTGCGGGTGGAAGTTACGGCCAAGGACGCGCCGAGCCATGTGTTCTTCGCCCTCAGCCTGATCAATGGCGCCGGCGAGACCCTGGCCACGGGGACCGCGACGGTCAAACCCCCTTCGGTGCGTATGGAGCGCCCCACCAGCGACCTACCTGGCCTGCTGGTCAGTGGGCACGCCCTGTTCGATCGGCTCATGGCGGCCTGTGAGGACCTGCCGCCGATGCGAACCGCCATCGTCTGCCCTGAAAAAGCAGACCCCATGGCCGCCGCCATCGCCGCCACCAAAGCCGGCCTGATTGAACCCGTGCTGATCGGCAACCGTCAGCGCATCGAGCAGGCCGCGGCAGAGGTGGACGTGACCCTTGAGGGACGCGAGGTCATCGACACCGGCGATGACCCCCATGATGCTGCCGTCTGTGCCGCCCGCATGGCCGGTGCGGGGGAGGTGCAGGCGATTTCCAAGGGGCATCTGCACACCGATGAACTGCTGAGCGCGGTGCTGGATCGCAGCCACGGCCTGCGCACCGGTCGCCGTCTGTCCCACGTGTTCGTCCTGGAAGTCCCGGGTCGGGACAGCCTCACCCTGATTTCCGACGCGGCCATCAACATCGCGCCCGACCTGCAAACCAAGGTGGATATCACCCAGAACGCCATCGACTTAGCCCATGCGCTGGGCATGCCAGAGCCAAAGGTGGGGATCCTGTCCGCTGTCGAGACGGTGGTGCCGGCGATTCCGTCCACCCTGGATGCGGCCGTGCTCAGCAAAATGGCGGACCGGGGCCAGATCAAGGGCGGTCTGGTGGATGGCCCGCTTGCCATCGACAACGCCGTGGATGTGGAAGCCGCCCGGACCAAGGGCATCCGCAGCTTGGTGGCCGGCCGTGCCGATGTGTTGATCTGCCCCAACCTGGAGGCGGGCAACATGCTGGCCAAAGAGTTGATCTACATCGCCCACGCCAACGCCGCCGGCCTGTGCATGGGCGCGAAGGTGCCCATCATGCTCACCAGCCGGGCCGACGACGCCCGGGCGCGGATCATTTCCTGCGCTTTGGCGGTCTTGTCTCAGCACTACAAAGAAACCGGCACCAGCCGCGTGACGGCCCTGGCAGAGGCCAGTGAGGCTGTCCACAAGGAGGCAGCGCAATGACGCTGCTGACCCTGAATGCGGGCTCCTCCAGCCTGAAGATCGGCGTCTTTGAGCGTGGGGGCGCCGAAGATGGGTTGATCGAGCGCCTCAGCGGTCAGGTGGACCGGGTGCGGACCGATCCGCAGTTGACGCTCCGGACCCCGCGTGGCGAGAAGGTGGTGGATCAGCGACTGACCCAACCCAGCGCGGAAGAGACCGCCCATGGGGAGGCTCTGGCCCAGACCCTGACCGCCCTGCAGGGCGCGCAAGCGGACCTGGATGTCACGGCGGTGGGTCATCGGGTGGTGCATGGCGGCCCGGACTTTGCGGAGCCCGTGGCCATCACCCCAGCCGTGCTGGAGACGCTGGAGACCTTCGTTCCCCTGGCGCCGCTGCATCAGCCTCACAATCTGGCCGGCATCCGCGGCGCCCAGGCAGCCTTTCCGCAGGCCGTCAATGTCGCCTGCTTTGACACCGCCTTCCATCGCCATCACCCCTGGGTGAATGACACCTTCGCGCTTCCTCCCCGTTTCTATGAACAGGGGGTGCGGCGCTACGGGTTCCATGGGCTAAGCTACGACTACATCTCCCGCCGCTTGCGCCAGATCGCCCCTCACCATGCCGCCGGGCGGGTGGTGGTGGCGCATTTGGGGAACGGGGCCAGCATGTGTGCCATGCAAGATGGGCAATCGGTGGGCTCCACCATGGGCTTCACCGCCGTCGATGGGCTGCCCATGGGCACCCGCTGTGGCCAGATCGACCCTGGTGTGCTGCTCTATCTGATGGAACAGAAGGGCATGAGTGTCGGGGACGTCACCGACCTGATCTACAAGGACAGTGGGCTCAAGGGTATGAGCGGGATCGCCGCCGACATGCGTACCCTGGAGGCCAGCGATGATCCCAACGCAGCCCGAGCCATCGACTATTTCGTCTTCCGTGTGCGACGGGAGTTGGGTGCGCTGGCGGCCGTCCTGGCGGGGCTCGATGCCATCGTCTTTACCGGTGGCATTGGCGAGCACGCCGCGCGCATTCGCGAGCGGGTGTTGACTGACGCCGGATGGTTGGGGGTGGAGCTAGACACTCACCGCAACCAAACCCATGCGACTGTCATCAGCTCGGATCGTTCCCGCGTGCGGGTGTTCGTCCTGCCCACGGACGAGGAGCGGATGATTGCGCGCTACACGCTTGGGGTCCTGGGTGCCGGAGCCGCGACCGCTGCCGCCTGATCGGTCCGCTCCTTGACAGCCTCTGCTGAGGGGGTCACACCTTCCGCCCATGGGTATCCGCAGGCAGGGGTGAGTGCTTTGGGCCAGGACATGCATTCAAGCAACGGCAGGCGTCGGGGCGCCACGGCGCTGACCTATGCCTTGGGGGTTGGTCTGATCGCCTTGGGGGCCCTGACGGCCGTAAATAGAGTTGGTGAAAGCACGACTGAGCTGTTCACCGGTGTTGCCAGCACCCTGGACGGCACCAGGGCAACCCCTGCCCCCGACTTTGAGGCCACGCGCGCCAGCGATGACACGGTTGGCCCCATCCAATTGGGGGCCATCCTCAGCGTTCCGCTAGAGGACCTTCTATCAAATGATGACGGCGAGGGGTTGCGCATAACCGGGGTTGGCGGCGCCGTTGGCACCAGTGTCAGCCTGGGCGGTTCGGCCATCCAGGTCACTCCTTCGGCCGCCAGTGGGGTCCAGTTTAGCTATACCGTTCAAGGGGCGGACGGCCGATCAGACACCGCAACCGTTTCCGTCAGCGTCACCACCGCCACCAGTTGCAAGGCCCTGTTGGACAGTGGCCAGACCGGCAGCGGTACCTATACCGTGGATTTCGGTTTTGGGCCGCTGGAGGTTTATTGTGACCAATCCCGCGATGGGGGTGGCTGGATGCTGCTGGCAACGTCGGCCACCGGAATGTCCAGTTCTGAAAAGCTGGCGGTGGGCGGCGATGGCAGCGCAACCGTGACGGCGACAGACGGGACGACCGTGGCCGCTGGCGGGTGGGACATGTACACCCAGAACGGCTATGGCACCCCGTCGCCTTCCACTGGGTTTTATTGGATGCCCCTGGGGGCATGGTCCGCCTTTACCAGCACCTACAGCCAAAACGACTTCTTTATCGACAACCAGGGCGGCAACGGCGACCCTGATCTCAGCCACACGGATTTCAGTATCTCAGGCAGCACCTATGCGATCAGTTGGGGCGGCTGCGGCAGCAGCTGGATCCTGCGGAATTCCTACAGCAGCTGCACCAGTAACGATATTCGCGGGCAGGCGTTCACCACATGGGACCGAGACAATGACACGTGGTCCAGCAATTGTGCGCGGAACAATGTCAGCTACAACGGCGGTTGGTGGTACACCAACTGTTGGCAGAACAGCATGTTCCACAGGAACAACAATTTCGTTGGCAGTTGGTACCGCAACGCCAACGCCAGCGCCTCCCAAGTCAGCCGCATGGTGATTTGGATCCGTGAGCGCTAAGGGTGGGGGAGAGCGGCTCTCCGTTCAGTGTGATCGTATCCTCCGGAAGCGGTTGGGGGGTGCCTTCGGCGAAACCCACCACCGCTTCAGAAGTCATCAGTGTTGCACGCTTCACGGCTCTCCTTGACGGCCCTCGCAGGGGCCGCCACAGCGACAGGGTGATCGCCTCAGTATGCTTTGGCGAACACCGCTTCCACCGCCGCCGGCGCGCCGGTCAGGACGCAAGCCTTGCCAGTGAGATCTCCCTGATCCAGGGGGAGGCAGCGAACGGTGACGCCAAGCTCCTTCAAGCGCGTTTCGCTCTCCAGTGTGTTGCACCAGGACGCACGCACGAAACCCGTACCCTCGCCCTCGAAATGGGCCTTGAAGCTCTCCCAGTCGGTGACATCGGTGCGCAACATGCTGTCACGGTAGGCCAGAGCGCGGGCAAAAAGCCCGTCCTGGATCTCTGCCAAAAGGCCCGCAACACCCTCCACCAAGGCACTGATCGGGGGGAAGGTCTTCTTGGCATCCAACTGGTCGCGACGGATGACAGCGCAGCCGCCCTTCTCGATGTCCCGCGGGCCGATCTCCACCAGCAGCGGCACACCTTTCTTGATCCACTCCCAGCGTTTGTCCGGCCCTGGCATATCGCGGGCGTCCACCTTGACCCGGACCTTCTGGTCCTCATACGCAACGGCGCGAAGCTGCCCGGCCAAGCTCTGGCAGGCCTCCAGCACCGGGGCATCACCCTCATCCCCCCGCAGCACAGGGACGATCACCACTTGAGTTGGGGCAATACGCGGCGGCAACTGCAGCCCGTTGTCATCGCCGTGGGTCATGATCAGCGCGCCAATCAGGCGCGTCGAGGCCCCGAAACTGGTGGTCCAGACATGCTGAAGGCCGCCATCCTTATCCTGGTAGCGGATGTTGGCGGCCTTGGCGAAACTCTGTCCCAGATGGTGACTGGTGCCCGCCTGCAGCGCCTTGCCATCCTGCATCATGGCCTCGATGGTTAGGGTCTCCTTGGCGCCGGGGAAGCGCTCAGACTCCGACTTACGCCCGCGGATCACCGGGATCGCCATCAGATCTTCCACCACTTGGCGGTAGGTCTCCAGGTTCTGTTCGGTCTCCGCCATGGCCTCTTCATCGGTGGCATGGGCAGTATGCCCCTCCTGCCACAGAAACTCGGAGGTGCGCAGGAAGATGCGCGGCCGCATCTCCCACCGAACCACATTGGCCCATTGGTTCAGCAGCAAGGGCAGGTCGCGATAGCTGCGGATCCAGTCGGCCATCGCCTCGCCGATGATGGTCTCCGACGTGGGCCGGACGATCAGCGGCTCTTCCAGTTCGCCATCCAGGGTCAGTTCGCCATCAACGTTGGAGAGGCGGTGGTGGGTGACCACGGCCATTTCCTTGGCAAAGCCCTCCACATGCTCGGCTTCCTTCTTGATGAAGCGCATGGGGATAAACAGCGGGAAATAGCAGTTGTCGTGGCCCGTGTCCTTGATGCGCTGATCCAGCTCATCCCGCACCCGCTCCCAAATGCCGTAGCCCCAGGGCTTTATGGTCATGCACCCCCGCACGGGCGCATTCTCCGCCATGTCGGCAGCGCGGATGACCGCCTGGTACCAGCCGGGATAATCGTCAGCGCGGGTGGGGGTGACAGCAGTCTTGGCGGCCATGGGGGCGGCTCCGGGGGGTGCAGGGGGCAGGAACAGCGCGTGCTGATCCCGCCCCTTTAGCCGAAGACGACCCGCCTCGTCATGTCCCTTTTGCAGGGGATCATCTCCCAGCAACGGCGGACCAGACCAGGATAGGGCACCCGCCGGGCAAACCCACCCCGAAAGGAGCCAACCGACCCGAAAAGGGTACTGAAGCCGCTGCCA